>NZ_JBFBHW010000041.1:0-80132 GCF_040685395.1 Kitasatospora sp. NPDC088779 | reverse complement strand
ACGAGCAGCGGGCGACGGCGGCGGACGGACATGGTGGCTCCCCGATGACGGTGCGTGCTGGCTTGCTGGACACCCACCATGACGGTCGGTCAGTGGCTTTCGGTGGCACGTGTGGCGTCACAATCGCCAGGACATCCCGAGGACCGGACTGTGACAATCGGCCAGGCGCAACACCATTGACACCGCGAGCCCCGGGCTCACCACTTCGCTCGCCTTCAGCCCCGCAGCCCCGCAGCCGGGCCTCCCCGTTTCCTGGCCGGAACCGGGCCGGGGAGGCCGGGGGCGTCAGCGCTGGGCGGTCAGGGGCGCGTAGGCGTCGGGGCGGCGGGTGGTGTTGAAGGGGAAGAGTTCGAGCCAGTCGTGGCGCTGGTCGAGGTCGAGGTCGGCGACCAGGACGGCGGCCTCGTCGCGCGGTGCCCGGGCGAGCACGCGGCCGTACGGGTCGACGATGAACGAGCTGCCGTAGAAGGTGAGTTCGCCTTCGGTGCCGATGCGGTTGGGGACGACCATGAAGGTGGCGTTGGCGATGGCGTTGCCGGTGATGACCTGCTGCCACAGCGGCTGGGTGTCGAAGCCGGGGTGGCCCGGCTCGGAGCCGATGGCGGTCGGGTAGACGAGCACGTCGGCGCCGGCGAGGGAGTAGGCGCGGGCGAGCTCGGGGAACCACTGGTCCCAGCAGGTCGGCAGGCCGACGGCGGCGTCGCCCACCTCGGCGAGGGGGAAGGCGTCCTCGCCGGCCGGGCCCTGGCGGAACCAGGTGTCCTCGTAGTAGCCCTCGGTCACGGGGATGTGCAGCTTGCGGGTGCGCTGCACCAGGGTGCCGTCGGGGGCGACGAGGATCGCGGTGTTGTAGCCGAGGCCGTCGGGGCCGTCCGGCCCGTCGGCCTTCTCGAAGAGCGAGGCGTGCACGTGGATGCCGTGCTCGCGGGCGGCGGCCGCGGCGAACGCGAAGGTCGGGCCGGTGCGCAGGTCCTCGGGCTCGACGGCCTGCGGGTGGTCGGACTGGCGCAGCACGGCGAAGTACGGGGAGAGCGTGAGCTCCTGGAGGGCGACGAGGGCGGCGCCCTGTTCGGCGGCGAGGCGGATTCCCTCCAGCAGGCCGGCCCGGTGCTGCTCGGGGTCCGCGTGCCAGCGCTGCTGGACGAGGGCGACCCGCAGGGCGGCGCGCCGGGGCGCGCGGGTGCGGGCCGGGGACGCGGGCGGGTTCAGGGCGGTGATCAGGCGCATGGCGGGTCCTCGGGTCATCTCGGGTCATGGTGTCGGGAGCAGCGGCCGAAGCTGTGCCGGAACGTTCCGGCACGGATGACCCTAAGCCTTGCCGGAACGTTCCGGCAAGGGGGTTCGAGGAGCATGGCAGGCGCCCGGACCACGGGTGGCCTCCGGTTCTGCGTCTAGACTTCCGGGCTGTGACCAGCCGATCCGTGACCCTGTTCGACGTGGCCCGGGCGGCCGGGGTGTCCAAGAGCACCGCCTCCGACGCCCTCCTCGGATCCGGCCGGGTGGCCGAGGCGACGCGTGAACGCGTCCAGGCCGCGGCCCGAGAGCTCGGCTACCGGCCGAACTCGGCGGCGCGCAGCCTGCGCCGCTCCAGCACCGGGGCAGTGGGCCTGTACCTGCCGCGCACGGCGACCCGCCTCGACTACTACATGAAGCTGGCGTTCGGCGCCGTCGAGCGAGCCCGCGAGGACGGCCTCGACGTGGTGCTGCTGGCCCCCGGGAAGGCGGCGGAGGGCGGGCTGGCCGCCCGGGTCGACGGGCTGATGGTCATCGATCCGGAGGTCGACGACCCGGCCGTGCCCGGTCTGCTGGCCGCCGGCGTACCCGTGGTCACCGGGGAGCGCTACCTCGGAGGCGGGGCCGCACCCAGCGGATCGGTGGTGTGCGACAACGCCACCTCGCTCGCCGCCCTGCTGGACCACCTCGCGCACCGCGGCGCACGCCGCCCGGCACTGCTGGCCCCCGGCCCGGGATCCGACTGGGCGGCCGCCCTGCGGGCCGCCGCCGCCGACTGGACCGGGCGCCACGGCGTCGAGGTCGCCGTGCGAACGGTCCCGTTCGCGGCCACGCCGACCGAGGCCGAGGCCGCCACCACGGACCTGCTCGCCGGCACCCCGGGCCTGGACGCCGTGGTCTGCGCCCCCGACGGCGCGGTGCCCGGCGTGCTGGCAGCCGTGGCCCGGGCAGGCCTGCGGGCCGGAACCGAGGTGCTGGTGGCCGCCTGCGTCGACGGCGCCGCGGCACGCGGGTCGAGCCCGCAGGTGACGGCGGTGGACCTGCGCGCGGCGGAGTACGGCCGCGAATGCGCGGCCCTGCTCAGCGACCTGCTGTCGGGCGCGGCGGAACCGGGCGTGGTACGGACCCACGCCTGGGAACTCCGCGTCCGGGCTTCCACCGCCGGTCGCGGCTGACACCGACCCGAACGGACACCGACCGCGGCCCCGGACGACGACCGGGCGTCCTCGTCTCCGGGGTCGAGGGCGAATGCATTCGTTCGGGTGGATTGGCACCGATAGCGGCAGGTGGGGCGCGGTCCGGCCGCCATGATGCCGTCACGGAACGACCACCCGTTGGGAGCGCTCACCATGACGACGCAAGGCCGGACCACCACCGAGTCCGGCGACGAACCACTGGACCTGGCGGATCAGGAGCTGGTCCGCGATCCGTTCACCTCCTACGCGCACATCCGCGAACGCGAGCACCTGGTGCGGGGCTGCGTCCGAGGCGTCGACCCCATGTGGGTGGCGACCCGCCACGACGACATCCGCACGATCATGAGCGATCCCGACTTCACCATCGACGCCGCGACCGTCCCCGGCGCGAAGGTGGCCCACCGCACCGAACAGACCTGGCAGGCCCGCGGCATGTACGCGGGCTACGAGAAGTACCTGCGCGCCGGGATCTTCGACTCGGACGGCTCCGACCACCGCCGTCTGCGCGGCCTGGTCGCCGCCGCGTTCTCCCCGCGCCGCGTGGCCGCGCTGCGCCCCCGGATCGAAGCCATCGCCGCCGACCTGCTCGACCGCCTGCCGGACCACGCCGAGGACGGCGTCGTCGACCTGATCGAACACTTCGCCCGACCGCTGCCCATCACCGTCATCTGCGAACTCATCGCCGTCCCCGAAGCCGACCGCGACCGCTGGCGGAGTCGCAGCGCCACCCTGGCCGCCGGCACCTGCGGCGAGGAACTGGGCGACGCGCTCGCCGGCATGGTCGCCGACGCCCACCTCCTCGTCGGCCTCCACACCGCCGACCCGGGCGACGACCTCATCTCCGAACTGCTCGCGCCCCACCACGACGACCGCCTGAGCACCGACGAGCTCGTCTCGCTCATCACCAACCTGGTCGTCGCCGGGCACATCACCACCGTCAACCTCATCGCCAACAGCACCGAAGCGCTCCTCGCCCACCCCGACCAGCTCGCCCTGCTGCGCGAGGACCCCGCCCTCATGCCGCACGCCGTCGATGAACTCATGCGCTACTGCGGGCCCGTCGTGCGCGCGCTGCCCCGTTACGCCACCCGCGACACCACCGTCGGCGCCACCCCGGTGTGCGCCGGAGAAGCCGTCCTCCCGATGGTGTCCGCGGCCAACCGCGACCCCGCCGCCTTCGCCGACCCCGACCGCCTCGACCTCGGCCGCACCCGCCACAGCAAGGAGCCCCACCTCGGCTTCGGGCACGGCGCGCACCGCTGCCTGGGCGCGCACCTCGCCCAGGAGGAGGCCGCCGTCGCCCTGGCCGCGCTGTTCAGCCGGGTACCCGACCTGCAACTCGCCGTCGACCCGGAGCACCTGCAACGCGGCACCAACCCGCTCAACTGGCACCTGAAGACCCTCCCCGTACGCCTCCAACCCCCGAGCCACACGGCGCCGGCCAGGAACGAGGCACACCCGGCCTAGCTGGCAGAGAACGGCAAGGGCAACGCGCGCAGTGTCCCCGAGCAAGGCGCGGAGGTGAGTGGCCGGGAAGTACTCGCACATGACGGAATGTTGAACGCCCGGGCGGCCGCGAGAGACTGTCCGGGCACCTACCGCGACCCGCTGATCCACCGAAAGCCGGCTGACTTCCATGGACTTGACCACCGACGGGATCGACAGCCTCCTCGCGCGCTACATGCACGGGGACGGTGGCGCCCTGGAGGACCTGGTGGCTGCCGGACCGGTGAGCCTTCGCCGACTCCTCGACGTGTTCGCGGGCCGGGCGGAGAAGAGCTGGGACCTGGCGGAGATCGTGAGCCGCGACCGGGACGAGTACCGGCGCCCCGCCTCGCTGCAGGTACTCCTGGCGGAGGCTCTCCCGGATGGGTTGTTCGACGCGCTGGCGGACGACCCCTCGCTCGAATCGCTGCTGGCCCGTGAGACGTTCGCACATGTCAGGGACCCGCGGACGGTGCCGTTCCTGGAGCGCCAACTTCGCTCCGGTAGCCCGGAGTTCCGTCACCGGGCGTTGCTCGGTCTGGCAGAGAACGGGTCCGCTGAGCACACGGAGGCCGTCGTCGGGTGTCTGGCGGACCCTGCGATGCGGTCCGAGGCGGTGGAGACGCTGGCCCGGCTGGGCGATGCCCGCGCGGTCGGGCCGTTGCTGCGTGAGCACCTCGCGGACGACTCCGACTTCGCCCGGCGCGCCGGAACGGCTCTGGACCTGGTCGAGCAGCGCATCGGCGGGCCGCCGACGCCCCCGGTCTGGCGCGAGCTCGGGCCGGTGGAGTTCGTGGTGACGCCCAAGATGGGCGTCCCGTGGTGTGTGACAGAGGTCCTGGTGGTGCCCGGACAGACGGTCCGGGGAGGCGAACTCATGGCCGCCATGGAGAACGACGCGCTGAGCAACGATCTGATCGCCGACTGGCCCGGCACGGTGACGGAGGTCCGGATCGCGGTGGACGACGAACTGCCCGAGGAGATCGTCGCCCTTGTCGTGCAGAGTCGCAGGCGGGTCGGGTAACGGGAGTGACGATCCGGCAGTGCGGCCCGGGAGCCTTCGCCCGCCGCTGTCGGACCCCGCCGCTAAGGTCGGTCCCATGACCGATCGGACGACCTACGCACCCCTGATCCTCTCCGCCTACGACCACGAGCCGGAGTCCTACTACCTGATGCTCACCGACGACGCCATGGTCGCCGTCGAGGACGAGTTCGAGGCCTGCGGCCAGTACGGCAACGGGTACGGCTGGGCGGGCGTCGCCCGGGCCGCGGTGCTCGCGCACGCGCCGGAGGTGTCGGAGCGGCTGACCTACGATCCCGAGGCGGGGATGTTCATCGCCCGCAGTCGGGACCTGGACGCTCTGCAACGCCTCGCCGCGCTCCTGAGTCAGGCGTTCCACGACCGCGCCCGGCTCGCCGAGTTGATACGCGGCGTCGATCCGGACGACTTCGACTGACTGTCGGCCGGGCGCCTCCCGCCGTACCGCGGGGTGGGGGACGACCCGCGCGCCGGGCGGCACCCTCACGGCGGCTGCGGCTGACACGTTCGGTCCGCCTGCACCGGAAGCCGTCGGCGACGTCGCGGAGCGATGCGACAGCGGTTGCGGCGGTGGCGAAACGGATCGTGGAGGGACCGGTGTACGGGGCGCGCGGGCCAACAGCCGGCTACGGCTTGCGGGCCAGTGCGCAGGAGATCAGCTGTTCCCACACCGTCGGAGCGGGCCTGTCCACGCCGTTCCCGGTGCCGTCGTCGTCCGGCGCGGGGTCCGGCCGCCACAGGGAGCAGGGGACCAGGCCCGGTTCGAGGAGCTCAAGGCCGTCGAACAGGCCGGTGATCTCCTCGTCGGTGCGCCAGCGGCCGCGGCCGAAACTGCTCTGCAGCTTCTGCTCCATGAGCCGGGTCTCCTCGTTCCCGCCGGAGCGGAAGTGGGAGATGTAGACCTGACTGTCCGACCGCACCCGGTCCACCCACCAGCGCGCGAGCTCGGCGGGGCGTTCGGCATCGGTGAGGTGGTGCAGCACGGCGCTGAAGACGACGCCCACCGGCTCGTCGAAGTCGATCAACTCCTGTAGGCCGGGGTCGTGGTACAGCGCCTCCGGCGCGCGCAGGTCCGCCCGGATCACGGTGGTGCGGTCGTCGGCGGCCAGCAGGGCCCGGCTGTGCGCGACCACGACCGGGTCGTGGTCGACGTAGACGACGCGCGCGTCCGGACGGTGCCGCTGGGCGACCTGGTGCACGTTGTCGGCGGTGGGCAGGCCGCTGCCCATGTCGACGAACTGGGAGACGCCGTCGCGGGCCATGGCCGCCACGGCGCGAACGAGGGCCCCGCGATTGGCGAAGGCCATCGCCCGCGACCCGGGCAGGTCCTTGATGAAGAAGTCGCCGATCTCGCGGTCGACGGCGTAGTTGTCCTTGCCGCCGAGCAGATAGTCGTAGACCCGGGCGATGCTCGGCTTCGACTGATCATCCTCTGTGCTGCGATCGGTCACGGCAGCCGACTTCCCGTCCCTCGGACCAGTGCGGCCTCAAGCCTAGGGTGTGTCCTCCCACCCCCGCCTGCGCGCCGACGCCGGTGCGCCGGGCGTTCGTGCGTTTGGGGGCACAGCGCGTGGCGTGTCCTGGAAGCGCCCTGACCGTGCGTCTTACTGGGGAGCGGCTGCTGGGACCGGCGGCCTCTGGACCGCCGCCCCAGCAGAGGAGAGCACAGTGGCGCAGAGCAGGGCAGCCCTCGATCTCATTCCTTCGTGGAGCCGCGTTCCGAGGGTTGACGTCGTGCCGGCCCGGGATCCGGAGGCGGTGCGAGATCCGGAGGCGGTGGGGCTGCCGGTGGTCCAAGGGGCGGTGGCGGTGCCGGCGTGGATCGGGCTGGGCCCGGGGGCCGTGGAGGCCGCCGGCATGACGGGGGCGACGGGCCGGGTGCTGCTGGTGCCCCGGGAGGACGGGCCGGACGTCGTGCTCTACGGGACGGGGCCGGAGGGTGCGGCAGGTCCCGATGTGCTGAGGGACGCCGGGGCGGCCGTGGCGCTCGCGGTGCCGGGCCGTTCGCGGCTGGCCGTCGTGGTGCCGTCCGGGGCGGGTGCGACGCCGGCGGAGGCGGCGCAGGCGTTGGTGGAGGGGGTGCTGCTGGCCCGTTACGGCTTCGATCCGCTCAAGCGCGAGCCGTCCGGCACGGCGCTGGAGACTGTCACGGTCGTGGAGGGTTCGGGCTCGGGTTCGGACTCGCGCGAGGCCGTCGAGCGGGGCGCAGAGCGCGGGGTGTGGCTGGCCCGCGCGACGATGCTGGCCCGGGACCTGGCCAGCGCGCCGCCCAGCCTGCTGACCGCGCCGGACCTGGCCGAGGTTGCGGTGCGGCTCGGCGCGCAGTGCGGCCTGAGGGTGGAGGTGTTCGGGCAGCGGGAGCTGGAGGAGCTGGGCTGCGGCGGCCTGCTGGGCGTGAACCGGGGCGGCGTGGACGAAGCCCGCATGATCAAGCTCACCTACCTGCCCTCCGGCGCCGGTGACGGGACGCCCCGGCTGGCCCTGGTGGGCAAGGGCATCACGTACGACTCCGGGGGCATCAGCCTCAAGCCCGCCGACGCCGTGCACGCGACGATGAAGAACGACATGTCCGGTGCAGGGGCGATCCTGGCGGCCCTGTGCGTCCTGGCCGGGCTCGGCTGCCGGACGGCCGTGACGGGCTACCTGATGTGCACGGACAACATGCCTTCGGGCTCGGCGCTCAAGCTGGGCGACGTGCTGTGGATGCGCGGCGGCACGAGCGTGGAGGTGGTCAACGCCGACGCGGAGGGCCGCCTGGTCATGGCGGACGCCCTGGTCCTGGCCGGCGAGGAGCCGGGGGACGCGATCGTGGACATCGCCACCCTGACCGGCGCGTGTCTGCGGGCGCTCGGCGCCGAGACCGCGGGCGTGTTCGGCAACGCCCAGCCGCTGGTCGACCAGGTCCTGGACGCCGCCGCCCGCACCGGCGAGCCGGCCTGGCAGCTGCCGCTGTCGCGGCGCTACCGGCCGGAGCTGGACTCGGAGGTGGCGGACCTGAAGAACATGGGCGGCCCCAACGGCGGGGCGATCCATGCCGCGCTGTTCCTGGAGGAGTTCGTCGCCGGCCGCCCCTGGGCGCACATCGACATCGCCGGGCCGGCCCAGAACGACAAGCCGAGCGGCTGGCGCACCAAGGGCTGCACCGGCTTCGGCGCGCGCCTGCTCGCAGAGCTCGCGCTGGCCTTCACCCCTCCGTCGACGGCCGCGCGGACCGACTCCACCCGCTCGATCAGTGAGGAGGCCGGCCGGTGAGCGCCCTCGCCCACGCCCAGGCCGACGGCCCGCAGGACAAGAGCGCCACCGCCTCCGGGAACGGAAAGTCCGGCGGAGGGTCGGGGCGCGTCCTGGACGCCATCGAGAAGATCGGGAACAAGGTCCCGCACCCGGCCATCATCTTCCTGCTGCTGTGCGTCCTGGTGATCGTGCTGTCGGCGGTCCTGGCCGCGTTCGACGTCCACGTCACCGGCGAGACGGTCAAGTCCGTTCCCTACCCGGCCACGCAGGTCCACGAGGGCGGCACCGAGTACGCGGGCACCCACCTGCCGCCGGAGTCGACGTACACCCACCACTACGAGACCGTCGTCGAGACGACGAAGGTCGAGAGCCTGCTGTCCGGCGACGGCGTCCGGTTCCTGTTCACCTCCGCGGCGCACAACTTCAACGACTTCGGCGTCGTCGCGGTCATCCTCGTCATCATGGTCGGCGTCGGGCTCGCGGAGGAGGCCGGACTGATCGCGGCCCTGATCCGACGCCTGGTCAGGATCTCACCACCGGAGACCCTCACCGCGATCATCGTCTTCGCCGGCATCCTGTCCAGCATCGCCTCCGACGCCGGCTACCTCGTCCTCATCCCGCTGGGAGCGGTCGCCTTCATCAGCGCCGGGCGCCACCCGCTCGCCGGGATCGCCGCGGCCTTCGGCGGGGTCAGCGCGGCCTTCAGCGTCAACCTGCTCATCGCCCCGATCGACGGCATCATGACCGAGATCACCAACCAGGCGATCAGGCTCGTCAACCCCGGGCAGTCCCTCAACCTGACCGCGAACTACTACTTCGCGATCGGCTCCACCCTGTTCCTCACCATCGTCATCACCTTCATCACCGAACGCATCATCGAACCCCGCCTGGGCCCCTGGCAGCCGCGGGACACCGCCGCCGTCGCGGACAGCGAGGAGCCCCCCGTCGACACCGCGGCCGAGGCCCGGGGGCTGCGCTACGCCGGCCTCTCGCTGATCGCGCTCGTGGTGGCCGTCACGCTGCTCGCGTTCATCCCCGGCGCGCCGCTGCGCAACCCGGAGACGGGGAGCCTGTTCGAGGACTCGCCGTTCATGGACGGCCTGATCGTCATCATCATGATCGCGTTCCTGGTGATGGGCCTGGCCTTCGGCGCGGGCGCGAGGACCCTGCGCGGCAGCGCCGCCGCGATGGACGCGATCACCAAGACCTTCGCCGGGCTCGGCGGCCTGATCTTCCTGCTGCTGATCATCGCCCAGTTCATCTCGTACTTCAATTACAGCAACATCGCCACGGTGGTCGCCGTGCAGCTCGCCGACCAGCTGGAGAGCGCGAACATCGGTGCGATCTGGCTCCTGATCGCCTTCATCCTGCTGACCTACGTCATCAACCTGATCATCCCCGGGATCATCCCCAAGTGGGCGATCTTCGCGCCGATCTTCGTGCCCCTGTTCATCCGCCTCGGCGTCGCGCCGCAGACCGTGCTGGCCGCCTACCGGGTCGGCGACTCCCCGACGAACGTCGTCACCCCGCTGATGGTCTACCTGCCGTTCATCGTCCTGCAGTGCCAGAAGTTCAGGAAGCAGGCCGGTGTCGGCACCGTCATCTCCCTGATGATCCCCTACACGGTCATCGTGGCGGTGGCCTGGCTGCTGTTCTTCGTCGCCTGGTACGCCATCGGCATCCCGATGGGGCCGGGCGCACCCGTCAAGCTGTGAACCTGTGCTTGCCGGTGCTCACTCGGCTCTCTCGGCCGGGGTGTCGCTCCGGTCTGCGGACGGCCTTCGGACCAGGCCCGCGGGGTCGACGAAGCGCACCGTCGTCCGGGCCCGGAGGCCGGCGGCGCAGTCGGCCAGCAGCCTGCGGGCGATCGGGCGCACGGCGGTGACGTGGGAGAGGTCGACCGTGACCAGCGGCCGGGGCTGATCGCGGGCCAGGCGACGGACGCAGTGGACGATCTCCTCGGCGGCGGCGAAACCGAGGTCGCCCAACAGCTCCAGGTGGTGCGCGCCGTGGTCGGTGCGCACCGCCTGGAGCGGTGAGCGCGCACGCTCGGTGTGCCGCAGGACGTGCAGGCCCAGTTCGGCGGACAGCTCCCGCAGGACGGCGCTCGCGCGGACGCTGTTGCCCCGAGGGTCCAGCGGGGGGCTGAACACGCCGACGCCGAACTGGCCGGGGCTCACGGCGCAGACCCCTCCGCCGACGCCGCTCTTGGCCGGCAGGCCCACCCTCAGCATCCATTCCCCGCTGTGGTCGTACATGCCGCAGGTGGCCATGACCGACAGCGTCGCGCTCGCCGCGTCGGCGTCCACGACGCGGCGCCCGGTCACCGGGTTGCGCCCGCCGTTGGCCAGCGTGGCGCCCATGACGGCCAGGTCGACGGCGGTGACCTCGATCGCGCACTGGCGGAAGTACACGTCGCAGGCCTGCTGGGCCGGGCGCTCCAGCACGCCCTGGGAGAGCGTGAGGTAGGCCAGCGCCCGGTTGCGGTCCCCGGTGGCGGCCTCGGACCGGTAGACGTCCTCGTCGACCGTCAGCCGGCGGCCTGCGAAGCCCGACAGGGTGTCGCGGATCCGTTCGAACGCGGCCTCGCAGTCGCCGCCGATCAGCGCGGTCGTCACGATCGCCCCGGCGTTGATCAGCGGGTTCGCCGGGCGCCCGGTGCCGGCCTCCAGGCTGATCGCGTTGAACGGCTCCCCGCTCGGCTCGAACCCGACCCTCCTGGCCACCTCCGCCAGGCCCAGCTCCGACAGTGCCAGCGAGTACACGAAGGGCTTCGAGACCGACTGGATCGTGAAGGCGGCCGACGCGTCACCGGCCTGATAGGCGTGGCCCTGGACGCTGACCATGGCGAGGCCGAAGGCGTGCGGGTCGGCGCGGGCGAGTTCGGGGATGTAGCGGGCGACGTCACCGGCGGTATCGGCGCGGTGCCGTTCGACGAGTTCGGCGAGCACCGCCGTCACGGGCTCCATCACCGCACCACGGCGGCGCAGCGCGCGGGCCCGGTCGGGCCCTGCCCCCGTGCGGGCGCCGTCCGGCGGAGGGGGTTCACGAGGTGAGGAGGCGTTGCTTGGCCGCCGTGAACTCGTCGTCGGTCAGCATCCCGCTCTGCCGCAGTTCGACGAGGCGTTCGAGCTGGGTGAGCGTCTGGTCGTTCGGCGCGGCGCCCGGCACGGCCTGAGACGCGGGTGCGGGCGACGGCGGTGCCGGGGCCGCCTGCGCGGTTGCCTGCTGGTGCCGGGCGGCGACCCTGCTCGACACGGACGTGGCGGTCCCGGCGATGACGGCGGTGCGGGCGGCGGTGCCGATGAGCCCCGGGCGCCCGCTGCGCGACAGACGACGGCCGATCATGACAGCTCCTTCTCGGAGTCCGGCTCCCCTTTTGGAGTCCGATCTTTCAGAGACCGATCGCGGCGAGGTCGGCCGCCACCACGGTGTGCGGCACGTGCTCGCGCGTGACCAGGACCCCGTCCGCGTCGTCGAGTGCCCGCAGCAGCGGCGCGGCCCAGCGGTGCTCCCAGACGATGATCGCCGCCGAGCACCCCGCCGGGATCTCGTCGCAGACGCTGGCCAGGTCCTCGTCGCTCAGCAGGCCCATGACCTCGCCGTCCAGTTCGGCGAACACGGCGGCTTCGTCGCTGTCCAGGGCATCGAGTTCGAGGACGCGGACCGTCCCCCGCTCGTCCCTCTTGATGAAGGTGAGGTCGAGGATGCGGATGATCCCCTCGGAGGTCAGGCGCTTGAGCTCCGGCAGGATCGCCCCCCGGAACCGGTTGCCCGGGAAGGCCATGACGGCGTACTCGACCGGCCCGACGTCCATGGCGCCACGCCCCTTCCGCATCGCGTCCCGCCCGTACCCTCATCCTCCGCCGCCCCCAGCGCCGCCGCGACCGCGCGGACGGCTCACCCGTACTGATGACGTACTGAGGGCGCGCTGTTGACGAGTGGAACCGGATCGCCGGGGGCCGCACCACCGCCTCCGGCGATCCGCCGTACCACCGGGACCTGCGGAAAGCCGCCGCGGACGGGTGAGCGCGGGCGGCCCGCCGGGGCGTGGGCGAGGGGCGGAAACGGGCGCCCGGCCGCAACGGGGAGCGGTACCGTCGGGCGGTGACCCGACCGGCCGACGAACCCTGCGACCGGACCTGCCGCGCACCCGCCGCGGCCGTGTGAGAAGGAGTCCCGTGTCATCGCCTTGTGACCCCCGATACGCCGCCGTCGGCGATGTGAGCACCGCGCTCATGATGATCGACTCCCGGCTCAAGGCCGTCTACGACGGTAGGACCGGGACGGACCCCGTACAGCAGCGGCTGGTCGACGAGTTCGCCGCATCCGTGGGCCCCGAAGAGTTCAACGCGCTGCTGGACGGCGCGTGCACGCTCATCTACCTGTTCATGAACTGGCTGCGGTCGGCCTGCGAGGAGCACGACAAGGACGTCATCGAGCACGTGGTGCCCACCCTCGTGGCCACGATGCGGATGATGCCCAGGACCTTCCGCCCCGAGGTCATCCCCACCATGGCCGGCCTGGTGATCGCCGCGGGCAGCGGCCTGAGCCCCAACCTGTGGCGCGCGCAGTACGGGCCCTGGACCGACGCCGAGATGAACCCCCTGGAAGCCACGGCCACCCTGCTCGCGGAGCACGTCAACCGGGTGTCCGGCGACGACCACGACTTCGCCACCCGCCTGATCACCGACGCCCTGTCCAAGCTGGACCAGGACTGAGGCGCCACCGCGTGCCCTCGACCACCGGGTCGAGGGCCGGTCATCCGGTCATCCGGTGATCGCGGAGAGCCGCCGTCGCGGTGTCACGACTGCTCCCCCGCCCGCAGTTCGGTGGCGATCTGGCGCCGGCCGGCGACCAGCGTCTCCAGCACCACCCCGAGGCCGACCAGCAGGGCCAGGCCCGCGGTGGGCAGCAGCACCGGCATCAGCGCGGGGGTGACGACCTCCCCGACCCTGGCACCGACCAGGGTCGAGATGTCGAACGCGCCGCCCAGCAGGGCGACCGCCGCCACCGCGACCAGCCCGCCGCCGACGGCCGCCACCAGGGTCCGCGGCAGCGCCTCGGCGACGATCAACGCCAGCCCCTGGCGGGGCCGCAGGCCCATGGTGCGCAGCCGGGCGAGCACGGCCGTGCGGTCGGGCGCGGCCCGGAACAGCGTCAGCAGCACCGCGAGCAGGGCGAACCCGGCGCCGGCGGCACCCGAGTACCGGAACAGCCGCCCGGCGGCGTGCTGCAGCGGGTCGTCGCCGAGCTCGGCGACGGTCTCCCGGCTGCTGTGCACCGTGTATCCCGCGGGCAGGCCGCGGACGGCCTTGCCGACGGCTGCGGCGTCGTCCGCGATCATCTTGGCCAGGCCGGTCGGCTGGACCCCGCCGTTGTCCCGCAGTGCTGTCCTGACCCCTTCGGGGTCGATCTCGCCGACGGCGAACCACTGGTTCACCCGCTTGGCGTCCGGCAGTCGCTCCCAGGCGGGGCCGGCGGGAACGACGGCGAACGGCTTGCCCGGGTCCGGCAGGGCGGGGGTGGCGCCGACGGTCCCGGCGACGGCGAGGCGCAGGTCGTTGCCGTTGGGCGTGCGCACCTGGGACGACCCTGCGGCCAGGCGCTCGGCCAGGTCGCGGCTGACCAGCGCGGGCACCGGGGTGTCCCGGCCGCCGGCCGCCCCGGCCAACTTCGCCGGATCGAACTCGCCGGCCCCGAGGGTCCGGGCGATCTCGGCGTACGCCGCCGGATCGACCACCATGATCAGGTAGGCCTCGGTGTAGCGCTGGTCGGCGCCGACGATGCGGGCGTTGGGCTCGACCCAGACCGCGGTCGAGGCCCGCACGCCCGGCAGGGCGTCGGCGGCCTTGGTGAACGACTCGGACAGGGTGGCGTAGCCCGGGAGGGAGACGCCGATGTCCCCGCCCGTGGCGATGCGCGCGGCGCGGGTCCGGGCGTGATCGATGGTGTCGAGCACGGTGGCGCCGAAGCCGGTCGTGGTGACGGCGATGACCAGGGCGAGCAGCGGCAGCGCGGAGGGCCTGCGGCGGCCCGAGTCGTCGCGGGCGGCGCGGGCCAGGCCGAGGAAGCCGATCAGGCCGCGGCCTCGGCCGACGAGGGCGGCCAGCCGGCCGACCACCACCGGCTCGATCCGGGCCAGCAGCAGGCCGCCGGTGACGGCGAGCAGGAGCGGGGCGGCCACCAGCAGTGGATCCGGCCCGGAGCCGGTGCCGACGCCCCGGTGCCGGACCTCTGCCACGGCCGCGGCGGTGACGGCGAGGACGGCGAGTTCGCCGACCAGTCGGCGTCGGCCGCCGGCCGGCCGCCGGCGTGCCCACAGCAGGGCCGCGCGGGCCGGGAAGGCCAGCAGCGCGATCAGGGCCGCGGCCAGGGCCGCCAGCACCGCGCGGTCCCAGCGGGGGGTGGGCAGCAGCACCAGGGCGAGGGCCGTTCCGAGCACGGTGGCCGGCAGGACGGTGACCGCGCCCTCGGCGATCAGCCGTCGCAGCACCCCGGCACGGGAGCCGCCGCGGGCCTGGAGCAGCCTGATCTCGGCGGTGCGCCGGTCGGTGGTGAGGGCGGCGGCCAGGAACAGCACCACGGTGGCGACGCCCGCGACGGCGGCCGGGCCGATCGTGCTGAGCGGCAGCGAGGCCTGGTAGCGGTCGTCCGCCCGGTTGAGGATTTCGGGAAGGCCCGAGGAGGTGTGCAGGTCGGGACGCCGGGTCGCGTCGGCCAGGGCGGTGGCGTCGCGCCCGGTCAGGAAGGAGCTGAGGATGCCGCGGGTGCGGTCGAGCTGGTCGGCGTGCAGCGAGGCGGCGTCGACGGGCAGCCGCCAGAAGTTCTCGGCGTTCGAACCCCAGCGGGCCAGCGCGGGCAGGCTGTCGCCGTCGACGAATCCGCTGGTCATCCAGTGCTCGTGCTCGGGGTCGGCCCTCAGGCAGGCGCGGGCCGGGCAGCCGAGCTCCTCCCAGAACGGGTCCTGGGGGTCGTTGACCTGGTAGAGGCCGACCACCACGGTGGTCCGCTTGGCGCCCGAACCCTCGGTGCCGTTGTCGATGACGTCACCGAGCTTGATGTGGATGCTCTCGGCGGCCTTCTCGCTGATCACGATCGGCAGCGGACCGCCGGCGGCGCCGGGGGTCGGCCAGGTGCCGTCGGTGAGGGTGGCCCGGGCGGCCAGGTCGTGCAGGTAGAGCAGGCCGAGGGCCGGGTCGGTCCTCCTTTCCGCGAACCGGTCGTACTCCGGATTGCCCATGCCGCGGTCGCCCAGGGCGCGGGCGCCGTAGGCCTGGCCCGACTGGGTCAGCGTCAGCTGTCGACCGACCATCTCGGTGAGCTGCCGCTGCACCCGGTCGAGTTCGGCGGCCTTGTCGTCGTCCCGCGTCTTGGACGTGGTCTGCAGGCTGGTCTGGTTGAGGCCCTTGTGACCGACGAAGTCCTGGAGCGCCGTGTCCGCGCCCCGGTCCGCGATGCGGGGGAAGGCCGCCGCCAGGAAGACGGCGACGAACGCCAGGGCCGCCATGAGCAGCGCGGCCAGCGGGTTCGCCCGCAGCCTGGTGCGGACCCAGCGCGCGGGGCGGTGGGCGGTCCCGGGAGCGGTCCCGGTGGTGGGCGCGGTGGTGGGTACGGTGGTGCCGGTCCGGGGGGTCACCGCTCCTCCACGTGGCGCAGCCGGGTGGCCACGTCCCGACGGCGGCGTCCGATGGGGAAGGCCGACAGCAGCGGGGCGGCAGCCGCCAGCGGCGGTCGCCCGCGCGGTCGGCGCACGACGAAGCCGAGCATCAGGTTCTCCCCCCAGTCGTATCCCGGCCCACCCATTGATCCGATCCAGGCACAGATCGGCCGTGGACGGACACCCGCGGGCGCACCGGCGCAGTGATCACCGACATTCGGTCGCCGGATAGCGGACGATGCTGTCAGATTCGTTCCGGGAACGGAAGGGATTTGGGCGAATCAAGTAAGCAAGGGCAAATGCCATGCACACTTCACAATTCTGGTATTTGCTGCACTCCTTTGACCGGTGGAAATTCCTTTCCCGAATCTTCTGCTCGGGATCGTGAACCCGTGAGCCGCCGCATCCGTTGGCCCGGGCGACCATCGGCTCGGTGGTAGCCGTGGCCGCACCCGTTCCGGAGGAGGTTCGACAGCGATATTCTGTCGCGTTGTCCGAGGAATCCGGGGTTGTGGCCGGAAAGCGCGGCCATTCGAGATCACCGGCCTGGGCGGATTCCCGGTGTGCCGATCGCGGGAATGAGCCCAGGCGGTGGAGCGAAGAAGGGCTCGGACCAGGTCTCCTGACGCAGGAGTTCGAGCAGGGCCGTTTCCGCCGGGCCCGCAGCGTGGCGGACGACGGCGATGACGGGCTGGGAGACGGGCGGGGACACCGGGCGCGCGAGGTGCTCGTGGCCGTGGGGCACCGCGGAGGCCGGGACGAGTGTCACCCCCAGCCCGTGGGCGGCCCAGCGTACGGCCGTCGCCGTCTGGGACACCCGGGCGACCGTGGTCGGGGTCAGCCCGTTCTCGAGCAGCACGTCCAGCAGCACGCCGTCGAGCGCGCTGTCGCGGTCGAACCGCACCCACGGCTCCCCGTCCAGGTCGCGCAGCTCGACCCGGTCCGTGGCGAGCAGCCGGTGCCCGGCGCCCAGCACCACGACGAACTCCTCGTCGCCGAGGTGGTGGGCGTCGGCAGGGCTCCGCTCGCACACCGCCATCAGGGCGAGGTCCAGCGTGCCCCGGCGGCCCAGCCGCTCCATCTCGGCGGAGCTCGGCTCCTCGAAGACGGTGACCTCCAGCCGGGGGAAGCGGCGGCGCAGCGCGCCCAAGGCGCCCGGCAGTTGCCGGGTGCCGAAGCCCATCTGCACCGCGACCGTCAGCTCGCCCACCAGCTCGTCGGCGCCGGCCCGCGCCGTCGCCCTCGCCCGCCGCGCCGCGCTCACCGCGGCCTCCGCCTCCCGCAGGAACGCGCGGCCGACCACGGTGGGCACCAGCCCGGTCGGCGTGCGGGCGAACAGCTCCACACCGAGCTCCCGCTCCAGGGCGCGGATCTGCTGGGACACCGACGGCTGGGCGACGTGCAGCAGCTCCGCCGCGGCCGTCACCGAACCCTCCTCGGCAACGGCCAGGGCGTACTCGAACTGACGAAGACTCATCGACTCCCCTCCCCTCCCCACGTCGTCCTCGGGTGCACGAGGCGGCGCCTCGTCGCGTCCCAGGCGGACGGGTCCCAGGCTATGAGGTGGTCGACGAGACGCCGGTCGCCGGCCACCACCGGCGGACAGGGCCTATAAGACGAGGGGATCCGGATCCTTCGCCGCCGGATGCTCCTCCGAGGCCGTGGTGCTCAGCGCGCGGGCCTCGCGGTCGAGGGCCAGGTGGAGGCCGACGGCCAGCATGGGAATCGCGGCGAGCACGAACGCCCACTGTATGTCCCAGCCGACCAGCAGGCCCATGGCCGCGATGGAGAGCGGTTCCAGCGTGGCCCGGGGCAGTTCCATCACGCTGCTGACCCGGCCCAGCACGTCCGTCGGGGTCCTGGTCTGGATGAACGTCGGCAGCGCGACGTCGCTGGAGTACGCGACGCCGATCCCCAGCAGGGTGAGCACCACCGCCGCGCTCCACACGCTGGGAAGGAAGCCCAGCAGTACGAAGGCGGTCCCTTCGCAGAGCGTCATCCCGATGATGAGCAGTCCCCAGCGGCGCGGCAGCCCGGTGAAGACCGCGCCGATGGTGCCGATCAGCTGCCCCAGTCCCCAGGCGGACAGCAGGACGCCCAGTGCGAGCGAGCCCTGGGGGAAGGTCTTGGCCAGCGCGGGCAGCCCCACGCTGAAGAGGCCGCTGTAGCTGAGGGCCGCCGCGCCGATCAGCAGGAGGACGGTGCGGATCTCCCTGCTGCGTCCGGCGTAGCGGAGCCCTTCGACGATCTCCCGCCGGATCGCCGTGAACGACTTGGCGCCCTCGTCGGCCTCGCCCGCCTGGTCGGAGGCCTGGTCGCCAGCCTGGTCGGACGGTTGTCTGCGGGGTGCGCCGAAGACCGTCAGGGCGGCGAAGAAGAAGGTGAAGGCATTGAGCAGGATGGTGGTCGACGTCCCCACCGCGGCCACGAGGGCGCCGCCCAGGATCGGCCCCAGCAGCCGGGCCCCCTGCTCCCCGAAGCCGACGAGCGCGTTGCCCCGGGCGAGGTGCTCGGGCGGCAGGAGGGAGGGGATGATGCTGCCGGCGGCCGGCCAGAAGAACGCTTCGGCGACGCCGGTGAGCGCGCCGAGGGCGTAGAGGTGCCACGTGCTCACGTGGTCCGTCAGGGCGACCAGCCCCAGCGTGGCGACGGCGAGCCCCCTGAGCGTGTGGGAGCAGAACATGACGGCGCGCGGGGAGAGCCGGTCGGTCACCGCGCCGCCCACCAGCATCAGCACGCCCCGGGGGACGGCCTGGACGAGCAGGATCGTGGCCAGCGTGGTCGTCGATCCCGTCTCGTTCAGGATCAGCCAGATGAAGGCGACCTCGAAGCTGTAGTCCCCCACCAGGGAGACGGTCTCGCCCAGCCACACCCGCCGGAAGGGCCGGTGTTTCAGCGGCTGTCGCACCTTGTCGAGCATCGACTACCTCTCTGCTGTTCCACTTTTCCACGATGAAGGACTGCGGGACACTGCGGGGCACCTGCTCTTCGACGCTCTCGGCGGGGCGTGCGCGGCCGGTCTGTGGTGGGGAACGTTCTCTTCACTGGGGTGCGAACTCCAGGTGGAATCTGTCATGGACGGACGTGACGAGCCGGAGCAGCTCGTCATGGGTGGCGACGGCGCCCCGGACGAACGCCAGGCGCTGTGCGGGGTGGCGCCAGTCGACGGGCTGCCCCGGGGCCGTCGCCACGTCGACCTCGCCGACGCCGGGGAGGGCCCGTACGGCGTCGGCGCCGTCGATCGCCCGGACGGTGCCGACCGTGCGCGGTGGCACGATGAAGTACTCGAAGGTCACCGCCGCCGGCCGGGGGGCCGTGACGGGCTCGACGCCGCGCTCCAGGGCCAGCTCGAAGGCGAGGGCGAGCAGATCGATGCCCAGCGCCCGGTCCAGCAGGCCCACGGCGCGCCCGCCGACGCGTCCGTTGACCTCGATGACGCGGGGGCCGTCCGGGGTGAGCTTCACCTCCGTGTGGGTCACCCCGGTCGTCACGCCGAGGGCCCGGACCGCGGCCGCGGCGAGCTCGGCGACGTCCTTCTCCACGGCGGGCGTGAGGGTGGCGGGCAGGAACAGTCCGGTCTCCCGCAGCGGGTCCGCCAGGGCGAACTTGCCGGTGACGCAGAGGGTCGTGACCTCCGCGTGCTGCACGACGGCCTCGACGGAGACGTAGTCCCCCCAGTCCGGTCCGGCCACTGCGGGGTCCCCGGGCAGGTACTTCTCCACGACGAAGTCGCGCGGGCCGCCGCCCGGGCCCGCCGGCCCGTCACCGGGCCCGGGGGCGAGGCCGACGTCGGCCAGGGCGCGCCGCTGCTGCTCCGCGTCCGCCAGCCGTACGGTGTCCTGGCTGCCCGCCCCGGTACGGGGTTTGAGCACCACGGGGTAGCCCAGGCGGGCCACGGCGGTGTCGACCTCGGCGGCGGAGCGCACCACGACGCTCGGGGTGTGGTCGACCCCCGCCGCCGCGAACGCCGCGCGCTGGTCGGCCTTGTCGGTGAGCAGCCGGACGGTGTCCGGCCGGTGGTAGGGCAGGCCGAGGGCCTGGGCCAGCCGCGCGGTGCCGGCGAGGCAGTACTCGCTGAAGGTGACGATGCCCGCGGGGCCGTGCTCGCGCAGCAGTTCGGCGGCGGGGGTGTCGTGTCCGCTGATCTCGCAGACCCGGGCCCGCCGGCGCATCCCCGCGAGCAGCGGCGCCACGCCCGGTACGGCCGGGTCGCAGACGAAGACCACGTCGCACAGGCCGCGGGCGGCGCTGAGGATCTCGGCCGGCCCCGCCGACCCCCTGCCGTAGACGACGGCGACCGTGGGAAGCGTGTCGGTCACGGGGACTCCGGGGAGCCGGCCGGGCCCGCGGGGGCCGGTGCGGCGGGGGCCGCCTCGCGCCGGGCGGACTTCGGGGTCATGTCGTCCCACTCCTCCTCGATCCTGCGCAGGCAGTCCTCGCGGGACGCCGGCTCGCCCACCGTCCGCCACCCCTGGGGGACGTCGTGGTAGGTGGGCCAGATCGAGTACTGCTCCTCGTGGTTGACGACGATGCGGTACTGGTCCTCGGTCACGGCGCGTCGTTCTCCTTTGCCTTCGGGGCGAGCTCGGGCAGGCCGTGACGTTCCACAGCGGTCACGTACAACTCGCGCAGGAGCGGGTCGCGTACGCGGCCCCGTTCGTAGTGGGCGCGGAAGTTCTGATCGTAAATCCTGAACCAGGCGCGGTGCTTGTACAAGAAGAGCACATCGTGGGGCGCCATCCGGCGGATCGCGAACAGGCCGACGGGGGCCACGGAGACGGGGAAGAGCGGGTTGCGCACGGCCCGTTCGTCGCAGTGCGGGTGGAACTGACCGACCATCAGCCCGTGGGCGACCGCGTTGTTCTTCAGGTCTTCGTACGCCTCGTCGAGGACCCGCCAGCCCTCCGGCCCGGTGGCCGGCAGCACCACGATGCGGCAGTCGAGGGAGGCTCCGGTGTGCGTACGGCTGCGTTCGGTGCCGAGGGCGAACGTGGACATCTCCGCCTCCAGGGCCTCGCGCAGCTGCTGCTCGTCCTTCCCGGTGACGTCGTAGCGGAAGCTGAACTGGGCGTCCTTGCCGCTGAGGGCGGGTGGGATGAAGGGGCAGACCGGCCCGGTGCGGCCGATCTCGTCGTGGGGCCGGCTGATGTACTGGCGCAGCCAGGTGTGGACCTGGGCGAAGTCCCGGGCGTGCCGGGCGGGTGACTGGGGTTCGATCACCCGGATCCACAGGCCGTCCATTCTGGCCAGATCATTGTCCTGATCCTGCATCACCTGTGTCATGCGACGGCCTCCTGGGCTCGGTCGCCGGGGGGTGCCGGGGTGGCGCTCGGGGCGGTCAGCCGGCACAGATCGGCGTACGTGGGAGCGGCGTAGAGCTGGGCGAAGTCGAGGGTCGGTCCGAGCTGGGTGCGCACCTGTTCGACCAGGCGCATCAGCCCCAGGGAGGTGCCGCCGTCGGCGAAGAAGTCGGAGTCGGGCAGCGGGTGGTGCCCCGTCTGGGACTCCCAGGCCGCGGCGAGTGCGGGGTGGCCCGGGGCGGCGGTGTCGTGCGTCCGGGCGTCCGCGTCGTGCGTCCGAGGATTCGCGTCGTCCGCGTCGTGCGTCCGGGCGTCCGCGAGACGGGCGAGGGCGGCGCGGTCCACCTTTCCGGTGGGCCCCAGCGGAAGGGCGTCGACCGCGATGATCCGCTCGGCCACCAGATGGCGCGGCGCCCGCTGCCACGCGCCCCGGCGCACCGCGTCGGTGTCGACGGACGCCGGCGTGAGGAAGGCGGTCAGGACGGCGCCGTCGGGACCGGTACCGGCGATGACCACGGCGTCGTCGACGGCGGGGTCGGCGGCGAGGACCGCCGCCGCCTCCGCCGGATCGGTGCGGAAGCCCCTGACCTTCACCTCGTCGTCGGCGCGCCCGAGGAAGTCCAGGGCGCCGTCGGGGAGGTGCCGTACGCGGTCACCGGTGCGGTACATGCGGGCACCGGGCCGCGCGGAGAAGGGGTCGGGCACGAACCGCGCGGCGGTCGCGGCGGGGGCGTGCAGGTAGCCGCGGGCGAGCCGGGGGCCGCCGAGGTAGAGCTCGCCCACCGCGCCCGGGGCGACGGGGCGCAGCCGTTCGTCGAGGACGTGGCACGTCGTTCCCGCGACGGCGGTGCCGATCGGGAACGCGGCGGAGTGCTCGCGGTCCCACGCGGAGGCGTCCCCCAGGGTGCTGAAGGTGGTGTTCTCGGTCGGGCCGTAGCCGTTGACCAGCCGGGTGGCGGGGTGGGCGGCGGTGAAGGAGCGCGCGGTGCCGGCCGGGACGGTGTCACCGCCGGTGACGAGGGTGCGCAGGGTGCCCAGCGCCGGACCGTGGTGGGTGGCCATGAGGCGGAAGAGCGGGGCCGTCAGCCAGGCCGTGGTGATCTGCGGCCGGGCCAGCAGGGCGGCCAGTTCGTGGAGTGCGAGGGGGTGTCGGTCCGCGGCCGTGATCCGGGCCCCGGCCAGCAGCGGGGACCAGATCTCGAACGTCGACGCGTCGAAGGCGAGGGTGGAGTGCAGGAGCACACCGTCGCCGGGGCCCAGCCGCAGGGACTCCGCCCCGAGCGCCAGCCCGGTGACCCCCCGGTGGGTGACGCCCACGGCCTTGGGGGCTCCCGTGGTGCCGGAGGTGAACATGACGTAGGCCAGGTCGTCGGGGCCGGCCGGTGAGGACGGCACCGCCGTGGTGGTCCGCTCCGCGAGGAGGGAGGCGATGTCGTGCACGGGGATGCCCAGGTCCGCCACGGTCGGGCTGTCGGCGCTGCCACCGCTGTCACCGCCGTCGCCGGCGTGCAGGGCCAGGGACGCCCGGGCCGTGCCGGCCATGAGCCGGACGCGGTCCGCCGGGTACCGGGGGTCCACCGGCACGTAGCAGCCGCCCGCGATCAGGACGGCCAGCATGGCGAGGACGGTCCGGCGGTCGCCGTGCCCGACGATCAGCACGGCGGTACCGGAGTCGACTCCCTTCGCCCGCAGCGACGCCGCCGCGGTGCGCGCCCGCGTCAGGAGCTCCCCGTAGCGGATCTCGCCGTACCGGTCGGCCAACGCCACGCGCTCGGGGAACGCCTCGGCGACGGCGGTGAAGCACTGCTCGATCCGGGCGTGCGGCGCGGTCGTCATCGTGCCCCCGAGGGGTGCTTGCGGGTGTTGCTGAGGCCGATGGTTGCGGTGCCGGTGCCGGTGTCGTTGGTGGTGCCGTTGGCGGTGTCGGGGTGCGGGGTGAACACGGCGCGCGGGCTGGGGTCCGGCGTCAGGGCGATGGCCGGTCGGAGCCCGGTCGCGGCCCGGTCGCCCAGCAGGGTGAACCGGCCGTGCGCGAGGATCGTCGCCGTGGCGAGCTGGGCCTCCAGCAGCGAGAACTGCCGCCCCAGGCACTGGTGGGGGCCCGCCCCGAAGGGGAAGTACTGCTGGACGGGCGGGCGCCGGCCCAGGAAGCGATCCGGGCGGAACTCCTCGGGTGCCTCCCACAGGGCCGGGGCGCGGTGGATGGCGTAGGTGCTGGCCAGGACGAGGTCGCCGGGCTCCAGCCGTACGCCGGCCGCTTCGACGGGGGTGTCGATGCGGCGGAAGAGCGCCCACGCGGGCGGGTGCAGCCGCAGGGATTCCTCGACCACCGCCAGGGTGTACGGCAAGGTCCCCTGGGGGATCGACGGCGCGGCGCGCAGGGCGCCGAGGTCGGTGGAGCGGACCTCGTCGAGGGTGCGGGCCAGGGCCGGGGGCGAGCCGGCCAGGTTGTGGAAGGTCCAGGTGAGCAGGGTGCCCATGGTCTCCACGCCGGCCACGAAGATCGACATCAGTTCCTCGCGCAGCACGTCCTCGGGACGGTCGCCGAGCGTGTCCCCCCGCTGGTGCAGGGCGGCGACGAGCGACGGCAGGACCCCGTCGGCCGTGGCCGCCGCGGGTACTTGGGCCGCCCGGTGCGCGATGAACTCCTCCAGCACCGCCCTGTCCCGTGCGAACGCCTCGCCGTCCGCGTCGGTGACGGTCTGCGGGGCGAACAGCCGCCGGTCCAGGTAGTGGACGGCCGTGTCCACCGTCGAGGCCAGGGAGGCCAGTTCGGCGCCGGTCAGCTCCGGGTCCACGAGCCGGAGGATGATCTCGATGCTCAGCTGCTGGAGGGTGTGTCCGAGGTCGAACTCGCGGCCCGCCGCGGGCAGCAGCCGACGGCGCACGAAGTCCTCCGCGCTCTCCAGCACCAGGGTGTGCAACTCCGCCACGGCCCGGGCCGAGAACATCGGGCGCAGCAGGGCGCGGCGATGGCGCCACTGCTCCCCGGAGGCGACCACGAACAGTCCGCTGCCCACCAGTTCGCGCAGCAGCCCGCGGTGGTTGCGGGTGCCGTGGGCGAGGGCCGCGGCGGCGACGGCGGGCTCCGCCGCGACGATCAGCCGGGTGCCGTCGTCCAGCGGGACGGCGCTGACCGTCCCCTCGTCGCGCAGCCGCGTCATCAGCCCCAGGGGGTCGCTGCCGAGCTCCTGGTCGAACTCCTCGTAGCCGACCGAACTCACGGTGATGCTCGCCATGGCTAGCCCCGCCCCTCGGCGGACTTCTCCGCGTCTTCCGCGAGCGTGATGATCTGCTGGGAGTGGTCGTTCATCGTCCAGCCCTCGGCGGTGCGCACCGAGGTGCGCTGCTGCTCCGTGTAGCCCCTGCCCCGGTCGTGGAAGTGCCAGGCGAACGGCGGGCGGAGCAGCCGGCGTTCGACCGGGGTCCACTCCTCGCCCGGGAGGTCCTCGGGCACGGGCGCGGGAGCGGTGTGCTGCACCATGCCCGCGGTGTAGCGGCAGAAGACGACCCGGCGTTCGAAGTCGGCGGCCCAGGGCCAGCTGCCGTGGGTGGCGGTGTCCGCGAAGAGGACCACCGAGCCGGCCCTGACCGGGACGCGGGAGACCCAGTCGCCGACCTTCTGCCAGGTCTGGAAGTCCTCCGGGATCTCGAAGGCCGACTTGTGGCTGCCGGGGACCACCGCGAAGCCGCCCTGGTCGGCGAGGGCGTCGGTGAGGCAGAACGCGACGATCAGGTGTCCGCCGTAGATCCGGCCGTCGCGGACCTGGTAGGTCAGCGGGGGGTACTCCCACGGGGTGTTCCCGTTGTGCAGGATCAGCGCTCCGGCGCCCTTGCGGGCGTAGAGCACCTGCCCCTCGTCGTAGCGCAGGTCGGGGCCGAGCACCTCCTCCAGGTGCGGCAGCACCTTCTCGTGGCTGATCAGGTCGCGCACCGGGCGCGGGGTGGTGTGGAGGGGGCCGGCGTTGGCGATGAACGGGTTGTACCGCTTGAGCAGCGGGTAGTCGAGCTTGTTCTCGCCGTCCCACAGGCCGTGGCCGTCGAGGGCGGCGTTGACGGAGGCGAGTTCCTGCGCGGAGAGGATGTCCTCCAGGACCAGGTAGCCGCGCAGGTCGAACAGGTACTTCTGCTCTTCGTCCATGACTTTTCCCCTTGTGTCGGATGCGTCGGATATGTCGGAGAGCGGGCGGTTGGGACGCGGGCGCGACGGGCGCACCGCGCGGGGGGTACGGCCGGGGCGGGTAGGGCTGGGGCGGGTGCGGCTGGGGGGCCGGGCCTCAGCCCTGGTCGGGTTCGAGCTCCGCCAGGGCCCGGGCGAGGTGCTCGCGCAGCTCGGCCTGCGGGAAGAGGCCGACGGCTCCGGTCAGGAGCACCGAACACCCTCCCGAGCGGGCCGGTTGCACGTGGAGGACGAGGTCGAGGTCCGCCCAGTGCTCGGGCACGGTGTCGTGGGGCGGGTCGTCCGGCACCACGGCCGGGTTCTCCTCCTGCCCGTGGACGACCAGCCCGGCCGCGCAGACCGGCGGCCGGAGCGCGGGGTCGACCGGATCGGCGAGCTCGGCGATGTGCAGCAGCGGCAGGTCGGCGTGGTCCAGGGCCGACAGCAGCGCCCGGTGGGCGTGGCCGGCCCCGGTGGCGCCGAGCACCACCGGCAGCAGGTCGACGGCGCGGCCGACGAGCGTTTCCTCGGTGGCCGCCGAGCGGTGGGAGACCGGCATGCCGATCACCGTGGACGTGCCGCCCGACATCCGGGAGACGATCCGGCCGAGCAGGTCGAGGAAGGCGGCCGTGGTGGTCGTGCCCGCCGTCCGGCCCGCCCGCTGGAGGCGCGCGTACGCGTCGGCGGGGAGGACCTTCCGCACCCCGTGGTTGCGGAAGGTCCTCGGGCCGGTGCGGCGCTCGGCGAACGGGTCCGGGGGGACCGGGCCCAGGCTGGTGCGCCAGTACTGTTCCAGTTCGGCGCGCCGGGCCGTGCGGCGGGAGGCCCTGGCGCGGGCGTAGTCGCTGTAGCGCGGGGCCGGCCGGGGCAGGTCGCGTCCGGCGAGCAGGTTGAGGAGCTCGTCGGCGAGGATGCCCACGGAGGCGCCGTCGCCCCGGTGGCGGGCCAGCCTCAGCAGCAGGTGCCGGACGGTGCCGTCCTCTCCGGTCAGCAGGACGACCTCCAGCCCCGGTGATCCTGCGGGCAGTGGCCGCTCGATCAGTGCGGTGTCCCAGTGGACCTGGGCGGGCTGGTCCGGCAGTGGGGCCACGGGGCAGGGCTGCCACGCGTCGTGCTGTCCCGATCCGGCGGCCCCCGGTGTCGCCTCCGTCGTCCCGGGCACGGCCTGCGGGGCCGCCGGCCGCAGGGCCTCGTGCCGGGCGACCAGTGCGCGGACCGCCCGCTCCACGTCCCGCGGATCCACGGGGGCGTCGAGCCCGAGCAGCAGCGGAATCGGGGGAGCGGGGTGTCCGAGGGCCCGCTCCTGCTGGGCCACCAGGAGCTGTTCGGGTGTCTGGGAAGCGCCGGCTCCGGCGTCGGCGGGAGGCGGCGGTGCTGCTGCTGCGAGCAACGTCCTGACCTCGGTGGCGAGTTCGGCGGCCAGCGGATGCGTCAGGACGGTGCGCACGGGGACCTCCGCCCCGAGGCGGCGGCTCAGCGCGGAGGCGATCCGGGCCGCCCCCAGCGACGCCCCGCCGAGGTCGTAGAGATGGTCGTCCAGGGTGGCCGACGGCCGGTCGAGCGCCGCCGCGAACGCCTCCACCACGGCGGCGGCCACCCGGTCGTGGGCGGCGGCGGGGCCCGCCGCCGTGCGCGCGGAGCGCACCATCGCCAGCAGCGCGCGGCGGTCCGCCTTGCCATTGGCGGTCACCGGCAGCCGAGGGAGCACCCGGATCTCGCCGGGCACCATGTACGGCGGGAGGGTACGGGCCAGATGGGCGCGCACCGCCGCCGGGTCCGGGGCGGGCTCGCCGGTGACGAAGCCCACCAGGCGGCTGACGCGTTCCCCGACGACGACGGTGGCCGCCTCCCGCACCCCCGGCGCGTCCACGACGTGCCGGTCGACCTCCTCCAGCTCCACCCGGTGGCCGCGCACCTTGACCTGGTTGTCGCTGCGGCCGACGAATTGCACGCTCCCGTCGGCGTTCCACCGCACCCGGTCCCCGGTGCGGTACATCCGCGAGCCCGGGGGACCGGCCGGGTCGGGCAGGAACCGGGCCGCCGTCTCGGCCGGACGGCCCCGGTAGCCGCGCGCCACCCCGGTGCCGCCGATGTACAGCTCGCCGGTGACCCCGATGGGCACCGGACGCAGCGCGCCGTCGAGGATGTGCAGGCGCACGCCGGAGATGGGGTGGCCGACGGGGGCGGTGCCGCCCTCGGCCCCCGCCGCGCACCGGTACGACGTGGCGTCGATGCAGGTCTCGGACGGCCCGTACTGGTTGCGCAGTTCACCGCGGCCGACGCGCAGGTAGCGGTCGGCCTGCGCCGAGGGCAGCGCCTCCCCGCCGCAGAAGACGACCCGGGCCGGCAGCCGGCGCAGGTCCTCGTCGTCCAGGGCCGCGAGCAGGGACGGGACGACGTCGACCACGGTCGCGGAGTGCTCCAGGGCGGCCTCCACCAGGGCGGCCGGATGCGCCCCGAGGTCGACGCCGGGGAAGACCACGCCGGCCCCGGCGACCAGCGGTCCGAAGCACTGCCACAGCGACGGGTCGAAGACCAGGGGAATGGTCTGGAGCACCCGGTCGGGGGCGGCGAGGCCGATCGCCTCGCGGCGCCAGGCGAGCTCGTTGGCCAGCGCCCCCAGCGGCACCGGGACGCACTTGGGCGTACCGGTCGTGCCGGAGGTGAACACCGCGTAGGCCAGGTCCTGCGGGCCCGTGCGGGCCACGGGCGGCACCGCCGCCCCGGTGGCCGGGAGCTCGCGCGCGCCCCCTCGGGGGAGCCGGATCGTCCGGAGCACCCTCCCCGGCGCGCCGCCGTCGGCACGGTCTTCGTCGGCGTGGTCCCCGTCGGCATCGTGCCCGGGGGCGTCGGCCGTGCGGACGAGGAAGTCCGCCCGGGCGCTGCGTAGCAGGGCGCGGCGGCGTTCCACGGGGTCGTCGGGGCGCAGCGCGATGATCCAGCCGCCGAGCCGCCAGACCGCCAGGGCCAGCGCCGGGTAGTCGGCGCCCGCCGGTACGTCCAGGGCCACCGCCGAGCCGGGGCCGACCCCGGCCAGGGCGAGGTGGGCCGCCGCGCGCTCGGTGCGCTCGTGCAGCGCCCGGTAGGTGAGGTGACCGCCGGCGGCGTCCCAGACGGCGAAGGCCTCGGGGGTGCGCCGCGCCCAGTCCGCGAAGGCGTCGTAGGGCAGGCGGGCCCCGGCCGCGGGCGGCGCCGTGGAGGCGGCCGCGATGGTCTCGCGCTCGGCCGGGTCGCGTGTGTCCAGCGCGGCCAGCGGCGCGTCGGGGGCGGCGAGCACGGAGGCGAGGCAGCGTCGGTAGGCCCGTCCGAGCCGGGCGAGGGCCGCGTCGGTGTAGTGCTGCGGGGAGCCGGTCAGCCGGACGGCGGCGGTGTCGGCGTGTTCCGTGAGCTGCACGGTCAGCGCGCCCTGGTCGCCCTGGACGCGCACCGGCAGGGGGGTGACCGTGAGGGGGCCGGCCGGGCGCGGCCGGTTGTCCTCGTGGGTCAGGACGAAGGCGGCGGCGGGTACGGGCACGGCGGTGTCGTCGGAGGTCAGGGGGAGGGTCGGGTGTCGGGAACCGGTCAGGACCTGCTCGCCGGTCCGCCGGGCCAGCGCGGCGAAGCCCAGCGCGGGGGGCAGGGACAGGGCGAGGGGCATAGCGGAGACGAAGGCGCCCACGGTGAGGTCGTAGCGCTCCGCCGCCCGGTTGGCGGTGGGAACGCTCACGGAGGCCGTCCGGGCGCCGGTGACCGCGCTCCAGGTGGCCGCGAACGCGGCGAGCCACACCGCGTGCGCCGTGCAGGCGTACCGCCGGGCGAACGCGTGGACCTGCCGGGTGAGGTCCGGGGGCAGCGCCAGCTCGGCGTGCGGCATCCGGGCGGTCTGCTGCGAGGCGGTCTGCTCCGAGGCGGTCGGGTCGACGGCGAAGGGGAGTTCGGCCCCGTCGTCGGCGCTGCCGCCGGAGCGGGCCCAGTGGGCGGCGTGGGCGGCCAGCGCGGCCCGCCCGTCCGGCGACTGCTCCCAGTGGACGTAGTCGAGGTGCTGGGCGGCCGGCGCGGGACGGGCGGAACCGGGGCCGCCCCCGGCGGCGTACGCGTCCAGCAGGTCGTCGATCAGCACCCCCAACGACCATCCGTCGCAGACGGCGTGGTGGAAGGTCAGGAGGAGGGTGTGCTGCTGCGGCCCCTGGGCCAGCAGGACGGCACGGACGTACGGGGGCCGGTCCAGGCGGAACGGGCGCGCCGCCTCGGCGTCGAGGGCCCGGTCCCGCTCCGGCGTTCCCGGGGGCACCGGCCGCACCTCCAGCGGGATGCGGGCGGGCAGGTCGAAGCGCTGCCGGGGCACCCCGTTCTCCTGGCCGAAACGGGTGCGCAGGGCCAGATGGCGCCCGGCGAGGGCGTCCAGGCACGCGCGGAGCCGGTCGATGTCGAGCGGGCCCGCGAGCTGGAGGGCCAGGGGCACGGTGTAGGCCGCCGACGCGGCGGGGGACGCCTGTTCGGCGAGCCACATCCGGTACTGGGTGACGGAGAGGGGGTGGCTGCCGGCCGCGGCCTCCGGGCGGGGCGGGAGCGCCGGTTCCGAATCCGCCGATGACGGTGCGGCAGCCGCCGGAGACGCGGCCGCGGGGCTGCGCCCCTGGAGCCGGGCGGCCAGTTCGGCGCGCTGCCCGGGGGTGAGCCGGTCGAGGGGTGAGGCGGTCATCCGAGCTCCTCCCCGGCCTCGTCGAGGATCTGCTGGGCGATCAACCGCTCCACCAGCGCGTACTGGAGCCCGATGGACCGGGCCCGCAGCAGCTCGCCGACGGGGACGTCGACGCCGAACCGGCGGCTCATCCCGCGCGCCAGCCGGGCCACGGTGAGCGAGTCACCGCCCAGCTGGAAGAAGTCGGCCGTGTCGGGCACGTCGGTCACCCCCAGCTGTTCGGCCCACAGGGCGCGGAGGATCGCGACGGGGGTGTCCGCGACGGGATCGGCCGCGTCGGTGACGGGTGGTCCGGGCGGTGGTCCTGGCGGTGCTCCGGGCGCCGGGGCGGCCGGCACCGGGTGGCGCGGGCCGTGGAACGGATAGGTCGGCAGGGGGACGGAGCGCCCCGGGGCCTGGAGCGGGGAGAGGTCCAGGGGGAGGCCGGAGCACCACAGCCGGCCGATCGCCGCCAGCACCGGGCGGGCGGTGGCAGCGGCCGGGGCGTGCGACGGCGCGGTGGGGGCCGGCGGCGAGGAGCCCAGCAGCGGGATCGCGGGCAGCCCGGCGGCTTCCGCGAAGCCGCTCAGCACCCGGCCGGGCCCGACCTCGACCGCGACGGCGTCGGGGAACTTCGCCCGGGCCGTCGCCAGCGCGTCCGCGAAGCGCACCGGCCGGCGGGCGGCCCGGGCGAAGTGGCCGGGGTCGGTGAGCGAGCCCTCGGGCAGCAACTGCCCCTCCGTGTTCTCGATCCACGCCAGGGCGGCGGGGCGCACCTCATCGGCCGCCGGTGTGCCCCGCAGCGCGTCGGCCGCCGGTTCGATCAGCGGGGAGTGGAAGGCACGGGACGACCGCAGCACCTTGGCCGCGTACCGGCCGCCGATCCGCTCCCGGAAGGCCGCCACCGCCCCGGGGGACCCGGCGAGCACGGTGCTCGTGGCGGCGTTGACCGCCGCGATGCTCAGCTCGGCGCCGGTCTCGGCCAGCAGGGCCCGGGCCTCGGCCTCGCCGCAGGCCAGCGAGACCATCGCGCCCGGGGCGCAGTCCTGCATCAGCAGGGCCCGGCGTGCCACGAGACGGGCCGCGGCGTCGAGGGCGAGCGCGCCGGCCAGGGTCGCCGCCGTGATCTCCCCCAGGCTGTGCCCGAGCAGCGCGCAGGGGACCAGGCCCAGGGCGAGCAGCGCCGTCCCGGCGGCGTACTCGACGGCGAAGAGCGCGGGCTGGGCGAGCGCCGTCCGGGCGAGGCGTTCGGCGGGGAAGGCGGCGTCGTGCAGCGCCTCGTCCACCTCGCGGGCGAGCCCGGGGGAGAAGGCGGCCAGGCAGGCGTCCAGCGCGTCGGCGAACGGGGGCAGGGCGGCGGCGAAGGGCGCCGCCATGCCGGGGAACTGCGTCCCCTGCCCCGGGAAGAGCAGCAGCGCCGGGGCGGGGTGCGCCACGGGCTCCGGTGCCGCCTCGGCCGGGGCGCGCAGCGCCGCCACGACCTCGGCCACGCTCGCGCCCACCGCCGAGGAGCGGTAGGGGAGTTCCGCCCGCCGGGTGAGGGTCCGGCCGACGTCCTCCAGCGAGGGGGCGGCTTCGGCGTCCTCCAGGTGCGCGGCGAGCCGCTCCCGCATGCGGGCGAGGGCCCGTGGGTCCTTCGCGGAGAGCACCACCAGCCGTTCCCGCCCGGACGGCGGGGCGGGCGGTGGGGCGGCCGGCTCCGGAGGCTGCTCCACCACCATGTGCACGTTGGTCCCGCCCACGCCGAACGAGCTCACCGCGGCCCGGCGCGGCTGCGGGCCCCGCCACGGCCCGGCCTCGGTGGGCAGGGACAGCGGCGAGTCCTCCCGCTCCAGCAGCGGATTGGCCCGGCTCAGCCCGGGAATCGCGGGCACGTACCCGTGCCGGACCACCAGCAGCGCCTTCACCAGCCCGGCGAGCCCGGCGGCGGCGTCGAGGTGGCCGATGGTCGCCTTGAGCGCGCCGACCGGGATGCTGCCGGGAGCGGCACCCAGTGATCGGTACACCGAGGAGGCGGCGGACCACTCGATGGGGTCGCCGACGCGGGTGCCGGTGCCGTGGCTCTCCAGGTAGCCGACGGACGCGGCGTCGACGTCGGCGGCGGCGAGCGCGGCGCGGATCGCCTGCTCCTGGCCCGCCGCCGACGGCGCGAGGAAGCCCGCCTTGGCGGTGCCGTCGTTGTTGACGGCGGAGCCCAGCAGCACTCCGTGCAGGGGGAGCGGGCCGTCCGCCACGTCCTCGTAGCGGCGCAGGACGACGCCCAGCGCCCCCGAGCCGCCGAGGGTGCCGTCCGCCGAGGCGTCGAAGGGGCGGCAGTGCCCGCTGAGCGACATCACTCCGCCGGCCATGGGCAGGTGCCCCGCCTGGGGGGCGTTGGCCGACGCGGCGAGCACCAGGGCCTGGTCGCACTCCCCGTTGTTCAGCGCCTGGACGGCCAGGTGGGCCGCGACGAGCGAGGAGGAGCAGGCCGTGAGGACGGTGAGCGCGGGCCCGGTCAGCCCCAGTTTGTAGGCGATGCGCGTCGCGAGGAAATCGCGTTCGTTGACGAGGAGCGCCTCCTCGAACTCCGGGGGCGCCAGCGAGCCGGAGGCCAGGAGCGCCCGCAGGTGGCCGCTGCCGCTGGCGGCCGCGTACACCGCCGTCCGCAGACCGTCGCCGGCCGTGACGCTGTGGCCGGCGTCCTCCAGGGCGGCCCAGGCGCACTCCAGCAGCAGGCGGTGCTGCGGGTCCGTCAGCCCGGCCTCGCGGGGGCTGACGCCGAAGAACGCGTGGTCGAAGCGGTCGGGATCGTCGAGCGACCCGTGGACGGGGACGTAGGCCGGATCGTCGGCGAGGGACGCGGGGACGCCGCGGGCCGACAGCTCCTCCCGGCTCAGGCGCCGGGTCAGCACCCGCCCGTCGCGCAGGGCCTGCCACAGCTGTGCCACATCGGCCGCGCCGGGGAAGCGCCCCGTCATGCCGGTGACGGCGATGTCGAGGGAACGGTCGCGGTTCATCGGTCGGCCTCCTGGGCACGGCGGTCGCGGAGCGTACGGGCCGCGTCGCCGCGTCGGCGACGGGACGACCCGGCTGAGGGCGGTGGTTCCGTCCCGGGGGCGGGCGGCGGGTCCGTTTTCGCGCGGGCCAGCCGGGCCGCGAGGTCGGCGACGGTGCTGTGGCGGAAGAGGTCGAGGATCGGCAGCCGGACGCCGGTGTGCCGGTGCAACGCCTCCTGGAGCGCCGGCACCAGCAGCGAATGCCCCCCGAGGTCGAAGAAGTTGACGTCGCCGGGAACCTCGACGACGCCCAGGACCTCCCGCCACGCCGCGGTGACCGCCGCGTGCCCGGGCGACACGTCCCCGGCGGGCCGGGCGAGCGCCGAGGCCCGGCGCCGGGCCGCCTCCTGCTCCAGGGCCCGCCGGTCGACCTTGCCGTTGGGGGTGAGGGGCAGCCGCTCCAGCGCGTGGACCACGGCGGGGACCATGAACTCCGGTAGGAGCTCGGCGACTTCGCGCCGGATGGCCTCCGGCCGCCCGCCGCCGGTGACGAAGCCGACGAGGCGCGCGCCGCCGTCGGCGACCACGGCCGCCTCCCGGACGCCCTCGGCGCCGCGCAGCGCCGCCTCCACCTCGGCGGGCTGCACCCGGTGGCCACGGACCTTGATCTGGTGGTCCAGCCGGCCGACGAAGGCGAGCGCCTCCGGCCCCTGCCACCGCACCCGGTCGCCCGTGCGGTACATCCGGGCCCCCGGCTCGCCGCTGAACGGGTCGGGCAGGAAGGCGCCGGCCGTCTCGGCGGGCCGGCCGACGTACCCCCGGCCCACCCCCGCGCCGCCGACGTACAGTTCGCCGTCGACCCCCGGGGGGACGGGCCGCAGGGCGTGGTCCAGGACGTAGAGGCGGTACCCCGGCACCGGGCCGCCGATGTCGACGGCCTCCGGCCCGTGGTAACGGCGGTAGCTCGCCCAGACGGTGGCCTCGGTGGGCCCGTACTCGTTGACCAGCGCCACCCCGGGCAGGACGGCGAAGTGGCGCCGCAGCAGCTCGTCCGGGAGCGGCTCCCCGGCCGTGACGACCTCGCGCAGGCTCCGCACCGCGTCGGGGCCGGCCCGGTCGGCGGCGGTGAGCAGCAGGGCGTGGAGTGAGGGCACGCACAGCAGCCGGGTGACCTGGTGCCGGGCGATCAGGGCGACCAGGGCCTCGGGGTCGCGGACCTCGTCGTCGCTCGCGACGACCAGGCGGCCACCGGCCGACAGCGTTCCCCAGATCCCGGCCGCGGCCGAGTCGAACGCCGCGGGCGAGAGCAGCAGGAAGACCGGCCGCCCCGGATAGACGGTGCGGCGGGCGGCCGTGGAGGCGGCCAGCGTGCCGTGCTCGATCACCACGCCCTTGGGCCGCCCGGTCGTCCCGGAGGTGTAGATGACGTACGCGGGGTCGTGCGGTCCGGGCGGGAGGGGGACGGCGGGCTCGGCACTCCGGTCGGCCGCCGGCCCGGCCGTCGGCGCGGCACTCCGGTCGGCCCCCGGCTCGGGCGTCGGGCGCAGGGGGACCACGGGGACCAGCGGGACCAGCGGCAGCCCGAAGGACGCCGCCCGCCCGGCCATGGCCGCGTCGGCGACGACGGCGCAGGCCCCGCAGTCGGCCAGGCACGCCGTCATGCGGGAGTCGGGGTGCCGGGGATCGAGCGGGACGTACGCGGCACCGGCGAAGTGCACACCGAGCAGCGCGGTCATCTGGCCCGCGGACCGCTCGGTCAGCACCGCCACCCGGGCGCCCCGGCCCGCGCCCCGGGCCGTCAGCCGGGCGGCGAGGTCCAGGGCGTCGGCCCGCAGCCGCCCGTACGTGAGCTGCTCGCCCCCGGCGACCACGGCGGTCCGCTCCGGTGCCTCCCGGGCGATCCGGGCGATGAGCTCGCTCACCGGGACCACCGGCGCGAACGGCTCCGGGCCCCGCCCCCACTCCAGGGGGAGGCGCCCCGGGTCCAGCGCCACGGGGAGCGCGGCCGGTGCGGAGGGCTCGGCCGCCAGCGCGAGCAGCGCCCCGCGGATCCGCTCGGCCAGCTGCCAGGCCTGGTCCGTGGTCCACCGGTCGGTGCGGTGGAGCACGTCCAGCCGGGCGCCGTCAGGGGTCTCCCGGAGCAGGATCTCGACGTCGTACTTCGCGATGGCCGCCGGGATCTCCACCGGGCGGGCGCGGACGCCGGGCGGCGCGGCCGTCGCCGTGGCCGGCTGCTCATGGTCGACCAGCACCTGGAACAGGGGGGCCTGCCCCGGACCGGCCCGCAGACCGAGCTCCCGGACGAGTTCGTCGAAGGGGTGCGCGCGGTGTGCGTGCGCCCGCAGGAGGGCCGCGTGCGCCTGGGCGACCGCCTCGCCGGCGGTGCCGCCGGGGCGGGGGCGCAGCCGTACCGGGACGGGGTTGACGAAGAGGCCGACGGCCTCGTTGAAGCCGGGCGGTCGGACGTCCATGGTGGTACCGACCAGGACGTCGCCCGCCGCGCCGTAGCGGTCGGCCGTCACCGCGAACGCCGACAGGACGAGGACGAGGGCAGTGGTGCGATGGGTACGCGCCGCCTCGGCCACGCGCTGCCACTGCGCCGCGTCCAGCGGGACGCCGACCGTCGCCGCGGTGCGCCGGTGCGGGCCCGGCCGGGGCCCGCCGAGGGCGACCGGCGAGTGGGCGGAGACGCCGGCGAGCTCCTCGGCCCAGAACCGGCGCAGCCGTTCGGCCTCGGCGGGCGACGGCCCGGGGACGGCGCCCGCCGGGGCGGGCGGGAGCGCCGGGCCGCCGGCCAGCCGGCTCAGCAGCTGCTCGGTGATCAGCTCCGTGGAGCGGCGGTCGAGCACGAGGTGGTGGCCGACGAAGACCAGCACGTGGTCCCCGGGGCCGGTCCTGAGCACCCGCAGCTCGACCAAGGGCTCCTCGAACAGGTCGAAGGGCCGGTGGGCCACGCGCCGCAGGTGCTCCGCCAGGGCGTGCCCGGGCACCTCCCGCACGCTCACGGTGAACGCCGTCAGGGGCCACTGCCCGCGCCCGGGGGCCACGTCGTCGTCGATGACCCGCAGCCGCGTCTCGGGGTGGGCGGTGAGCACGTCGTGCCAGGCCGCCTCCAGGTGCCCGGGATCCAGCGGACCGCTCAGCCGCAGCGCCCAGTACACGGTGAACTCATGGCTGTCCGGCTCCGCCCGGTGCAGCAGCCACAGCCGCCGCTGGGCGGCCGACAGGCCGGCGGGCGCAGCCGTGGACGGGCCCTCCTCGCCGCCGGCGGGCGCGGCCCGCGCGATCAGGTGCCGCAACCCTTCCGGTGTCGGGTCGCCGAAGAACGAGGCGAGGTCGACGCGCACCCCGCACTCCTGGTTGACCTCGGCGACGAGCCGGGCCGCGTCCAGTGAACTCCCGCCGCAGGAGAAGAAGTTGTCCCCGTTCGAGGCGGGCGGGCGGCCGAGCGTCAGCGTCCAGAGCCGGACGGCGGGGTCCGCGCCGCTGTCCGGCGGCTGCACGGGTGCGGGCACGGGCAGGGCACGCTCGTCGACCTTTCCGCTGAGCGTGAGCGGGAACGCGTCGACGACCTGGATGTGCGCGGGCACCGCGGCGGGCGCCAGCCGCCGGGCCGCGAGGCTGCGCAGCTCCCCCGGCACCGGAACCGGCCCGGGGCGGCGGGGGGTGACCCAGGCGAGGAGCCCCGCCGTCCCGATCGGACCCTGGCGTGCCACGTGGGCGTCCTGGACGCCCGGCGTGCCGCGCAGCACCTCCTCCACCTCGTACGGGTCGACCCGCTGGCCGCGCACCTTCAGCTGGTGGTCGGTCCGGCCGTGGTAGATCAGGTGTCCGTCGGCACCGAGGGTGACGCGGTCCCCCGTGCGGTACATCCGGGCGCCGGGTGCCGGGGCGAAGGGGTCCGGGAGGTAGCGCTCGGCCGTGAGCGCGGGGGCGTTGAGGTAGCCGCGGGTGACCAGCGGCCCAGCGAGGTACAGCTCGCCGCGGGAACCGACCGGCACGGGGCGGAGGTCGGGGCCCAGGACGTAGGCCGAGGTGCCGTCGAGGGGCCGGCCGATGCTGGGGGTCCCGTACTCGTCGAAACCGCACCACGTGGTCTGGATCGTGACCTCGGTCGGACCGTAGCCGTTGGATCCCCTGACACCCAGCTCGCGCAGCCTGCGCCAGGTCGTGGCGTCGACCGCCTCGCCCCCGAAGTCCAGCTCCAGGCCCGTGCGTTGGAACATCTCCTCCACGCCGAAGGGGCGCATGGCGGCGAACATCGACGGCGAGGTGCTGAGCAGGCGCACGTCGTTGCGCTCGACCCACTGCACCAGCGCCTGCGGATCGCGGTACGTGGCCTGGTCGGCCACCACCAGGCAGCTGCCCCGGAAGAGGTAGAGGAGCTGCTGGAAGAAGACGTCGAAGGAGACGGCGGCGGTGACGCCGACCCGGGCGGCCCCGGCTCCCGCCGGCTGCGCGTCGACGAGGACGGCGAGACCCCGGTGCTCGACCATGACGCCCTTGGGGCGGCCGGTGGTGCCCGAGGTGTGCAGGACGTACGCCAGATCGTGGGGGCGGGCGTCTTCGGCGTGCGCGTCCTCGGCGTCCGGGGCCTCGGTGTGCGCGTCCTCCGCGTCCGGGGCCCCGGCGTGCGCGTCCTCGTCGACGATCGTGAGCGAGGCGTCGAGCCGGTGGCGCGACGCGGGGTCGCACAGCACGAGACGGGTGCCGGTGTCCGCCACGACGTAGGCGAGACGGGAGTCGGGCTGGGAGGGGTCGAGGGCGACGACGTGGGCCCGCACCCGCCACGCCGCCAGCACGGAGGCGACCAGGGCGACGCCCCGCTCGCGCAGGACGCCCACCGCGGTGCCCGGGCCCGCGCCGTGGCGGCGCAGGGCGGCGGCGAGCCGGGCGACCTCGCGGTCCAGGCCGGCGAAGGTGAGGAGGTCGTCGCCGCACCGCACCGCCGGCCGCCGGGGCTGTGTGCGCACCCAGGCGTCGAACCGGTCCATGAGGGGCTGTGCGTGCGCCGACGGATCGGCCGGCGCGACGATCAGGGACGGCGTCGCCGCGCTCGTCGAGCGGGGCAGCGGTGCCCCCGGGTTGCGGGCGAGGGCGAGCAGGACCCGGCGGTAGACGGCGAGCAGTTCGGCGGCGGCCGCGTGGGTCGTGCCGCCGCGCACCCGGCGCGTCACCGTCACCGAGGCGTCGTCCGCCCGTAAGCACAGGTCGAATTCGAGGTCGAAACGAGTGAGGCCGTTCGTCCCGCCGGGGTGCCCGGCCGGGGGAGCGGCTCCGGGAGCTTCGAGGGCTTCAGGGGCTCCGGGGGTTTCAGTCGCTTCAGTCGCTCCGGGCGCCTCCGGTGCACCTGCGACGGGTGCCGCCGGCTCACGCACCGCTTCCGCCCCGGGTACGGTGCCCGCCGCCCACGCCGCTTCCATCGCACGGACGGTGAGCCCGCCGAGTGCCGGCCCCGGAAGGGGGTCCCGCAGCTGGAAACTGACGGTGAGTCCGGGCGCCGCGGCGTCGAAGAGGTCCGCGCTCTCGTGGATCGGCTCGTGCGCGTGGGACAGCGCCTCGGCGACGGTCCGCCGCACACCGTCGCAGAGCTCGGTGCCGGAGGCTCCCGAGGGCCACCGCTGGCGCAGCGGGACCATCCGCGCGAAGCAGCCGACCAGCGACACGGTGGCCGGTGTCCGGGAGGCGAACGGTGTGGCGACCATGACGTCGGGGGCGTTGCCCTGCGTGGCGAACGCCGCGTAGAGGGCGGCGAGTCCCATGAGGTACGGGGTGACGCGCAGGCGGCGGGCCGCCGCGCGCACCGCGTCGGCCTCGTCCGGGGGCAGCGGGAGCACCAGGACGTCGGCTTCGGCCGTCCGGGGGCCCGGGGTGCGCGGCAGGGCCTCCGGCCACTGGGCGTCCGCCAGTTCGAGGGGCCAGAAGCGGGAGGGCTCCGCCGGCGCGGGCGGGTCGGACACCGCGGGCGGTGCCGGTGACGGTGTGAAGGGGGGCCCGCCGCCGGTGCGCGCGTTGTACGCGGCACCGATGTCCGCCAGCACGTTCTCCAGCGACGCCCCGTCGCACGCGATGTGGTGCACCAGGAGGGAGAGCACATGGTGGTCCGGTCGGTGCCGGAACAGGTCGACGCGGACGGGGCAGTCTCGTCTCAGGTCGAACCGGTGGCGTCCGACGGGCGCCCAGGGCGTGGCGTCGACCGTCGTGGCCGTGTCCATCGCGGTCCATCGCGGCTGCGGCACGCCGGGAACCCAGGAGGGCACGCCGTCCTCGTCGACGAGCCGGCGGGCGAACACGGGGTGCCGGGCGACGGTCTCCTCGACGGCGCCCTTCAGGGCCTGCTCGTCGAGCTGCCCGCGCAGTTCCCAGACGCGGTGGATGTTGAAGGACTCCGGCTGGTCCCGACAGGTGAGCCAGATACCGAACTCCGGGGCCGAGAGCGGGAACGCGAATTCGGCATCCGGCGCCGGACCCGAATCCGAAACCAGGTCGCTCCTGTTCACTTCGGTTGCCCCTTCCGTACGTGCTGGCGGCACTCGGCCGGTGGTCCGAGCGCGGGGTGTCGAGAGGAAGAATGAAGCTGTGCGGCCATCCGGGCATGGGGCTCTGCAAACTCGAAGAGTTCGCCCGTGAGCGGGCGGATGCCGGCGACGGCGAATTGAGAGGGGAACCAGGGGCGCGTACGTGAAGGTGCGGTCGGCGCCCTCGGGGATCGGTGCCCCGGGTCGGACCTCCGGCACGCCGGGGTCCGTTCACGAAACGAGTCTGTATGTACCCTGGGAGTTTTTCAAGAACGAGCAAACGGAATGTCTCATTCTCGAAGGTGCAGGGAAGGCGACTTTCTGGACATAGGGCTATGCCCGCCTCTCCCGACACCGGATCCAGTGCTTTCGCCGACGCCCCTGCCGCCTCGGGGGCGGCGCAAGAGCGCACTTTGGGGCGAATCACACCGTTGGTTTGAGTGAAACCTGTGGACCTTGCGAAGATTGGTTAAAGGATGTTATATGGCTCGGTAAATGAGCTCCGGGCCTGGATTGGCGCACTTCTCGAAGGCTTGACCCCTGTGGTACGTTCCAGACGAAGGTGTATCTGATCTGCTTCGTCGGCTGCGCACGGTGAGCGGAGATCCCTTATTTCGACAGGGTTCGAAAGGGTTCGACAGGAGTGGAAAATCCTGTGGATCGCGGACCTGAAGTCGGTATTCATATGGCTCCCGCCAATTCATCGACCGCCCGCCTGGCAGGCGGCCGTGCCCCGCAGGCAATATCTCGACAGGGAGGTCTCATGGGTCTGCAATTCGGCTTCTGTTTCGGTACCTCGTTGCGTCATGACGTGACGCGGGACCACTTGTGGAAATTGCTCGACGCGGTGGAGCAGCACGGATTCGATTCGTTCTGGTTCTACAACAACAACGGGGACGACATGCCCCCGCCGCTTGAGCTGGCACGGGAAGTGGCCCACCGGACATCCGCCCTGGTATTCGGTCCGCACGTCCTGGTCGCCGCCGGCCTGGAACCCTCCGCCGTGGTCCGCGAACTGACCGACCTGTACCGGCGGTCCAACGGCCGGTTCGTCGCCCAGCTCGGCATCGGAGGCCCCCGCGAGGCCCTCATCCGGGACCCCGCCGAAGCGGCCGCCGCCCTGGAGGACATCCTGCGCCGCCTGCGCCGCCTCGTCGGGGAGTCCGCCGGGGAATCCAGCGGCAGCGGCCCGACCGGGGTGCCGCCCGTGTGGCTGGGCGGAGGCAGGGAGGGGACCGTACGGCGCGTCGCCGCCCTCGCGGACGGCTGGGTCCCCGCGTTCATCACCCCTGCCGAGTACCGTCGGCGCCTGAAGGTCCTCGACGAGGAGCGGCAGCACCTCGGCCGCACCGAGCACATCACCCGCGCGGTGCAGCTCGTCTACGTGCCGCCCGCCATCGACACCCCCGAACTCCGGCGCGAGCTGGACGCCGAGGTCTCGGCCCACAAGCAGGGCTGCACCAGCCGCGATGTCTATGCCGTCGGCGGCGACCGGGCGTTGCGCGAGCGCCTGGCCGAGTTCGCGGACGTCGGCGTCGAACACGTCATCCTGGTCCCCGCCCGCGCGGTCCCCGACTGGGAGGACGAGATTGCCCGGCTCCACCACACCGTCACCACGTCGTTCGGCTAGCACTCCCGCGGCTGCGTGGCTCCCGGTTCTCCTGGAGGACCCGCGCCCCTGCCGTTTCGGGAGCGCCAACGTGCGGCTCCTGGGCCGGAGATGAGCGACAGCACCCCTGTTATGGTGCGCTTATGTCATTGATCAAGAAGTTCCAAGTCACCTTCGACTGCGCGGAACCCCAGCGCGTCGCCCGCTTCTGGTGCGAGGTGCTGGGGTACGAATCGCCGCCGCCGAAGGGGTTCGCCACCTGGGACGAGTACGACCGCTCCCAGCCTGCTGAGGACCGGGGTTCGTGGTCCGCCTGCAGCGACCCCTCAGGCGAGGGCCCGCGACTGTTCTTCCAGCGCGTTCCCGAAGGCAAGGTCGTCAAGAACCGGGTGCACCTCGACGTGCGGGTCGGCACCGGGCTCGTGGGCGAAGAGCGCCTCGCCACGCTCGAAGCCGAGTGCACCCGGCTGGTCGCGCTCGGCGCGGTACGCGTGCAACTGCTCTACGACGGCCACGATTCGTGCATTGTGATGCAGGACATCGAGGGCAACGAGTTCTGCGTCGACTGAGCCTCCCCCGAGCCGGCGAGGCGGGGAGCTCGTCGGGCCGAGCGCGACACCGACCTCGCCGGCCTCGACCCGGCGGGCCGGGCCGATGGGCGGCGGCGGTGGTACGGGGCTGGCGGAGTGGAATTCCAGGACGCGTGGTGGGAATGCGCGAGGCCCTCCCGGGTGGAACGGCACGCTTCCTGGTGACCCACAGCAGGTCTGTGGCCGACCACCAGGAGGAACCCGTCCATGAGCAGTCACGGACACCCGGATGGGGTGCGAGGCACCTCTCCCGCGGCGAAGACGTCGGCGACCCGCCACGTCGTCGCGTTCTACCAGACCGGCACGACCACAGGTGACCCGGACAGCCACTACGTCTCCCCGGTGCCCCTGATCGGTCACGCGGACGTGGTGGAGGTGGCCGCGTTCCACCTCAACGACCCCGTCCAGTACCCGATCCTCACCCTGAACGACGACCCGCCCTCCGCGCCCAAGTACGTTCCGATGTGGCGTGACATCGCCTCGGTGCAGGCGAAGGGCGTCAAGGTCACCGCTCTTCTCGGCGGCGCCGCGCAGGGGACGTACGGGCTGCTCGACAAGGACTTCGGCACGTACTACCCGCCCGTCCGCGACGCCCTCAGGACGTACCGGCTGGACGGCATCGACCTCGACGTCGAGGAAGCGTTCCGCGAGGCGACCGCCGAGCGGCTCATCCGTCAGCTGCGCTCCGACTTCGGGCCGGACTTTCTGATCACCCTTGCCCCGGGGCCCGGCGATCTCACCATGCCCGAGGGCGGCAACCTTCCCTTCCTCGACTACCGCACGCTCGAAAAGCAGGTCGGCCCCCTGATCCGCTGGTACAACACCCAGTTCTACTGCGGCAACGGCAGCCTCGCCGACACCGCCGACTACGACGCGGTCATCCAGAACCAGTTCCCCGCGTCCAAGGTCGTCGCCGCCGGCATCACCAACGACAACCTGGACTGCGGGGGCTACGTCGACATGCCGGTCCTCCAGCGGACCCTGCGCGCTCTCGCCGACAAGTACCCGGACTTCGCCGGTGCCGCGGGCTGGGAATACGCGCTCTCCCGCAACGTCGACGGCCCCGACTGCCCCACCGGCCCCGCCAGCTGGTACTGCGCCGTCCGTCAGGCGCTCGTCGTCCCGGCGGCCAGGGCCTGACGGTGTAGCTCCGCGGAGGACTCCGGCTTCGGGGAGTCCGATCACGGAGCCCCCGCGTCGGCCAGCAGAGCCGTCGTGCATTCCTCGGTGAGGTCTTCTGCGTGCGGTGGCAGCGGCTGCCCGGCGCGCAGATGGCGGCGGACCACGGACAGCGGCAGGTCGATCAGGGCCAGGGTGATGCGCTCGTGGTCCTGGGGGCCCGCCGCGCCGAGGGCTTCGGCGAGGGAGGCGATGGAGTCGAGCACGCGTCGGCTGCCGAGGTCCGCGCGCTCCTTGTGTTCCTCGGACCAGTCGGCGCGGCCGAACTCCTCGGCGCCGTAGAGGAGGAGCGAGGCTTCCTGCGGGTGGGCGCGGCTCCAGGAGATGACGTGCCGGGCGGCCGCGCGGGCGGCCGGGTGGGGGTCGGGCGCGCTGCCGAGCGCGGCGAAGTACCCCTCCTGGAAACGCTCCACGGTGCGCAGCCACACCTCGGCGAGCAGTGCCGTACGGCCGGGGAAGCGGTGGTACATGGACCCGCTCGGCGCGCCGATCGCCTGGGCGACGGCGGACATGGTCACGCCGGCCGGCCCGGCGGAGGCGGCCAGCCGGACGGCGGCGTCGAGGATCTGGTCGGTGTCGAAGCGGGGTGGTCTCGCCATGAATCAGAGGGTACCCTCCAGATTATTAGAGGCTGGTCTCTAATAATCTGAAGGGGAGGACGCATGGGCGTCTACAACGTGCACGAGCGCCTGCTGGCCGCCAAGGCGAGCGAGGTGGGCGCGCTCGTCGACAACCTGTCAGGCGGCCCGGCGGACCGGCTCTGGCCGCACCCGGACTGGCCCGCGATGGAGTTCGACCGCCCACTGGCGGTCGGCGCGACCGGAGGCCACGGCCCGGTCCGCTACACGGTCACCGCCTACGTGCCCGGGGTCTGGGTCCGCTTCACCTTCAGCGGGCCGCGCGGATTCCACGGCTTCCACGAGTTCACGGTGCTGCCCGTCGACGAAGAACGCACCGTGCTGCGGCACACCCTCGCGATGAAGGCCGGCGGCCTGGCACGCCTGACCTGGCCGGCGGCCTGGCGCCCGATGCACGACGCCTGCCTGGAGGACGGCCTGGACCGCGCCGAGCTCGCCTGCACGGGCACGGTGGCCCGCCCGGCCCGCTGGACCCCGTACGTACGCCTGCTCCGCGCGTTCGCCCACAGGTGAACAACGACGCGGGGCCGCCTACCAGCGGTTTCGGGCGCGACCGTCCGGCCGATGATCCCGTCGTCCTCGTCCGGCAGGCGTACGTGCCCCGGAACAGTTGGTCAGCCGCTGTTGTCCGGGCGGTGGACGCTGAGGTTGCCGTAGGCCGGCAGAACGCCGGCCAGGTCGCCGGGTTTGCCTCGCAGAGTGGCGTCCAGGAAGGCGAGGGTGGCCGCGGCGACGACGCGCGGGCTCTCCGTGCGGCCCAGGGAGCCGACGATCGAGGGCACGGGCGGCAGATACAGGGGGCCGTCCATGAACGTGAGATGCGCGGCGCCGGGGATGGTGAGCCGGTAGCTCGTCGCGGTGCTGGACTTGAGCGCCTCGGTGAGGCGGGGCAGGTAGCGCGGGTCGGTTGCCGGGGTGACGGCCTGGGTGAGCGCGAGCGTCGGCTGGTCGAGGGAGGGGGAGGCGGGGCCGTGGGGGTAGCCGTCCAGATCGATGACGGCGTGGAAGCGGCGGTCCTGCCGGGCTGCCTGGAGGGCGGCGGCGCCGCCCATGGAGTGTCCGGCCACCGCGGCCCGGCCAGTGTCCAGGTGTCCGCTCAGCGGGTCGGCGGCCTCACCCCGGTCCAGGCCGTCCAGTTGGGTGAGGACGAAGCCGAGGTCGGCGGCCCGAACCGCCGTCCAGTCGGCCGCCAGTTTCTCGTCCTGGTCAGGGTCGCCGGTGGAGGAGGTCTCGGTGGTGATCGTCCGGCCGTCGGCGAGGACGACGGCGGCGGAGTCGTACGGGTGGTCGAGGGCGGCGACCACGTAGCCGTGGCTGGCCAGTTCCTCCGCCCAGGCGGTGTTCTGGGTGCGCACTCCGCCCGACCCGGGAGAGAACAGGACGACGGGGAACCGCCCCCGCCCGCCGTCCACCGGGGCGTCGAAGACCGCATGGGTGTGGGCACGCGGAACACCGTCGACCAGGAAACCCGGCAGGCCGACCTGGCGGGCGAGGGCGTCGGAGACGGTGCGCGCCTCGTGCTCCGTACGTCCGAGGTACTGGGCCCGCTGCGCGCCGGCGGGGCTCTTCTGCGCGGGGTACCAGAGCTGGACCACGACCGTGCGCCGGTCGTCCGGATCGGCGGTGAAGGTCTCGGGGCGGTGCGGGTCGGTCCACTGGACCACGCGGGTGCCGACCGCGAAGTCGCCCGACGGTTGGGGGAACTCGGGTACGGGAAGGGCCCAGGCGGCCACCGCGCCCGTGGCGATCAGGCCGACACAGGCCACCGATCCCGGCAACGCCAGCCACCATCGGGCCCGCCACGCCGGCCGGCCGGGACGGCGTCGAAGCGGTCGCAGCAGGGGGGAGAAGGCGAACGGCGACGCGAAGGCGGCGCCTGCCAGTACCGGCAGCATCTGCCAGCGGATCCCCGCCACGCTCAGCAGGATCGCGGACAGCACGAGAACCGCCCCCGCCGCGATCGTGACGCGTGGGCGGGCGGAGGGGGGAAGCCAGCGCGCCACCACCAGTGCGACGGCGCCCAGCAGGACAAGGATTTCCAGGGGGGACATGTACAGCCCCGTGATGATCTCGGTCACCAGGCCATGTTCGGCGCCGGGCACGCGCTGCCACATCGATCCCGGGTCGCCGTCGGGTGCCACCGGGGTCGCAATCCGCGGCAGGTCCCGGTGCGACCGGAGTGGCAATCGGGCACGCCGGATCGGCGGCCGCCCTACGACCACGGGAGGTAGCGGGACTCCTCCTGCGGTCGTACCCGGGCACGGTGCCATCAGACGGTGGACTCATGTGCTCCGTGGGGGCCGCCGCCTACCGTGACAGGGCCGCGGGAGTGCCGGGCAGCGCGAGGCGTACGTTCCCCGTACGCCACTCGGATCCGGCCGCACGCGGTGGCAGCCCCGGCCGGGGCCACCATGACGCTGAACCGACAGGGACGTGCGATGACCGAGGCGGCCGCGGAACCCGGCGATGCCCACCGGGGCCGGGTCCGGGGCAGGGTGTGGGTGCTGACACGGGTGCGGTGGGCGGGGACGACCTCACGGCTGACGAGGTACGCCGACCTGGCCTCCGCACGAGCGGCGCGACTGGTGACAGCCGCCGGGCGCCGGTCCTCCCGGCTGCCGCCCATGGCGTGGGACTCGCTGCTGCCGACGCTTCTCCTGCTCAACATCATCACCACCCGGGCACCGCACGAGCTGCCGGTGGCCGTCGCCCTCACCGCCGCCCTCGCACTGCCCCTGGTGTGGCGGCGCAGGGCCCCGCTCACGGTGTTCGGCGTCGTGGCAGCCGCGGCCTTCGTCCAGTGGCTGACGGACGTCCAACTTCCGGCGGACGTCTGCCTGCTGGTGGCCCTCTACACGGCAGCCGCGAACTCGGGCCGGCGCGGCACGCTCGTCACCGGTGCCGTCGTGGAGGCGGGGGCCCTGCTGGCCTGCCTGCGCTGGGCGACGGAAGGCGCGTTCCTGACCCCCTTCGTCGCGGTCACCGCGATGGTCGTCGCCGCCGCCGTCCTGGGTGTGAACGTGCGGACCACGCGCGCCTACCTCGCGGCCCTGGAGGAACGGGCCGCACGCCTGGAGCAGCAACAGGAACAGCAGGCGCGACTGGCCGTCGCCGAGGAGAGGACACGTATCACCCGGGAGATGCACGACATCGTCACCCACAACCTGTCCGTCATGGTCGCGCTCACCGACGCCGCCGTCTACGCGCAGCACCGGTCGCCCGACAAGGCGACCACCGCGATGCTCCAGATCTCCGAGACGGGCCGGCAGGCCCTGACCGACATGCGGCGCTCGTTGGGCATCCTGCGGACCGACGAACCGGACGCGGAACGCCACCCGTTGCCCGGCATCGCCCAACTGGAGGCCCTCGCCGACCAGATGTGCGCCGCCGGGCTGCCGACCCGCATCGAGGTCCAGGGCGGCCACACCCACATACCCGCCACCGCACAACTGACCGTCTACCGCCTGGTACAGGAAGCCTTGACCAACACCCTCAAGCACACACCCACCGGCACACGCGCGAAGGTCCGGCTACGGTGCTCGACCGGGACCGTCACCGTGGACGTCACCGACAGCGGCCCCCGCCCGCCGCTTCCCGGCGCCACACCGTCCGGCCACGGCATCCCCGGCATGCGCGAGCGCGCGGCCGCCTACGGGGGGACGTTGCGGGCCGGACCGCTTCCGGGTGGCGGCTGGGGAGTCCACACCCGTCTCCTCCTCGACAGCGGCGGAGCGGCGTCCGCATGACGATCCGCATCCTGATCGCCGACGACGAAGCACTGCTCCGGATGGCCTTCAGCACGGTCCTGGAGGGCCAGCCCGACATGACACCGGTCGGCGAAGCCGCGGACGGCGCCCAGGCCATCCGCCTCGCCCGGGAACTGCGCCCCGATGTCGTCCTCATGGACGTCCGGATGCCCGGCATCGACGGGATCGAGGCGACCCGGCAGGTCATCCGGGCCTCCCCGCACAGCAGAGTGCTGATCCTCACCACCTTCGACCTGGATGAATACGCCTTCGCCGGACTCAGCGCCGGAGCCTCGGGCTTCCTGCTGAAGAACACCAGGCCCGAGGAACTGCTCACCGCGATACGCAGCGTCGCCGCGGGCGACGCGGTGGTGTCCCCGCGGATCACCCGCCTCCTGCTGGAGCACCTGCGCCCGCACATCCCCGACGGCGGCAGCGCCGGCCCCGACCATCGGCTGAGCCGGCTCAGCGCCCGTGAACGCGAGGTGCTCGTCCAGGTGGGCTGCGGCCTGTCCAACACCGAGATCGCGGCCGCCCTGTTCCTCGCGGAGGCGACCGTGAAATCCCATCTGGGGCGAATCCTGCACAAGCTCGAACTCCGCGACCGGATACAGGCCGTGGTCTTCGCCTACGAGAGCCGCCTCATCCACCCGGCATGACGCCGCAGGAGCCGACGGCGATGTCCTCAGTCCGGGTCCGGGCCCGGGTCCGGTGTCGGGTCCGAGTCGGGACGGGAACCGTGACGTCGTCGTCGGCGTCCCCGTTCAAACCAAGTCGTCTACGACCAGGGCTCGCGGTTCCCAGAGCTGCGAGCAGAAAGACAGTGATGACTCAGCAAGATCACCCGGCCCTGTCCGCACCCGGGCCGGACGCTCCCGGCCGGGCCCCGGGAACCCCGGCCGGAGGGGGCCCTTCGCGGTCGATACGGCCGTGGCTGCCGGCTCTGCTGTGCGCTCTGGGGTTCGTGGCGGTCTACCTGCTCGCCGTCTGGACCCCGTTCGGGCAGCGGGGGGAGAACTCCCTGATGAACGGGAACGGCGGCGAACCGGCGTGGATCTACGACTGGTCGGGGTCGGTCTACGACTCGGCGGCCATGCCGCCGCTGGAGTTCACGGCCCTTCCCACCCTGGTCGTGGGGATGGCCGTGATCGTGGTCGTCGCGCTGGTGCGGCGGTGCTGGTGGCAGGGCTGCGCGGCGATCGGGGTCGTCCTGGGCACGTTCGGGGGCACCGAGGTGTGCAGCAAGATGCTCCTGCCCCGCCCCGACCTGGTGAACGCGCCCGACATGCTCACCGAGGTGAGCTTCCCCAGCGGGCACGCGGCCGTCCCCATCGGGCTGGTCCTCGGCGCCGCCCTCGTCGCCTCCCCGCGCCTGCGCCTCTACGTCACCGCGGTCGGCATGCTGTGGCTCACCGTCACCGCCGGCGCCGTGCAGGCGCTCTACCACCACCGGCCCAGCGACGTGCTGGGGGCCGCGCTGCTGGGCTGCGCCTGTTACGGTCTCGCGCTCTGGCTGCTGCCGTCCTCCGCCGCACCGGGCGTCGCGCGCAGCCCTCGTGCGCTGGCGGCCGTCGCCCTCGTCCTGTCGGCGGTCGCCGCGCTCGCCGCCGGCGCGCGGGACGACTCCGTCACGGGACCGCTGGTCTTCGCGGCGGCGGCCTTCCTGTGCGCGGTCCTGGTCTGGTTCACCGTGGTGGAGGTGCCTGCCCGCGCCGCGCGTCGTACGCGGCCCGCGGTGGGCTGACCGCCCGGCGCGCCGTTCGGCGTCGGGCGGCCGAAAGGCCGAGGCCGTTGGCCTCGGCCTTCGCCATCGGCCGCCCCGTCTGCCTCGTGACCATCGGTGTGCCCCGCTGGCACGGAACGAGCACGGAACGAGCACGGAACAGGCCGACCCGCCGGTGGCGCCGGCGGGTCGGCCTGTTGCGGGAGTGTGCGTCGGGCTATCGCCGGCTGGTCCGCGCCCGTCGGCGGCGGGCCACGAGGGTGGCCGCGGCACGCAGGGCCAGGCCGATCACCGGTGCGAGGAGCAGGGTGCACCAGGTGCGGGTGGTGGCGTCGGCGGTGAGGCGGTCGGCGAGCAGGTAGGCGGCGAGGAAGGACGGCGCGAGCCAGGCCCCGTTGGTCGCGGCGAGGCGCAGCGGGCTCACCCGGCGCGCTGCCGGTTCCTCCGCCGACTCCGCCGACTCCGTGGATGTCACACGAACCTCCTGACCACGCCGATCACCTTGTCGACGATCCGCTGGGAGACGCCGCGGTCGAAGACGAAACCCGCGAGGCAGCCGGCGACGGCCCAGACGATGCGCTGCTTCCAGCCGCCGCTCCCGAACAGTACACCGGCGCAGGCGCCGCCGGCGCAGTTGCCGATGTGGAGCGCCCAGGGTGCCAGGAAGGGGATCCAGGCGGCCACGGCCGCGGTGACGGACAGTTGGACGGCACGGGCGACGGCGGCCTTGAGCGCGGCCTTCAGCCAGCCGGGCATCCGGCCGTTGAGGTCGGTGCAGTTGACCGGGTCGGCGTTGCAGTAGTCGTAGGCGTTGGCGCTCGCTCCCTGGACCGGGTCGGGGGAGAGGAAGCGGCCGGCGGCCGGGTTGTAGAGGCGCGCTCCCATGAGGGTGAGGGCGCTCGGGGTCTCGTCGGAGCGCTGCTTGTCGCCGAGCCAGGCGTAGCGGGTGCCGGGCTGGCCGGTGCGCGGCTGGCCGTACTCGTCGTAGTCGAGGACGGTGGGCGCGACGGCGGTGTCCAGCGGCAGCCGCAGGGTGATGTCGCCGTGCAGGTTGGCGAGTTGCAGGACGGTGCCGCCGGTCTTCGCGGTGGTGGCGGCGAGGGTGCCGGCGGGGCCGGTGACGTTGCGGGTCAGGGTGCCCGCGGAGTCCTCGGTGATCCAGCGGGGGCTGTCGGTGTCGGAGCCGTAGTGGTTGGTCCGCAGACCGGTCTGGGCCCAGGCGCCGGCGGTGTTGGTCTCGGTGGTCCAGGCGCGGAAGCGCTGGGCCGAGTCGAGGGTCCAGCTCTGCCGGTTGGTGCCGCTGGTCTGCTGCTGCACCAGGTCGGTGTTGTAGTACGCGACGGTGCTGCCGGGCAGTGCGGTGGTGCGGCCGAACGCGTCGTAGGTGTAGCCGGGGTTCACCAGGCGGTCGGCGGTGTCGTAGGTGCTGGTCTGGCCGGTGCCCCCGGTGGTGGTGCAGGTCTGGCCGCGGGCGGCGTCGGCGGTGGCCAGCGCGGTGCGGTTGGTGTTGCGGTCGAAGGTGTAGGTGCGGGTGGTGCAGACGGCGTCGGTCGAGGTGTCCTGGACCTGGAGGAGCCGGCCGGCCCGGTCGTAGGCGTAGGTCTGGGCCGCGGTGACGCCGGGGGTGCCGGTGTGGGTGGCCCGCTGGCCGTGGATGGTCTCGGTGATGCCGTCGGAGACCAGCACGAGGCCGTCGCTGTCGCGGGTGTAGGTGCGGCCGGTGGTGGTGCCGGCCGGGTCCTTGTCGTCGGTCCGGGTGTAGCCGCCGGGCAGGCCCTGGGTGAGCGGCGTGCCGTCGGCGTCGTAGCGGGCGGTGAGGGTGCCGGCGACGGAGTCCGTCACCGAGGTCGCCAGGCCGCGCGGGTCGACGGCGGTGTCGTAGGTGTAGGTGGTGGTGGAGGGGGAGGTGTCGGTGACCTTGGTGGGGCGGTTGAGGGCGTCGTACTCCGTGGTGGTGACGGCGCCGTCGGCGTCGGTGTAGGAGATCAGGCGACCGAGTTCGTCGTAGCCCTTGGTGATGGTGCCGCCGGTGGCGGAGGTCTGGCGGGTGACGGCGCCGGTGCCCGGGTGGTACGTGGTGGTGGCGGCGGGGGCCGGGGTACCGAGGCCGTCGGTGACGGTGACGGTGGTGGGGCGCCCCGCCGTGTCGGTGTCGGTCACGGTGGTGCGGGTGACGCCGTTGGCCGTCTCGGTGGTGCGGGTGACCTGGCCGAACTGCCCGTACTGGGTTGTCCTGGTGGGCAGTTGTGCCGGGTTGGCGCCGCCGCCGGTGATGGCCGCGGCGGGCCCGGTCTGGCAGACGAGGTCGGCCCACTCGGGGCGGTTGCCACAGGTGCCGGTGCCGCCGGCGGTGTAGTAGGTGGTCCAGCCGGCCGCCGCGTCGGAGCCGGTGGAGGCCGGCTGCTGGGTCGAGACGACCCGGCCCTGGCCGTCGTAGCCGGTGGTGGTGGTCAGGGCGAGGCCGCCGCTGTCCTTGATCTGCGCGGTGGGCACGCCGAGCGCCCAGTTGTACGTGGTCCGGTCCTGGCGGGCGTCGACCAGCAGGTCGGGCCAGGCGCGGAGCCGGGCGCCGGTGGTGGTGAGGGTGATCTGGTTCTTGATCTTGGCGGTGCCGTCGGTCGGCCGGCCCTCGTCGTAGGTCTTCACGGTGTGCTGGCGGGCGGGCAGTTGGGTGCCGGCCTTCGCCAGGACCGTCGCACCGGAGGTGGCGTCGGCGGCGAGGGTGATGCGGTGGAGCGGGTCGTAGACGTCGGTCTCCTGCTGGCCGTCCGCGCTGTAGGCGCTGCTGCTCGACAGGAGCCGGGCGCGCTCGGCGGAGGGCAGGGTGTCGATGCCGAGGTCGGCCAGTTCGGCCTTGGCCGCGGGGGTGGCCCCGAGGGCGAGCTCGCGGTTGCCCGCGGTCAGGCTGCGGACCTGGTGGCCCTGGTTGTCGTACTCGGTGGTGGTGACGTGGTGGCCCGGGGTGGCCTGGTTGACCTGGCGGCCGGAGGCGTTCAGGTAGGTGACGCTCGCCCTGGTGTAGTCGCCGGCGCCGAGGTCGGTGCCGTTGTTGGAGGCGGGGGCCTGGTCCGGCGGGAACACCGCGGTGGCGTCGGTCGGCAGGTCGCTCTGGCCCCACGCGGAGGCGGCGGGCGCGGAGAGGTCCTCCGGTGCCTTCGCGCCGGAGAGCGGGACGCCGTAGACGACGGTGGTGGTGGCGGTGCCGTTCACGGTGCCCGTGGTGCCGGGGGCGAGGGTGTCGTGCCAGGTCTTCGTCAACATGCCCGGGCCCGCGGCCGGGTTGGCGGTGACGGTGCCGTACGCCAGCGAGGTGGCGCGGGTGCCGCTGAGCTGGACGGAGGAGAGCAGGCCGTCGTCGGCGCCCTGGGTGTAGTAGGCGTACTGGTTCTGGCTGCTCTGGCCGAGCCGCGGGTCCCAGGTCTGGCGCAGCCGCCCGGCCGAGTCGTAGCGGTAGACGGCGACGTCGGTGGCGGTGGCCGCGGCGGCCCCGGGCGCGGTGCTCCAGAGCCTGATCGCGCTGACCTGCCCGGCGACGTCACCGAACTCGGTGCCGGTGGTGACGCCGGTGGCGGTGGTCGCGGTGGCGTAGACGAACTGCAGGACGCGGCAGCCCTTGGCGGCGACGTTCGCCGCGCACACCGCCGGGGTGGCCGCGGAGGTCGGCGCGATGACGAGCTTCGGCCGGGCCAGCGTCTTGCCGCCGACCACGGTCGTCTCCGACACCACGCTGGTGGTGGTGTTGGCCAGCCCGCCCTGGAGCGTGGAGGTCACCGTCCAGGTGGCGGCGGCCGGATCGGCCTTGGCGAAGGTGGTGACGGTGCCCTCGGTGCCGGAGAGCGTGAAGTCGGCGCCGAAGGAGCCGCTCAGGGTGAGGTCCTCGCTGCCCGGTTCGGGCGCCCAGCCGTTGCCGGCCGCGTTCGAGGTGAAGGAGACGGCGGAGCCGTCGGCGGCCATCACGCTGAGCGAGGTGCCGGAGGTCCTGCGGATCTCCGTGTACTCCGAGGCGGACAGGCTCGACGACACGCTGGACACCCAGTTGGGGCCGAAGACCGCCGCCTGGCCGTCCTGGCCGGCGGCGGCCCGCGGGTCACGCGAGGAGTGCGTGCGGCCGACCGTCATGCCGAACAGCGACACGTCGGTGGCCGGGACCCTGAGGTCGCCGGTGAGCAGGTTCAGCGCACCCGGGCCGACGTTCTCCGTCGCCGCGCCGTCGGCCTTGCGGTCGACGACGACCCGCACCGGCTCGGAGGAGACGGCCGCGGCGCCGGGCCCGGTGAAGTCCGCGCGGAGCTGGACGGTGCCGTCCGGGGTCACCGTGGAGGTGGCGTTCCAGGTGAGCGCCGGGCTCTTGCCCGCGGCGAGGGGCACGGGCCAGGCCGCCAGTGCGGCACCGCCGTTGGTGATGTCGCCGGCGGGGATCCGCGTCCAGGCGTCGGCGTCGGAGCGCCGCCAGGAGAAGGCCACCTGGTCGTACCGGGCGGCGTCGGCCTCGGCGGTGAGCGGCAGGCGCGCCGCGGTGCGGGTGCCGTCGTTCGGGGAGGTGACACCGCCCGCGCCGACCTGGAAGGTGTGGGTACGGGCCTCGGACTTGTTCTCCGCCCGGTCCACCGCCCGCACCTGAAGGGTGTTGGTGCCGGCCTTGGCCGGGGTCACGGTGAAGGTCACCGGCGCGGCGGAGCCGTTCGTCGCGACCTTGGTCCAGGTCGCGCCGTCGAGCGTCCACTCCAGGGCGTTCTGGTCACCGGCCGGCGGGGTCGCGGTGAAGGAACCGGCCTGGCCGGGGCCCTTGACCCACTGGCCCGACGGGTAGTCGGAGGAGGAGAGCGCGGCGAGCGCCGAGGGGGCGGAGGTGTCGACCGTGAAGGTGGCCCACGCCGACCAGTTGTTGTTGTAGTGCAGCCCGTCGTACGGGGAGGTGCGGAACTTGTACGTCCTGCCGTTGGCCAGCACACCGGCCGGGACCTTGACGGAGGCCGGGGCCCCGCTCGGCACGTACGGGGAGACCAGGACGTTGCCCACCTGGGTGTCGGTGGCGGCGTCGAAGATCTGGAAGGTGCCGTCGACCTTGTCGTTGTTCGGGTCGACGAAGGTGTCGCGCAGCGTCGGGGTGGTGGAGTTGACCCACCAGGTGCCGGCGGCGTCCTTGTAGAACGGGGAGCCGGCCTGCTGGTCCGTCCCGGTCCGGGGGCGGTAGTTGTACGTCACCGTCAGCTTCGGGACGTTGGTCGCGGCGTTGGCGGAGTTCACCTCCTTCCAGTACTTGGTGTTGGTCTCGTCCGGGGCGCGCAGCCCCATGCCCGAGGTGGTGTTCTTCGCCGACGTCCAGGTCTGCACCAGGTTGGTGACGTCCGCGGTGATCCAGCCGTCGCCGCCGCAGGCGTCCCGGCCCTTGGTCTCGGTGCCGGTGGCCTTCTTGGCGTTCCAGGAGGGCTGCGCCGTCCAGCGCGAGGCGGTCGAGGCGAGGCCGGTGTCCCAGATGTCCCACGCGTAGGGCTGGCAGTCGCTGTTGCCGGAGTGGAAGTTGTACAGCGACAGGCTGGCGTTGGTGATCAGCGCGTCCGCGATCGGCGCGGTGTTCCAGTTGATGAACGACCGGGCCTGGCGGGAGGAGCCGTCCGCGTTCTTGGTGCCGGAGTTGCCCCAGTAGATCTCGGTGTCGGCCGACCAGTCGACCGTCTCGCCCTGCTGCACCCGGGTGTCGAAGACGTTGCCGAGGGCCGTGGTGGAGGGGTCGACCGTCACCGGGTACTGCGTCCTCGGGTCCGCGAGGAACGCGGCGTCCGGCGTGAACACCAGGTCGATGCCGTCGCCGCGCTGGACGACCTTCAGACCGACCTTCGCCTGCCGGGCGTGCTCGCCGGAGCCCTCGGCGGCGGCCGTCGCGTCCCACATCACCGGCGCCGGGAGCACGGCCCGCCGCTCGCCGGTGCGCTTGTCGGTGAACAGCACGCCGCCGTCCGGCTGGACCTCGGCCTTCAGGCCGTCGGCCTTCAGCGGCATCGTGTACGAGAACCCGGCGGCGCTCGGGCGCTGCTTGAGCACCGTGTACTGCTCGAAGCCGGTCCGGGTGGCCTCCACGACCAGGTCGGCCGCGCCGTCCGCGATCGCGTCCCGGTAGGTGGCCTTCGTACCGTCCAGGGCGGGCTTGGGCAGGCCGCCGCGCCACTGGAGTTCGACCTGCTGGTCGCCCTGTCCGAGGGTCACCAGGGTGCGGGCGTCGTCCGCGGCCGCCGCCTGCGCGTGGAGCAGCGACTTCGCCCGGGTGCCGCCGGCACCGGCGAGCCGCAGCGCGTTCGGGTGGGCCTTCGGCGCCACCGACCCGTCCGCGCCCGCCTGGAGGCCGAGGTCGACGTCCACCCACTGGCCGTCGCGCTGGAAGCGGACCGGGCCCGCGAACAGCTCGGTGGTGAGCGAACCGTCCTTGTTCACCCACGTCGTCGACGTCTCCGTACGCTCGGAGAGCGCCTCCACCCGCTGCCCGGACAGCCGGGCGGCGACCCTCGCCGACGGCACGTCGGCGGCGGACGTGGCCCACTGCCCGGCTCCCCTGCCCGCCTTCGCCGCCGCGCTCGGTGACGCGGCGAGGGCCGTCTCGGACCCGGCCAGCAGCGACACCGCCACGGCGAGGGCCAGCGACCCGCTCACCGCCCGCATGCCAACGGGCCTGCCGGGTCTGCGTCGTGTGGTCATCCGTCTGTTCATATCGACTCCTTGAGACACCGTCGCTCGACGGCGCTCTCGGAGCATAGGAGTGGGCGGCAAGATCAAAGATGGGGTCAAATGACGCCAAAGGATCATCAAATAATGATCTTGTTTCGACAAGATTCACGTGATCGTGATCATGGCGTAGGCAACCGCGCCCGCGCCCCGCGCGTTACGTCAGCGGCGCCGGCTGCGCCGACCACTTACCGGCCGCCACCGCCGGTAGGGCGGGGCCGTTCCGTACCCCCGGCCTCCTGCGGGGGACGGGCTCAGCTGTCGTAGCGCCGCTCACCGGTGGCGAAATGGCGGGGTGAGACGGGTGTCGGCGAGGATCCGCTCGACGGTCTCGTCGAGGGTGCTGTGCTGCGGAACGACGCGTTCGAGGCCGCCGGGCAGGAGGTCGTGGGGCTGGTACCAGTCGGCCATGTCCTCGGGGGAGAACTCGGCGGCCTGGGGGCGGGTGGCGTGGCGGCGCACGGTCTCGTCGAAGTCGGCGTCGAGGTAGTACAGGTGGCTGCGGCCGCGGTGGTCGGCGGCGAGCCGGGCGAGCATCGGGCCGTAGCGCTCGGCGGCGAGGATGCCCTCGACGACGGTGTGGAAGCCGTGGTCGAGGGCGTGCCGGGCGACCAGGTCGATGAGGCCGATGTTCGCCCCGCCCGGGAGGTCGCGTTCGCGCAGGACGGTGCGCCGGAGCACGTCCTGGGCGACGACGGCCACGCCCCGTCCGTACGCGGCGCGCAGCCGCGCGGCGACGCTCGACTTGCCCGCCCCGCTCGGACCGCGCACCACCACCAGCACGGTGTCCTGAGTTCCCGTCACGCCGGTACCGTACCGGCCGCCGGGAGGCACCTGCCCGGCACGCGCCGAGGGCCCTGACGACGCCGGCCGCCACCGGACGGCTCACCGGCCGCGAGTGTCGGAGGTGCGCGGTACCGTCGCGGCATCCGACCGGAGGAGGACCGCATGGCGACCAGGTGGAGCTTGACGATCGACTGCGCGCACCCGGCGAAGCTGGCTGAGTTCTGGGCACTGGCGCTGGGCTATGCGGAGAAGCCCGCACCTGTGGGATTCGGGAGTTGGGAGGAATGGCTCTCCCACTACGGGATCCCGGAGGACGAGTGGGATGACGGCGCGTACCTCTGTGATCCCGAGGGGGTGGGCCCCACCATGTCCTTCCTGAAGGTGCCGGAGCCGAAGGCGGTGAAGAACCGGGTGCACGTGGACGTCCAGGTCGGTGGCGGCCGTGAGACACCGTGGGAGGTGCGATGGCCGCGCGTGGTCGAGGCGGTGGAGCGGTTGACCGCTGCGGGCGCGACCGTGGTCAGCGAGGAGGAGTTGGACGGCAGGCCCGATCATGTGGTGATGGCCGACCCGGAAGGAAACGAGTTCTGCCTGGTCTGACAGTCGAACTCCGCTCCGGGAGGCCGCCGTACCGCATGGTGGGCGTCGCCTCCCGCCGCCCCGGGGGCCGGGGCGGCGGGGGCCGGTGGTGGTGTCAGGAGCCGAAGGAGACCTGGTCGACCGTCCAGAAGGCGCTGTTGGTGCCCGTGTAGCGGAACTGCAGGCGCGCGGTGGTGGCGCCGGCCGGCACGGTGACGGGCAGGTGCTCGACGGTGTTCAGGTCGGCGCGGTAGGACTTCACCAGCTGCGGGGCGCCGTCGTCGAAGACCACGTACACGTCGCCGGTCTGCGGGCCGTCGACCTTGTAGTTCGTCGCGAAGGACAGCGTGGCCCGGCCGAGGCCGGCGACCGGGTAGGCCGGGCTGACCAGGGTGGAGTCGAACTGGCCGGCGCCGTGCGCCTTGTCGTCCCACTCGTCGGAGTCGGCGACCGCGAAGACGTTGCGGGCCCGTACGTTGGTCTCCCGGCCCTGTCCGAGCTGGGTGGCGCTCCAGAACTCGTCGGTGGCGAAGGCCCAGCCGCGCCACTCCGTCACCCCGCCGCTGGGCATCCGGGAGTTGTCGATGCTCCAGCCGCTGGGCGGCGTGTGCGTCCAGCCCCGGACCGCGGCCGGGATGCCCGTCTCGTCCGCCCGGCCCTGTAGGGCGGGGCGCAGCGCGTCGAAGGCGTCCGGGGCGATCTCGTCGATCGGCTGCCCGTCCAGGCGCCAGGCGGGGTCGATCGCCGCGCCCTCGTGCTTGAGGACGGTGGGCGCGATGTCCACGGGCTTGACGTCGTAGCGCCGGGAGCCGGCCGGGTAGCCGGCGCCGTCGGCGATCACGAAGGTCTGCCGCTCGTTGGCGCTGTTGCCGCCGTGCCCGCCGGCGTCGGTGTGTCCGTGGTCGGTGGTGACGACGATCAGCCAGTCCTCCGAGCCGTACGTGGGGCGGGACTTGACGGACTGCACGACCTGGCCGACGAGCGCGTCGACGGTGTGGATGGCGGCCGCGTACTGGGCGCTGGCGCCGCCGGAGGCGTGCCCGGCCTCGTCGATCCCGTCGAAGTGCAGGAAGGCGGCGTCCGGGTTGCCGTGGGCGAGGTAGTCGGCGGCGTCGGAGGCGGTCTTGGCGTCGTTCTCGTTCTCGGCGATCCGCAGGTCCGCCTTGCCGTTGAAGACGTTGCCGGTGATCGGGTTCCACGAGCCGATCACCAGCGTGGAGGCGGCCGGGTCGGCGGCCTCCAGGCGGCTGGCGAAGTCCGGGTACTGGTCGAACCGGGCGCCGGTGAACGCGTTGTCCTTGACCTGGTGCTTGTCGGGCCACACGCCGGTGGCGATGGTCGACCAGCCCGGCCCGGACAGGGTCGGCGCCAGCGGGTTGGCGTACAGGTTGCTGGTGGCGGTCATGCCGCCGGCCATCAGCGCCTTGAGGTTGGGCGCGTCGGCGGCCGCCAGCTTGTCGTAGCGGGTGCCGTCGACGCCGATGACCAGGGTCTTGGCCTGCTTGGTGCCGTCCGGCAGGCCCTTGTAGGCGGGGGCGGCTGCGACGGCGGAAGCGGCGGGGGCGGCGCCGGCGGGCGCCGACGGCAGCAGCACGGCGGCTACGGCGGTGGCCGCGGTGACGGTCCGGATGGAGCGGGGGATGCGCACGAGGGCTCCCAACTAGGGGGCGACGCGGTGCGGTTGCACCGGCACCGAGGATGGGGCGCCCGTACGAGGAGGAGCCCTCCCCGGATCCACGGTTGTATGAACAACCGCCGAAATTCAGTCCAGACCGGTTACCATTCCGTGACCTCGGGGGCGCCGAACCACCACTCGATGGCGCCGGACCGCCGCTCGATAAGGTGACGCGGTGAACCACGGCACCCCCCGGCCCCCCGTCGCCCCCGCCCGCTCCGGCGTCCCCGACCACGGCCGGGTGCCCAAGTACTACCTGGTCAAGGCCCAACTCGAAGACCTCATCGCCGAATTGGGTCCCGGCGGGCGCCTGCCCACCGAAGCCGACCTCGCCGAACGCCACCACGTCGCCCGCGCCACCGTCCGGCAGGCCCTGCGCGACCTCCTCCTCGAAGGCCGCCTGCGCCGCCAGGGCCGCGGCACCGTCGTCGCCGGCCCCAAGATCGAACAGCCGCTCTCCCTCGCCAGCTACACCGAAGGCGTCACCCGCCAGGGCCTGCGCCCCGGCCGCACCCTCATCACCCTCGACCGCCTCCCCGCCGACCCGCCCATGGCCCAGCGCCTCGCCGTCCCCGAAGGTGAACCGCTCTGGCACCTGGAACGTGTCCTGCGCGCCGACGAGGAACGCGTCGGCCTGGAGTCCACCTACGTCCCCGTTGCCCGAGTCCCGCACCTGGAGCGGGAGTTCGACCCCGAAGGCTCCTTCTACGGGTACCTGCGCGAGTGCGGCGTGCGGCTCGGCGGCGCCGACGAACGCATCGAGACGGTCCTCGCCACCCCCCGCGAAGCCCTGCTCATCGGCACCCCGCCCGCCCTGCCCATGCTGCTGCTCCACCGCCGCAGCCGCGACGCCGAGGGCCACCCCCTCGAACAGGTCCGCACCCTCTACCGCGGCGACCGCTTCAGCTTCACCCTCGCGCTGCACGCCCCCGACAGGGACTGAAGCCAGTCCTGCGTTCCTCGCGACAGGTACGCGTATCGGCGCCGTAGCGCCCGGACGGGGCGGGCCGGGGGTCACGCGGCGGCTTGTGGGGTGTCGGCGGGAGTGTCGGTGGTGATGCCGTGGTGTTCTTCCTCGGGGCGCCCCTGCTCGGGCAGCAGGAAGGTGATGGCGAGGAATGCGGCCAGCAGGCAGGCCTGGATGGTCAGGGCGTGGTGGAAGCCGGCGGTGAAGTCGCCGGTCCCGGCCTGGGCGAAGAAGACGGAGCCGAAGACGGCGACGCCGACGGAGCCGCCGATGGACTGGACGGCGGACAGGAACCCGGAGGCGGAGCCGATCTCGGCGTCGTCCACGGCGGCGAGGACGAAGCTGAACAGGGCGGCGATGACCATGCCCGCGCCGATGCCGGAGACGGCGATGCCGGGGGCGATGTCCCGGATCGAGAACGAGGCCGGTGTGAGGCCGTCGAGTTCGAACCAGAGGAGGGTCGCGCCGGCGAGTTGGACGAGCGGGCCGATCTGGAGGACCTTGCGGCCGATCCTGTCGGCGAGGAAGGCGCCGCTGACCGCGCCACCGATGGCCGTGCCCACGGCGAGCGGCAGGTTGCCCAATCCCGCGTCGCCGGCGGTGAAGTGCCGGCCGATCTGGAGGTAGAGGGTCAGGACGAGTTGGGTGCCGACGAGCCCGGCGAAGAACAGGGCGATGCCGCCGAGTCCGATGGTGAAGGCGGGCTTGCGCAGCAGGGCGGGGATGATCAGCGGCTCGCGGCCCGCCGCGACGGTGCGGCGCTGGTGCAGCGCGAACAGGGCGAACCCGGCGGCGGAGGCGGCCATGCACAGCCACGTCCACAGCGGCCAGCCGTCCTCCTGCCCCTGGTTCAGCGGCAGGACGAGGAGCGCGCAGGACACGGCGACCAGCGCCGCGCCGGCTTTGTCGACGTCCACGGTGCGATCCCCCGGCTTCTTCGGGACGTACTTCGCGGCGACGGCGAGGGCCGCGAGGCCGATGGGGAGGTTGACGAGGAACACCGAGCGCCAGCCCAGGCCGAAGAAGTCGCCCTCGATGAGGAATCCTCCGAGGACCGGGCCGATGATGCCGCCGAGGCCGAGGACGGGGCCGAAGATCCCGAAGACCTTGGTGAGCTCGGGGCCGGGGAAGTTCTCCCGCAGCAGGCCCAGGCCCTGGGGCAGGAGCATCGCCCCGGCGGCGCCCTGGAGCAGCCGGAAGGCGATCAGCGACCCGGTGTCCGGCGCCAGCGCGCACAGCAGCGATGCGGTGGTGAAGGCGGCCAGACCGATCAGGAACATCCGGCGCCGGCCGTACCGGTCGCCGAGCCGGCCGCCGAGCACGAGCCCGGCTCCCAGGGTGAGGGCGTAGCCCCCGATCACCCACTGCAGGCCGACGGAGCCGGCGCCGAGGGACTGCTCCAGATCCGGACCGGCGACGTTGACGATCGAGGCGTCCAGGAGATCCATGATCTCCGCGACGAGCATCACCACCAGGATCAGCCATCGCCGGCGGTAGGGCCCCGCGGTCTCGTCGGTGATGGGGGAAGAGCCGCGCACGCCAGATACCTCCATGGTGAAGTAGTTTTACGATAAAGGTAAATTGGTGGCGGTAGGTTGTCAAAGCAGGCCGCCGACGCGGACCGCACAGCAGCACGGAAAGGCGCGAGGCCATGGAGGAAGCGATGCTCGACGGCGTGGCGGCGCAGCGTGAGCGGTTGATGGAGTCGCTGAGGACCTACGGCGGCCACTACGCCGAGCTCAGCCGGCGCTTCGCCGCCTGGCTGGGCCTGCACTCCACCGACGCGACCGCGGTCCTGGAGATCGCCGCCGCCGAGGAGCGCGACACCCCCCTGTCGCCGGCGCGCCTCAGCGAGCGCATCCCCCTGTCCACGGGCGCCACCACTGCGCTCCTGAACCGCCTCGAAGCCGCAGGGCACATCACCCGCGTCCGCGAGCACCCCGACCGGCGCATCATCACCCTGCGCAGCGGCCGCCACATCCAGGAACGGGCGGACGAGTTCTTCGGCCCCCTCGCCCGACGCCTCGACACCGCGATGTCGCACTACCCGCCGCAGCTCCTGGAACAGTTCGAATCGTTCATGGCCGACCTGAACTCCACCATGGACACCCACCTCGCCGAGCCGAGCACGACCACGCCCCGCTCTCCCGAAACCCCGGATCACCGCACTCCCTAGGCGGCGCGCCGCGCCCAGGCCGCCCGCCGCGCCCGGGCCGCCCGCCGCTCGATCGCGGTGCCGCACGCCCGCTGGTCGGAGCGATGCCGGTGGACAGCTCGACGCGGGCTCCGCACCTGCGGCATCCCCGAGCGGTTGCCGCGCCCGCGCCCGGTTCTCGGCCCGTGCTGCGCGCGTCCGGTTCTCGTCCCATGCTGGAAGAGAGGGGGTACGGCGGCAGAGGAAGTGGTGGGGATGCAGACCGTTGTGGACCTCACGCGTTGCCAGGGCTACGCACAGTGCGTGTTCCTCGCGCCGAAAGTGTTCCAGCTGCACGGCGAGGAGGGACTGCTGTACGCCCCGGCTGTCCCCGACGACCAGGTCGAGCGCGTGCGCCAGGCCGCGGCGGCGTGCCCGGTCCAGGCCATCCTCCTCGGTGAGGAGGTGAGCGCTGATGGCCGGTGACCAGAGCGAGGGCCGGATCGTTGTCGTCGGCGCGTCGCTGGCCGGGTTGCGGGCCGCGGAGGCGCTGCGGGAGGAGGGCTTCACCGGCTCACTGACCGTGGTCGGCGACGAGCCTCATCCGCCCTACGACCGGCCGCCGCTGTCCAAGCAGGTGCTGCTGGGCCACGCTGCGGCGGACTCCACCGGGCTGCCGATGCGCCGGGATCCGGACGCCGAGTGGCGGTTGGGCGTACGCGCCACCGGCCTGGACCCCCTGGGGAAGCGGGTGATGCTGGCCGATGGCGAGTCGCTGCCGTACGACCGGTTGCTGATCGCCACCGGGACCCGGGCGCGTCCCTGGCCCGATCCGCAGGAGGCCGCCCTGGACGGGGTGTTCACCCTGCGTACCCGCGAGGACGCCGGCGGTTTGGCCGAGCGGTTGGCTGCCGGGCCACGGCGGGTGCTGGTGATCGGCGGCGGCTTCACCGGTTCGGAGATCGCCTCGGCCTGCCGGGAACGCGGACTGGACGTCACCGTCGCCGAACGCGGTCCCGCACCTCTGGTGGGCGCGCTCGGCGGCACCCTGGCGAAACTCGCGGCCGCCATGCAGCGCAACCACGGTGTGGACCTGCGCACCGGCGTGACGGTCACCGCCCTGCGCGGGGACGACGGCGGGCGCTTCACCGGCGCGGAGCTGTCCGACGGCAGCCGCGTCGAGGCGGACGTGTGCGTCGTCGCGCTGGGGGCGGTCCGCAACGTCGAGTGGTTGGCGGATTCCGGACTGGCGGCGGGCCCGCGCGGAATCGCCTGCGACGCCGGGTGCCGCGCCTTCAACATGTACGGAATCGTCACTGACGACGTCTTCGTCGCCGGCGACGTCTCCCGCTTCCCCCACCCGCTGTTCGGTTACCAGATGCTCTCCCTCGAACACTGGGGGAACGCGGTCGAACAGGCCGGGGTGGCGGCCCACAACATGGTCAGTCCAGGGCCCCTGCGGCGCCCGCACCTCGCCCTGCCGACGTTCTGGTCGACCCAGTTCGGGCTCAACATCAAGTCGGTGGGCGTGCCCACCTTCTCCGACCACGTGGTCATCGCCCAGGGTTCTCTGGAGGCGCGCCGTCTGGCGATGGTCTACGGCTACCAGGGGCGGGTCACCGCGGCGGTCACCGTCGACATGGCCAAGTCGCTCGACTACTACCGGCACCTGATCGAGACGGCTGCGCCGTTCCCGCCCCCGCCCGGCGCGGCGGACCGCGCGCTCGCGGCGGACATCCCGATTCCGTCCGACGTGCCGGATCCGAAGGGGCTGTCCCACGGCCCCACCGTGGCGCTCACCGGATACCTGCCCGACCGTCGACTGACCGTGGTGCAGCCCCGCGGCTGACCCACGTCCCGCCCAACGACGAGGAGCCACCATGGACTCCGACACCTTGCTGGCACGGATCACCGACTACGCGAACCGCCCCAACCCCTACCCGCTGTACGCGGAACTCCGCGAGGCCGGTCCCGTCGTGCGGCAGGCCGACGGCAGCTACCTGATCGGCACCTACCACGAGGTCGCCGCCCTGCTCCACGATCCACGGATGAGCGTCGATCCCCGCACCTGTGGCGAGACGACGCACAAGCCGCCGTTCCTGCGGCTCGACGACCCGGAGCACCACAGACTGCGCACCTTGGCCATGCGGCCGTTCGGCCCCCCGCACAGCCCGTGCCGGGTCGATGCCATGCGCGGCGAGATCGTCCGGCTCACCGGGGAACTGATGGAGCCGTTCCAGGCGGGCGGCCGGATCGACATCGTCGACGACCTCGCCTATCCGCTGCCTGTCACGGTGATCTGCCGCCTGCTCGGCGTGCCGCGCGAGGACGAGCCGCTCTTCAGGGCGTGGTCCGACGCGATCGTCGCGTCCGCCGACGTCCGGCCCGAAGAGGACTCCTCCGAGCGGGACGAGACGGGCGACCAGGCGGGCGAACAGGCGCGGGGCGAGATGGGCCGGTACCTGGCGGGCCTCGCCGAGAAGCGCCGTGGCAATCCGAGCGACGACATGCTCTCCGCCTTCGTCAACGAACCGGACCCGGCCCTGCGGCTCACCCAGGAAGAACTCGCGGAAACCGCCGTGCTGCTGCTCATCGCCGGACACGAGACCACGGTGAACCTGATCGCCAACGGGGTGCTCACCCTGCTGCGTCAGCCCGAGCAGCTGGACCGGCTGCGTCGCGAACCGGACCTGCTTCCGCGAGCGGTGGAGGAACTGCTGCGCTACGAACCCCCGGTCCACATGCGCGAGCGCATCCCCCTCGCCGACATCGACGTCGGCGGCACCACCGTCCCCCAAGGCGCCACCGTCGTGCTCGCGCTGGCCTCGGGCAACCGCGACCCCAAGCGGTTCCACGCGCCGGACCGGTTCGACCCCACCCGCCCGGACAACCAACACCTCGGCTTCGGCAGCGGTATTCACCTGTGCTACGGCGCACCACTCGCCCGCATCGAAGCCGAGGCCGCGCTCGGTGCGCTGATCCCCCGCCTCGGCCCGGCACGCCTGGTCCAGGACCCGCCCCCCTACCGGCAGAACGCCATGCTCCGCGGACCCCGCCACCTGCCCGTCCACCTCTGAAGCCAGCGGGCCTGGAGCCGGCGGGCCGGGTGTGGAGGATGCCGTTGGTCAGGACCCCTCAACCTGGACAACCTCGTCCAGATCGCCGCCGACCGCGGAGCGACGGTGCGCCTGCTCGGCGACTACCGCCAGCCTGTCGTCCTCACCTGACCCGGCTCAGAGGGCGGCTGAAGTCGACGGTCACGAACGTGCGGTGCCGTGCTCCGCCGGCACGACGACCACGGGAAGGCCGGCGTGGTGGACGACCTCGGTGCTCGTCGACCCGAGGGTGAGTCGGCCCCAGGCACCCGACCCTCGGGAGCCGACCACGAGCAGGCTGGCGTCCTTGCTCGCCTCGAGGAGGACCTGCGCAGGGCGGCCGCGTTCGCAGACGATCTCCACCTCCACGGATGGCCCACCGAGCTGTTGCTGCAGTTCCTCGACCGAGTCCGCCACGGCCTGCGTGACGAGATCGCGCTGCTGGGGGATCGGACCGGAGTCGACCGTCCGTTCGAAGCCGGAGTGCTGGGTCGGGGTGTACTCGTACGCGCAGACGGCCCGCAGGCCTGTACCGCGCAGCTGGGCCTCGCGCAGGGCGAAGGTCACAGCGTGCCGGGCTGGGGTCGAGCCGTCCGTGCCGACCACGATCGGGCCGGCCGGGTGGGGGACAGGAGGATCGGTCACGGGGGACCTCCAAGGAGTCGGCGGGCTCGGAGACGCGTGGGGCCCTCTCCACGTGCCCGGTGGCGGGGCCTGCGCGAGCCGCCTCTCAAGCCTGCTCCTGTCCGCCGGTGGGCACCAGTGCACGGGTGAGCTGTACGCGGTCGGGTCCCATGGCCGCCCCGCCGCGGTGCACGAGGAACGCCACGGTGGTCACGGCGATCTCCGGCAGGGGCCGTGGTCGCTGACCAGTCACGGCAAGGGCCGCAACCCACAACGGCGGCGGTCCTTTCAGCCACCCGCTGTTACCGGCGGAGAGTACCTACTTCTCGGTCATGTTCGTCCACGAGGACTGCTGGCTGTCGGACGACGAACTGCGCCGCGACCACCAACCTGGGCTTCACCACCGACCCGGACGGCACCCGACGCCTCCCGTCCGATATGACCGACGGGAACCTGGACACGTACTACTGGAGCGCACGCACCCCCGAGTTCAACGACTGGATCCAGATCGACCTCGGCAGCCAACGCGACATCACCAAGATCGACATCTATCTCGGCAAACCCGACGGCAGCTTCACCCTGCCCGACTGCAACCTGGAATCGTCAACAGACGGCACCAACTGGACCCATTACGCACCCGTCGTGGCATATCAATCGGAGTATCGCGGCACCACAGCCCGAACCACCCGCTACATGCGCCTGAGAATTCTGATCTCACGCAGCACCCGAATCGCCATCCGCTCCTTCCAGATCACCACCAAACCCCGCGGCGCCACCATCACCCCCGACGGCGCCACCTTCCACACGGGCAAGGTAGAAATCGTTGGAGACCTCGTCGTCACCGGCAACGTCACCGTGCTGGACGGCGGGAAGCTCAAGGTGAACGGCGTCACCAGTCAGGTGGTCACAAACGTCATACTCGGTCTCCGTTGACGCCGACATGATCACCACGGTCGGGAACGAATCCAACAAGAAGCAGTTCATCAACGCCTGGTTCGGCGGAAATGAGCTGTTCAACATCGGCCTTGACGCCTGGGAAGTAGCGACCGTGCCACTCAAGAAGGGATGGGTTTCTCAGAAGACCTCTCCGAACGGAGCAGCGGACTTGATTGTCTGGAGGTTCTACCTGGGAGCCGAGCCGTAGGCGCAGCCCCACGAGGTCAGCGGCTGGCCCTCCGTTGGCAACCTTCCCTGCGTGCGACCGTTGAGGTCCGCCCGCTGCGACGAGCGGGCCGCCACGTGGGGAAGGTGTACCGACCTGGCTGCCTGTGGCCGAGCCGACCGCGGGGCTCGGCCACAGGTCGCAGGATCAGACGGAGATGACTTTGCCCTTCGCGAAATCCGTGCCTTGCTGCCCGTAAATACTGATCCTGTACTGCGTGCTCGACACGTGCTCCCCCATGGCGAACAGCATCAGCTTGCTGCCGTTCGCATAGAAGAAAAGGGTGACACTCTGCTGCCCGTTACCCGAACTGGCGTGCAGGACCGGCTGATTGTTGAACTTGTGCGATCCGGTGGGCTTTCCCTGGCCGTCAAATGCCTGGTTCAGGGACTGCTTCAGGTTTGCGAGCCTGTTCCCCATGCCTGCCTCATTGAGGACGTTTTCCAGGTAGGACTGGGCTTGCGGCTGGCGCATGGGACTGGTCTGAGTCCCATCGCTCTTGATGACCACCATCTCGGACATTGCGGCAGGTGACGCCATGCTCTTCCCCCTCGCGCTGTCGTGCAGGAAGTTCGGGATCTCCCGACCTTTCCTCAGCGTATCCCGGCAGGAAGGTCCGGGTGAGACTCTTTGGGTAATCAGCTGCGGCATTCTGAGCTTGGCTCTGTCGGTGATCTTGGTGTTCGGCCGCCTGGGATCGTGATGGTGCGTCAGTCTTGCGGGTGCAGGAGGTCCGTGAGACTGGCGAGGAGTGTGAAGGCCTCGACGACCCTGTGGTCGAACGTGTCCATCCGACGGCTGTGGAAGGCGGGGTGGAGATGGTGCTCAAGCAGAGATTCGAGGTGCCGGAGCGACGCGGGGCTGAGGTCGCGCTGGTGGGCCTTCCACTCCTCGACGTAGTCCCCGACCTGCATCGGGCTGTACTTCTGGATCCGTTCCGCCTTGCGCCGGCTTTGCGGAGCGTTCTTCCGGGCCTGGTAGACCTCGGCGAGCCGGGCCTTGGCCTTGTCCTGCGTGGTGAACCCGGACTCCTCCGCCTGCCTTCCGGCCGCGTTGCGGTACCGGATCTTGTACTCGCGCGGGCACCGGGGCCACCGGGACCCGGGGTGCTCGCACTCCTTGAAGAAGGAACCCATGCCGCGGATGAGGCTGGTGGTTGCCATGATCGATCTCGCTCCCCGGGCGTCCTGCTGACGTTTTGCTGACCCCGGATGGTCGATCAAGCCCCTGAGCTGGGACGAACCGCCGAAAGCGTGCTATGTGGTGGGGATGTGCTGATGGCCTCTCAGCTCGGGTCCGCCCCTTGGAGCATCGCGGGCCGGGGCGGCGTCGTCCTATGCGGGGCCGATCCCGTCCGCCGCGGTGGGCTCAGAAGCTGCCGCCGGCGTGCGGAGGACCCGGCGGACGGTGTCGCGGAGCCAGCGGTGGGCCCCGTCGGCCGTGTGCCGGGGGTGCCAGGCCATGCCGATGGTCAGGGGCGGCAGGGCCAGGGGGATGTCGAGGAGGTGCAGTCCGAGGGCGCCGGCGTCGTGGGTGAGGGGCGAGGGAGCGGCGCCGGGGAGTGCGGCGGGTACGAGGCAGACGAGGTCGCTGCGGGTGGCGAGGGTCATCGCGGCCAGGTGGCTGGGGAGGACGACGCTGACCCGCCGGTGGAGGTCCTGCTCGGCCAGGGCGGCGTCGAGGGGGCCGGTGAACCGGCCGCGGCGGCTGACCGCGGCGTGGTGGGCGGCAGCGAGCCGGGCCGGGGTCAGCGGTCCTTCGGTGAGCGGATGGCCGGGCCGGACGGCCGCGACCATGCGGAGGCTGACCAGTTCTTCGACCTGGGTTTCGGGGTCCACGTGGTCGATGGATCCGACCTCCAGGTCGATCCGGCCGTCGCGCAGGGCGGGCCCGGCCTCCAGGTCTTCGGCCCGGATCCGGAACGAGACCCCCGGCGCCTCCCGCTGGGCCAGTCGCAGCAGCCCGGGCGCCAGCGCCGCGCCGACCAGGTCGGCGGCCTGGAGGGTGAAGGTGTTGCGGAGGCCGGCGGGGTCGACGCTCGTGCCGGGACTGAGCAGCGCGCCGAGGCTGCGCACCACTGTGGCGGCTTCCTCGCGCAGGGCCTGGGCGCGCGGGGTGGGAACCATGGTCTGTCCGGCCCGGACCAGGAGGGGGTCCTGGAGGATGCGGCGCAGCCGGGCCAGGGTGCGGCTCATGGCGGCGGGCGAGGTGTGCAGTCGTGCGGCGGCGCGGGTCACGCTGTGCTCGGCCAGCAAGGCATCCAGAGCGATGGCGAGATTGGCGTCGATGATCGGATCCGGGCTGCTCACCAGCATCATTCCATTTCAGTCAATGATTCCGTGCTGAAGTTCCCATTGTGGCAGCACGGCGGACCTCAGCAGGATGAGGGCGTACCGAAACCAGCACCAGCTACGAGGTTTTCATGATCGTCATCACTGGTCCCACCGGGAACATCGGCCGCCACCTGCTCTCCCGGCTCCTGGAGTCCGCCCCCGCCGCGGGCGAGGAACTGCGCGTGATCGTGCGCGATCCCGCCCGGCTTCCGGACGCGGCGCGCGGACGCGTCGAGGTCGTCACCGGCTCGCACGCGGACGCCGAGGTCCTCGACCGGGCCTTCGAGGGCGCGGACGCGGTCTTCTGGCTCGTCCCCCCGGACGCCTCCCTGACCCCGTACGACGCCTACAGCGGTTTCACCCACCCCGCCACCGAGGCGCTCGTCGCCCACGGCGTCGGCCACGTCGTCGGCGTCTCCGCGCTCGGCCGCGGCACCCCGCTCGCCGACCGGGCCGGCCTCGTCACCGCCTCCCTCGCCATGGACGACCTGATCGCCGGCACCGGCGTCGCCTACCGGGCCCTGGCCAACCCGTCCTTCTTCGAGAACCTCCTGGAGGAAGCCGACTCGATCCGCGAGAAGGGCGTCTTCACCGACTCCGTCGACGCCGACCGCAAGGCCCCGTTCGTGGCCGTCGCCGACATCGCGGCGGCCGCAGCCGGCCTGTTGCTGGACCGCTCGTGGACCGGCACCGGCAGCGTCCCGGTCCTGGGGCCGCGGGACCTGTCCCCGAACGACCTGGCCCGCATCATGACCGAGCAGTTCGGCCGCCCCGTCCGCTACGAACGCCAGTCGTTCGACGAGCTGTACACCACCCTCGTCGGCTACGGCCTCAACGAGGCGTTCGCCCAGGGCGTGGTCGACATGAAGCGGGCCAAGGACGAGGGCCTCGACGCCGGCGTTGCCCGTACCCCGGACACCGCCTCCTCCACCGGCTTCGAGCAGTGGTGCGCCCGGACCCTCAAGCCCGCGGTCCTCTCCTGAAGTCCAGCACCCGGCGCCGGGGCAGCACGGAGCCCGGCGAACCAAGACCACTACCCACCTGCCGCTTTGGAGGCACCCCGATGTCCGCTGAAATGTCCGAACCGCCGGTCACGGCGTTCATGCTGGTCAAGACCACGCCCGAGTGGCTCGCGCTGACCGTCAAGGAACGCGTGGACGCCTTCACCACCCAGGTCCTGCCGGCCATCAAGGCCAAGACCACCGGCGTCCGGTCACGCTTCTACGACACGGAGTTCTACTCCGCTCGTGTCACCGACGTCTGGGTGTGGGAGGCCGACGACCACCACGCCTACCAGCTCCTCGTCGACGCACTGCGCGAAACCCCCTTCTGGGACCGCTACTTCGAGGTCGTCGACCTCCTCGTCGGCACCGAGAACGGCTACGCCCGAACCTACGGCCTCGAACCCGTCGCCACCATCGCCACCTGACACACCGCCCGCCCACCCACCCACCTGCGCACGAGCGCCGATGCCCCCTGACCGGTCGGCGGTTTCTAGGGGTCGTTGCAACACGTGGTCGGTTTGATCAGGCCGCGATGAGTTTATGCAGGCGCTCGGCTGGGGTTTCCCAGCCGAGCGTTTTGCATGGGCGGCCGTTGAGTTCGGCGGCGACCGCGAGTCCGGTGGCGTCCTTGAGCCGCACCGCGACCCGGACACCCTCGCCCTGGTGCGGGCCACCATCGGCACGGGCGGAGAACAGGGTGCCGCGGCGTGCCGCGGAGAGCGCGAGCAAGGGCTCGAAGCCGTCCTCGGACGGGAACGGGCCCGGGGCGAGCCCGGTCCGGTCCACCAGCAGGCCTCCTGAAGTTCGCAGGAGGCCCGAAGAACCTGTTCGGTTTTCTTGGGCGAGGACCGAATGGAACTCGATCACCGCAGGTCGGGGGCGTGGCTTCGGCCCCGTTGCTTCAGGTGTTGAGCAGGCGGTTGAAGAACGAGCGGTAGCGCTGGAGCGCGACGCGCAGTTCTTCGGTCGGCACCTCGTCGCCGCGGTGCCACTGGCCTTCGAGGTCCTGCTTGTGCGCGGAGAAGGTGGTGGCGAGTGCCTGCATCGTCTCGGCGACCAGATTATCGGCCGCGGACACGGCATGGCGCGGGTCGTCGACGAATTCGCCCTGGATCTTCTGCCACCGGGAGCGGAACTCCTCCTGCTGCCCGCCCAGCAGGGGTTCGTTCTCGGCGGCTTCCGGGTCCTCGGTGCGCTCGGATGGCTCGGATGCCTGGGTGTAGCCCCTTTCCTGCTCCTCTTCCTGTCCGCGTTCCTGCCCGTAGTCCTGCTCGCGGTCGCGGCCTTCGAGCGTGAACTCCTGCTCACCGCTCCGCTGTTCGGTGGTGGCTTCCCCGGGGAACGCCGGTGGCGAATCCGCCCCGGAGGTATCGCTCTGTTCGTCGGTGTCCTGTCGGGCGCCGGCCAGATCCTCCGTGGACAGGCCGCCCTCGCGCGGTTCGGATGTTGCTCGGCTGTGCATCTCTTCACTTCCCTCTCGGCAGTTCCGGTCGGCGGCCGTCGCCGGGTGCGTCCCGTCAGCTCAACTCGCCGGTCCGGGGCTCACGCACGGCTGCCCTGCGGACGGTCACCGTTGTGGAGCAGTTCCTCGAACAGGGTGCGGTAGTGCACCATGGCGCCCCGCAGTTCTTCCGTGGTCGCCTGGTGGCGGCTGCTGCGGTCGTTGACCTCGTGAGCGGACCGGAAGTGCGTCAGCACGCTCCCGTGTTCGACGGAGAGGTCCTTGAGCTGCTGCTCGTACCCCTCGGTCGGGTATCCGCGCTCGCTCATGAGCGTGGTGACGAGCCGGTCCGCCTCGTGCACCGTGTCGTCGGGCCGGTCGACGAACTGTTCCTGCACCCGTGCCCAGTCCTTGGCGTACCGGTCACGGGCACCCGGTGACAGCGGTTTGATGTTCAGCGAGTCGTGGCGCGACTCGCGTTTGCGCAGCTCCCGGTCGGCGGCGAAACGGCCGTCCTTCGCCTCCGCGGTCCGGTCGTACTCCGGGCCGAACCGCTCCTGCAGATGGCGGCGGCGGATGACGAACGTCGCCACCAGCGCGCACACGACCAGAAGGACGACGACGATGGCGATGACTGCGATGAGGGTCCCTGTTGACATTTGGGTCCTCCGCTTGTAGCTCCAGACCTCCCTGAACGGCGCGTGCCCTGCTGCCCGGAGCCAAAACACGGACGAACCGAAGAAGTCGAACGATGTGCCACGCGGACGTGCCCGAGACGCAGCGTCGGCTTCTGGTTCGCACACACCTCGCGGGTGGGCGGGCTCCTCCAGGGGGCGATCGACGGCGTGCCCGGAGATGCTGACGGGGCTGCCCGTGGAGTGACCCGGGCGGACCCGAGGGGGCAAGGGCGGCGGAGGACGGGCGGGTTCCGGGGTTGGTGGGGCGGCGGGCGTCGCCGGTGTGGATCTTCGCGTTGCGGACGACGACGTCGGCGGCGTCCTCGAGGGCGTCCTCGGCGGCGCGGGGGACCAGCCCACCGACGGGTATTGCAGGCACCTCGACGGCCTCCTGTCACGGGATCGACCTGCCGCCCGGGTGCGGGCGGCAGGCGGAGGCTTCCGCGCGGGCCGGGGTCGCAGCCGCGCCCCGTTCGGGCGCCTGACGAGACGTCAGGCGCAGGGGTGGTGCCGGACTTGGCCCACAGCACACCGGCCCCGGTCCGCGAGCGCACCAGCCGCCCGCAGCGGCGATCGTTCGGGGGTGGTCAGGGGGTGGTCGACGGTGAGGGCCGAAGAGGTCCGTGGTGCCGAAAGGGGAAGGTGCCCGGCTGTCGGACACCTTCCCCCGCTGGTCGCCGAGGTGCTCGCCGAGGTAGCTCCCGCCGGCGACGGCGTTGTCGAGTTCCCGCCGCCCGGCCCGGCCCGGCCCCGCCGCGCGGGCTACAGCGCGGCCCGCTGGGGCCGGGTGGGAACGACGATGACGGTGGGGGTGCCGGCGGTCAGGGCCGCGGTGAACTCCCGCTCCAGGTCCTCGGTGGTCTCCACGTCGACGGCGCGGCAGCCGAAGCCGCGGGCCACCGAGGCGATGTCCAGCCCGGGCAGGTCGAGCCCGGGCACCCCGGGGGTGTCCTCCAGCAGGGCGAACGACTTGAGGATCGAGTACTCGTGGTTGCGCATCACCACGTAGACGATCGGGAGGCGGTGCCGGGCCGCCGTGTAGAGGGCCTGCACGGAGTACTGGAAGGAGCCGTCGCCGATCAGGCCGACCACCGGGCGCAGCACTCCCCGGTCCCGGTCGCCCAGCGCGACGCCGACCGCGGCCGGGACGGCCCAGCCGATGCCCCCGCTGGCCGTGGCGAAGAACGAGCCCGCTCGGGTGGTGGGCAGCCATTCGAGCTGCTGTGCCATGGTCGAGGTCGACTCGTTGACGAAGACCGCGTCCGGCGGGCGGACCCTGCTCAGGGCGGCGTACACCTCGGGCGGGGTGAGCGGCCGGTCCGGGGCGGACGGCAGCACGCGGGGCCGCGGCATCGGCTCCGGAGCGGTCCGCGTCGAACCCTCCTCGACCAGGTCCAGCAGCAGCTCGATCGCCCGCCGGGGATCGCCGAGCAGACTGTCGCCGACCCTCGCGGCCGCGGCCGCCTCCGGGTCGCCGGTGATCTGGAGCAGCCCGGTGCCCGGGGGGAGGTAGTCGCCGGGCACGTACGGGTAGTAGCGGAACACCTCCGCGCCGATCACCACCACCAGGTCGTGCCCGGCCAGCCGGTCGCTGATGGTCTTCACCGACATGCCCAGCGGGCCGGCGAAGAGCGGGTGGTCCTCGGGGAAGGAGACGCGGTCCCCCAGCGGGGCGCCGTAGACGGCGGCGCGCAGTCTCTCCGCCAGGGCGACGGCCGCGTCCCAGCCGCCACTGCGGTCGACCTCGGGCCCGAAGACGAGTGCGGGCCGGCGGCTGGCGGTGATGCGCTCGGCGAAGGCGCGCAGCCGCCCGGGGTCGGGGGCCACCCGCTCGCTCACCGTCCGCACCCGGGTGAAGCCGGACAGCGGCCGCTTCCAGTCGTCCATCGGGATCGACAGGTAGACCGGGCCGGCGGGCGGCTGGAGCGCCTGCGCGTAGGCACGCATGAAGGCCTCGGGGACGTCCTCGGCGCAGGCCGGCTCGTAGGACCACTTCACCCAGGGTTTCGGCAGCTGGGTGGCCTCGCGGTTGCCGAGGTACGGCTCGCCGATCACCAGCTCCCGGTGCTGCTGGCCGGCGGTGACGATCAGGGGCGTGTTCCCGTGGTGGGCCGCCACCAGGTTGCCCAGCGCGTTGCCGGTGCCGGCCGAGGAGTGCAGGTTGACCAGCGCGGGGCGGCCGGTGACCTGGGCGAAGGCGTCGGCCATCGCGAGGGCGGACGCCTCCTGGAGCGCCAGGACATAGCTGAAGTCCGCGGGGAAGTCCTGGAGGAACGGTTCCTCGGTGGAGCCCGGATTCCCGAAGACCGTGGTGAGTCCGAGCGTGCGCAGCAGGTCGTACGTCACGGTGCGGACGGTGGGGTGCTCAGCCATGGGTGCCAACGCTTTCACCCGGGGCACCAGGGCCTCAGGGCTCGCAGGGACGGGTCTCGGTCCAGCCGACCAGCAGCCTCCTGGGGCGGGACGGCGACGGGGGACGGCACATCGGTTCCGATCGTCACGCCGGCCGGCTCTTGCAGGAGAGCATCGGCACCGAGGGCCCCGCAACCGGACGAACGGGTGCCGGGCCCTGGGGCAGGGCGGGTCGGCCGCCGCCTCGGCCGGTGCGCGGGCTAGGTTCGGGTCCGTGACCGGCAACGACGCGGTCCTGGCGCTGATGGTCGCCACGGCGCTGGGCTTCGACTTCACCAACGGCTTCCACGACACCGGCAACGCGATGGCGACCTCGATCGTCACCGGCGCCCTGCCGCCGCGCGTCGCGGTCGCGGTGTCGGCGGTGCTGAACCTGGTGGGCGCGTTCCTGTCGACCGCCGTGGCGGCGACCATCGCCAACGGCCTGGTCGCCACGGGAGAGGTGACCTTGACGGTCATCTGCGCCGGTCTGGTCGGCAGCATCCTGTGGAACCTGGCCACCTGGTTCCTCGGGATCCCCTCCAGTTCCTCGCACGCGCTGATCGGCGGGGTGGTCGGGGCGACGGTGGCAGCCGCCGGGGCCTCGGCCGTCAAGTGGCAGGGGCTGGTCTCCAAGGTGATCGTGCCCGCGGCGCTGTCGCCGTTCATCGCCGGTGGGGTGGCCGTGGTGGGCACCCTCCTGGTCTACCGCCTCACCCGCGACGTGCCCGAAGGCCCGCGCGGGCGCGGCTTCCGGCTCGGCCAGATCGGCTCGGCCTCCATGGTCTCGCTCGCCCACGGGACCAACGACGCGCAGAAGACCATGGGCGCCATCACCCTCGCCCTGATCGCCAACGGCACCCTGCCCGCCGGGGCGAAGGCACCGGCCTGGGTGATCCTCTCCTGCGCGCTGGCGATCGCCCTGGGCACCTACATCGGCGGCTGGCGGGTGATCCGGGCCCTGGGCAAGGGGCTGGTGGAGATCGAACCGCCGCAGGGGATGGCCGCCGAGTCGGCCTCGGCCGCCGTGATCCTCTGCTCCACCGACTTCGGCTACTCGCTCTCCACCACGCACGTGGCCACCGGGTCGATCCTGGGCTCGGGGATCGGTAGGAGCGGCGCCGTGGTGCGCTGGCAGCTCGCCCGCCGGATGGTGACGGCCTGGCTGCTCACCCTGCCGGCTTCCGCCCTGGCCGGCGCGCTGGCCTACTGGGCCGCGAACGGGATCGGCGGGACGGCCGGTGTGGTGGTGATCGTCGGCGCGCTGGTGGCGGCGTCGGTCGCCTTCTTCGCCGCCTCCCGCCATCCGGCCGTGACGCCGGAGAACGTCAACGCCGCGTGGACCGGTTCGGCGGCCCCGGAGCCCGCCAAGGCCAAGGACGAGGTGAGCCCGTGAACTCCTGGATCAACCTGGACGCGGTGTGGAAGATCGTCGTGGTGGGCCTGCTCACCGGCGCCGGACTGCCCGCGCTGTTCGCCCTCGGCCTGCGCCTGCTCAACCCGTCCGGCGCGGCCGGCGAGCCGGCCGCGCTCCGGCCCGCCGCCGGGCCGGTCGGCTCCACCCTGGCGGGACTGATCTTCGCGGTGGTGCTCGCGGCGATCGGCTGGGGCATCTCCGTCATCGTCAGCCACCACTGACCGCCCGGCGCCCGGCACCCGAGAACCCGGCACCCGAGCACCCGGCACCCGAGCACCCGAGCACCCGAGCACCCGAGAACCCGAGCCTTCATGACCGATCGCCCACGGCGTCGGCTCCGCCCCGGCCGTGCAAGGCCTCGGGTGCCGTATCCGGTCCTGAGCGGGTGTCAGTGGTCGCGGCGAGGTGGGTGCCGAAGAAGTCGGTCAGCCTCGCGACGGCGGGGGTGACGTACTCGTCCTTGTCATAGAGGTCGACGTGCGCGGCGCCGTCGATCCAGTGCAGTTCCTTCGGCCCGGTCGAGCGCTGGAAGGCCCGCACGCTCATCCAGGCGGTCACCGCCTCGCGCCCGGCGACCATGAGCAGCGGGCGCGGGGCGAGCAGGGGCAGGGAGGCGAAGGCGTCGAAGGCCGCGATGCGGTCGATGCTGGACCAGGTCAGGGCCTTGGCCGCCCGGGGGTGTTCGGCGCGGGGCGTGCAGTAGTACTCCCAGCCGTCGTGGACGTGCGGGCCGCCGCGGCGGGCCTCCTCCTCGGTCGCGGGGGAGATCGGGAAGGTCCGGACGCCCTCGCCCCGGGCCTCGGCGGTGCGGGCCGCGGCGGCGCCTTCGAGCATGGCCCGGAAGACGGCCGGGTCCTGGGTGCCGTCGGCGCCGTCGCGGAACTGACGGGCCATGTCGGTGGCGCTGACGGTGGCGACGGCCCTGATCCGGTGGTCGGTCGAGCCGGCGGCCAGGGCGTAGCCGCCGGAGGCACAGATGCCCAGCGCCCCGGTCCGGCCCGGGTCGGCCTCGGCGCGGGTGGTGAGGAACGAGACGGCGGCCTTGAGGTCCTCGATCCGGTGCGCCGGGTCCTCCAGGCCGCGCGGCTCGCCCTCGCTCGCGCCTTGGAACGCGGAGTCGAAGGCGAGGGTGACGAAGCCGCGCTCGGCCAGGCGCCGGGCGTACAGGCCGGCGGCCTGCTCCTTCACCCCGCCGCCGGGGTGGCCGACGACGATCGCCGGGCGGGGGCCGCCCGTGCCGCCGTCGTCGGGGGTGTACAGGTGGCCGGCGAGGTTCAGGCCGGCGCTGGGGAAGGTCACATCGGTGATCACGGTGCTGCTCTGGTCGTCGTGCGACGGGCGGGTCGGCGCGGGGCGACTCCGGCGGCTCTCTTCGGTGGCCGTTCCCCACCGTGGCGCCGGAGCGTGCGGGGGTGCCAGGGAGGAAGCTGCCTATGCACGCCGGTACCAGGCACGAGGCCGCTCCCGTGCCGGACACTGGAACCATGACCGTCCGCGACCGGCCCTCCCGCGACAACGAGCTGGGGGACTTCCTGCGTGCCCGCCGCGCCGCCCTCGACCCCCACGGGGCCGGATTCCCCGACGACGGACGGCTGCGGCGGGTGCCGGGCCTGCGCCGCGAGGAACTGGCGCAGCTCGCCCACGTGAGCGTCGACTACGTCGTCCGCCTGGAGCAGGGACGCACCCGAACGGTCTCCCGGTCGGTCCTCGACGCGCTCGCCGACGCGCTGCGCCTGGCGCCGGACGAACGCGCCTACCTGTTCGCGCTGGCCGACGCGGCCCCGGCACCCGCTGCCCCACCGTCCGGCCGCCCACCCGTGGACCCGCAACTGCGGCAGCTCCTGGCGACCATGCACGACGTCCCCGCCATGGTCCTCAACCGGCGCCTGGACGTCCTGGCCTGGAACCACGCGGCCACTGCCCTGCTCACCGACTTCGGCGCACTCGCCCCCGGGGAGCGCAACCTGATCCGCCTCACCTTCCTCGACGACGCCTACCGCGCGCTGTACGCGGACTGGCCCCGCGCCGCGCGCGACTGCGTCGCCACGCTGCGCATGGAAGCCGGGCGCCATCCGGAGGACCGTGAACTCGCCTCCCTGATCGCGGAGTTGACTTCCCGAGACGCGAACTTCCGGGCCTGGTGGGCCGACCGCCGGGTGCGCGGCCCCCGGCAGCTCACCAAGACCTACGTCCACCCGCTGGCTGGCCCCCTGACCCTCGACGTCCAGCAGTTCACCGTCGACACCCGGCCCGACCAGCAACTCATCGCCTACACCGCCCCTCCCGGCTCCCCGGCCCACGAGGGGCTGCGATTCCTCCTCCAGTGGGCACCTGCTCCGCGCGGATGACGCTCGCGCGCGGAGCCCGCGCGGAACCGTCGTTGGGCGCGGGTGCAGTCGTGCAGTCCTACAGCCGCACCCGCGCCCGCCCGCGGCGGCGGGCGGATCGGGCCTGGGGCGGATTCTCGGAGAGGGCGGGAGGCCGAGCAGCGTCCTCGTTCAGCGCGAGTTTCAGTGCGAGCCGGCACAACCAGGTGCGGTACCAGCCGACTTGTCGGTATTCGACCTGCTCTGACGGGAGCCGCACGGCCGTTCACCCATCCCCCTGCGAGGCCGGGCCGAGGGAGGCGTAGTGTGCGCGGTGTGAAAGAACTGATCTTCCGGGGGAAAGACAGATTCCGCCCGGACTGGTCCGATCTCGGGCCGGTGCTCATCGTCGTCACGGTCGAACTCGTCGCCGGCCACCTGAAGTTCCACCTCGGCCTCGGCCCCATGGTCCTCCTCGTCGGCGGGACCGTGGTGCTGGCCGCCGCGAGCCGCCTCCTCTCCATGCGGTACTGGAGCAGGGTCGGCACCGACGGAGTCACCATCTGCTGGGGGTTCGGCCGTGGCCGCACCTACTCCTGGCAACAGATCTCCTGGATCGACGTGTCGGAGATCCAAGGCCGCGGCGCGCCCACACGCGTGGCCCGGATCCACACCACCGACGGTCGGCGCCACTGGATGTCCACCGTGATGGCCAGCGACCTCCACCCGTCGGAGGACTTCGACGCCGACTTCCGGCGGGTCGTCGACTGGTGGAAGCACAGCACCAGTCCGAGCCTGCGCGTCCTGCCGGAGAAGAAGTTCCGGGACCGGCTGACGCCCGTGAGAACCGCGGTGCTGTGCACCGTCGTCCTCGCCGTCGTCCTCTTCGCCTTCACCGTGGTGCTGGCCCAGTAGCCACCTGAACGCGTCGGCTCGGCTCTCCTGACGGGCGGTGGGCCGTGGCGCCGGGTTGTGGAGATCAGTCGGCCCTTGTCAGCGAGCCGGTGGGGTGAGGACTGCGCGGTCGAACGGGCCACCGTGTGAGGTGGCGTACGTGACGGCGTCGTTGACGGCACTGATGCCGAAGGACCGGACCCGTTCGGGGGCGAGGTCGAGGGCGCCCGAGGCGAGGAGCCGGATGATGCCGACGTTCGCGGTACGCGGGTACTCCAGCCGTGCGGACACGGTGCGGTACTGCTCGGTGAGGTAGGGGCCCATACCACTCGCCCGGACCTCGTCGGCGGTGGTCCGCTCGGTGGTGTAGCCGCGCAGGACGCCACGCAGCCGGGCGTCGACCCGTCCGGCGGCGACAGCTCCCTCAACGACGAGACCGGCGTCGTCGGCCTCGGCCTCGACTACCAGGACCACCTGTACGTCGTCGCCGACGAGTCCGACATTCTCGGCGCCAACGACTGGGGCCTCACCGCCTGCCGGCTCGCTCTGCGGCTGCGCGCGGACGCGATCGTGGTCGAGGCGAACTACGGCGGCAACATGGCCCGGCAGATCCTCAGCCAGGCATGGGACCAACTCGCCCGCGAAGGGGAGACACACGGCCAGCTGATGCCGCTGATCGTCGAGGTCAACGCCAAGGTCGGCAAGCGGCTGCGCGCGGGGCCGGTGACGCAGCTGTACGAGCCGGGCCGGGTCCACCACGTCGGGCACTACCCGGAGCTGGAAGGACAGATGGTGACCTGGGTCGCCGGGATGGACAGCCCCGACAGGATGGACGCTGCGGTGCACGGCCTGACCGAGCTGGCCGGCGGATCCTGCCGAGCGCCGCGGTCATCGACTCCCAGTCCGTGAAGGCCTCACCGAACGCCCCGGCCGACAGCCAGGGCTACGACGGCGGGAAACGGGTCAAGGGCCGCAAGCGCCACATC
>NZ_JBFBHW010000040.1:0-82827 GCF_040685395.1 Kitasatospora sp. NPDC088779 | reverse complement strand
GAGCAACGGCGCCAAGCCGAAGAGCAGGGCGAGGACCGGGGCGGAGCCGGACAAGGCCCGGCACGAGGGCGCGTTGACGGGGCGGGCACCCGGCCCGGAGGGTGTGGCTGCGCCCGGGGCCGGACAGGACCTAGCCGACGGCGCCCGGGAAGAAGGCCCGGGCGTCGAGGTTGCCGTTGCCCTGCAGAGCGCCGATGTTGCCGCCGTTGCCGGTCGCGGCGAGGCCGTTGTTCTGGTTGCTCGCGCCCGAGCCGGTGGCCGTCTGCTGGGTGACGACCACGTTGCCGTGGACGTTGCCGATGACGTTGGCGGAGCCGGTGTTGCTCACGACGCTGCTGTTGGAGTGGTCGATGGCACCGGCGCCGTTGTCGGCGTGGGCGCTGGCGGCGCCGAAGCCGACGAGGAGGAACGCCCCGAGGGCGGTGGCGGCGGCTGCGCGGATACGGGACACGGTGGTCTCCCTGAGCTGGGGGTGCGAAATGTGGCGCGATCCGGAGTGGCCGCTCCGTGGCGCCGTTGCCTGACGTCGCACGTTCAGCATTCACCAGCAGCGTGGACGAACTCCACCAAACAGGTGGCAATTCCCCCGATGGTGTCATGGTGACGCCGTATCCGGAGATAGCCCGACGGTTGCGACGGCGGCATCTCCACTCCTCAAAACTGCTGGTGGAGATGGAAGTTGACGTGCAAGGCGGCAAGGCCGGACAACCCTGAGCTGTCAACGCGGAGTTGACCGAGTTTTCTCAGGGAGAAAGAAATGGTGGCCGGATAGTCGCACTGGCACACTGGGGACCCATGTCTGAAGGTGCCCCGCCCGAGCCCGCCCCCGCCGAGGATCTGCGTACGACCGAGGTCGATCTCGGCGGACTGGTGAACGTCCTCGCCACCCACCTCTACTCCACCCCGCTGGTCGCTCTGCGCGAACTCGTCCAGAACGCCCACGACTCGCACACCCGCCGACTCCTGGAGGACCCGGACGGCGACCACCGCCCGCTGATCCGGGTGCGCGGCGACGCCGCCCGGCGGACCGTCTCCATCGAGGACACCGGCGCCGGCCTCACCGAGCCGGAGATCCATGCCTACCTCGCCACCGTCGGCACCGGCTACACCCGGATGCTGCGCGACCTCACCGGCAACCAGGAGCTGATCGGCGCCTTCGGCCTCGGCTTCCTCTCCGCCTTCTCGGTGGCCGACGAGGTCGCCGTCACCACCACCTCGCACCGCGAACCGCACCTCGGCCACCGCTACCGCAGCCGGGGCGGCGAGCAGTACCAGGTCGACCCGGTGCCCGCCCGGCCCCGCCCCGGCACGGTCGTCGAGCTGACCCTCAAGGCCGAACACGCCCACCTCGCCGACGAGGACGCGCTGCGCGACGTGCTCGGCCGGTACTGCGTGCTGCTGCCGATCCCGGTCCACGTCGGCGACGACGAGCAGCCCGTCAACAACGTCGAGGTGCCCTGGCGCCACAGCGTGCCGGGTGACCAGCACGCCGCCCGGATGCGCTTCGCCACCGCCTTCGGCCGCCGCTTCGAGCCGCTCACCGCCTTCCCCGTCCACCCGGCCGAGGGCGGCACCGGGGGAGGGGCCGCGGGCGGCACCGACGCGATCGGCCTGCTCTGGGTCCAGGACGGCGGCACCTACGGCAGCAGCGACAACCGCGACCTCGCCGTCTACCTGCGCGGCATGCTGCTCGCCGAGGACGCCCGCGACCTGCTGCCCAGCTGGGCCGGGTTCATCGGCGGCGTGGTCGAGTCCAGCCGGCTCACCCCCACCGCCAGCCGCGAGGACCTCCAGCGCGACGACCACTACCGCGCACTCCAGCGCGCCCTCACCGACGCCATCGTCGACGGCCTGTACGAGACCGCCCGGCTGCGGCCCGCCGCCTGGCGCCGCATCCTCACCCGGCACGGCCAGGACCTGCTCGGCGCCGCGCTCTGCGACGAGCGGCTGTTCACCCTGCTCGCCGACGACGTCCCCGTCCCCACCTCCCAGGGCGACCTCACCGCCGGCGCGCTGCGGGCCGCGGGCGGGGGCGCGGTGCACGTCGCGCTCGGCAGCGGCGGCGGCTTCGAGGAGATGCTGTACCGGGCGATGCGGGTGCCGATCGCCCGCGGCGACCGCTACGCCGTCCTGCCCTTCCTGCGCCGCTACGCCCAGCTGCGCGGCTGCCGCCTGGTCGAGCTGGGCAGCGAGCACGGCGACCGCGAGCTGTTCCGCGACCCGGAGCGCCCGCTGCCGGCCGGCGAGGCGGCCTGGCTGGCCGGCGCCCTCGCGGACGAGGGCGAGCAGCTCGTCCCGGCCCGGTTCGACCCGCCCGGCCTGCCGCTGGTCCTGGTGCCGGACCGCGAGGCCGAGCTGAAGGCCCGGATCGAGGACGACCAGGCCGACGCCCGGATCCCGTCCGCGGCGCTGCGGCTGGCCCGGGCGTTCACCGCCCGCACCGACGGCGAGGTCAGGGCCCGCCTCTACCTCAACCTGTCCTGCCCGGCCGTGCTGGACCTGCTCGCCGCCTACCGCGCCGGGCACACCGGCAGCGCCACGGCGGCGGGGCTGCTCCGCTCGCTCAAGGTGATCATGGCAGCCGCCTCGGCGGGCCCGGCCGGCTCGTCCGGAGGCGACCTCACCGCCGCGCTGTCCGGCGTCGGCACCGCGGTCTCGGCGCTGACCGCCGCCGTCCCGGCCGGCCTGCCGGGCGTCCCGGACACCCTCGGCGCCCTCCCGGACGAGGCGTGACGGACGGATTGTCAGTGGTCCGCGGTAGACATCACATCAGCACCACGCAGGGGGACACCACATGAGTACCGACATCTGGGCCTGGGTCCACGACGCCCACCGCCAGCTGGCCGAGGCCGGCCACCGGCGGCTGGCCGACGCCATCTACGAGCTGCCCGGCCACGCCAACGAGGGCCGCAACGACCAGGTGGACGCCGTCTACCCGGAGGCGCTGGCCGCCTCCCGGGCGCTCGGCCTGCCCTGGGTCGAGGTCTACCTGCGGCACTGGCGGATGCAGAACCTGCTGAACAAGCGACACCAGGGCGAGCAGGCCCTGCCCGAGGCGGTCGACCTGCTGGAGTTCGCCCACCGCGAGGAGACGGCGGGCTGCCCGCAGTCCGTCTGCGTGGTGCAGGACTTCGCGATCTGCCACGCCCGGGTCGACGGCCCCGGCTACGTGCCGGAGCGGCTGGCGGTGCTCGGCGAGACGCTGGAGCGGATCGAGCCCGGCCGCGCCTGCTTCGACTGCCTCTCCCGCGAGTACTCCGACGCGCTGGAGGACGACGGCCGCCACACCGAGGCGCTCGCCCACCTGGACACCGCCGCCACCCGGATCCAGGCGGCCGGCGAGCGGCTCTCGCTGCACTTCCACCACGCCCGGGCCGGCACCCTGCACCGGCTCGGCCGGCACCAGGAGGTGCTCGCGCTGCTCGACACCGCCGAGCAGGCCGAGCGCTCCCGCGGCCACGAGATCGACGAGAGCGACCGGCTCTGGGGCGGCCTGCTGCGGGCCCGCGCGCTGGCCTCGCTCGGTCGGACGGAGGAGGCGCTGGCGCTGCTGCCCGACCGGGAGGCCGCCGAGCGCCACGCCGACCTGCGGGACGGCTGGACGCACACGGTCGAGCTGCTGGTCGCGGCCGGCGCCTGGGAGAACGACGCCGAGCTGGGCGCCGCCGTGGCCGGCTGGGTCGGCTACCTGGACGGCACCGGCTCGCACCGCCCGTGCGTGGACCTGCTGCTGGCGGCGGGTCGGCTCGCCCTCGCCCGCGGCGCCCGGACGGTGGCGCTGACCCTCGCCGCGACCGGGGAGCGCAAGCTCGCCCAGCTGCGCCGCACCGACGGCGTGGCCGCGGAGGTCGCCGCGCTGCGGGCGGCCGCCGAGGCGCTGCCGGAGCCCGAGCTGCCCGTCCCGCCCGGCGAGCTGGCGGCGCACCTGGCCGAGGTCGGTGTGTCCTACGAGACCGGCGCCGACCTGCTCTCCGTCGCCCTGGACCAGTACCGGAGTGAGCCGGCCGGTGCCACCGAACTGGCCGTCAACCTGGCCGCGGTGCTCGGCGGCCTCGGCCACGCCCGGGCCGCCGCCGACCTGCTCTGGCACTGGCTCGACACCGCCCCGACCGACGAGGTGCTGATCGGCATGCTCGGCTCCGCCCTGATCGACGCGGGGGACGGCGAGGGCGTCCGCCGCCTCGCCGACCGGCTGGCCGACGACAGCCCGGAGGACGGGCACTGGATACGCGCCCGCTGGGCCGCCGCCGAGGGCCGCTGGGCCGAGGTGCTGGAGCAGTGCGAGGCGATCCTGGCCCTGGACGCCGGCCGGATCAACACCCGCCGGCTGGCCGCCGGCGCCGCCACCGAGCTGGGCGACCACGCCACCGCGCAGCGGCTGTACCAGGAGCTCCTGGAGCACGCGCTGCCCGCCGAGGCCGCCCCGGAGGAGGAGCGCCACCGCACCGTCCAGGAGTCCGACCTCTGGCACCTGATCACGGCGGCCACCGCCAACCGGGACTGGGCCGCGGTCCGTTCCGCCGGCGCGCTGCTCGGCATCGAGTTCGACGAGCCCGAGGGGCCGGTGGACGAGGAGTGGCAGCTGGTCACCGTCCGGGCCACCCGCACCAACGGCGCCACCGCCGACCTGCCCGCCGTCCGCACCGGTCCGGCCACCGCCCGGATCCTGCCGGTGCTCGGCGAAGACCTGACGCTCAACCACGGCGACGTGGTGGTCTTCGCCCCGGCGCTGCTGGAGCCGCCGCCGGCCGAGGACGCCCCCGAGGAGGAGCGGCGCGGCTGGCGCCCGGTGTTCGAGCTGCTCACCCTGCTCGACCCGGCGGGGTACACCACGTACTGGATCGACGGCGGCTGGCCCGGCGACGAGCCGTGGGCGGCGCTGCGCGAGAGCCTCCAGCAGGCCGGCTACGCGGTCTGGGCGTACAGCGGGGAGCAGTACCGCATCACCGACCCGGCCGACGAGGACGGCACGCTGCCCGGCGTGTACGCCGCCCTCGGGGTGCCGCCGACGGCCTCCGCCGCCGAGGCCGACGCGCTGCTGCACCGGCTCACCGGGGACTGGGCGCACCCGCTCGCCTGGCTCGACCTGGCCAAGGCGGCGGGCGCGGACGCCGCCCGGCACGAGGAGGTCGTCGAGCGCTACGGCCTCTGACCCGGTCCGGCCCCGGCCGCCGGCCCCGGTCTGGTCCGGCCCCGGCCCGGTCCGGGCACGCGCGCCACGGGGGCGGGGCGCGCGTGCCCGGACCGGGAACCATCCCGGGATCTGTCGAGTCTTGGTAAATGCTTTACCATTTCATTGCCAAGACTCGACCCCCAGGAGTGTCCGCCCGTGACCAGCCTCGCCCTCGGCCCGTCCTGGCTCGATCCGACCAACCTGATCTCCGCCTTCGGTCTGATCGGCATCCTGGCCATCGTCTTCGCCGAGTCCGGCCTGCTGATCGGCTTCTTCCTGCCGGGGGACTCGCTGCTGTTCACCACCGGCCTGCTGGTGGCCGGCGGCACCTACCTGCACCAGCCGCTCTGGCTGGTCTGCGCGCTGATCGTGGCCGCCGCGGTGGCGGGGGACCAGGTCGGCTACCTGTTCGGCCGCAAGGTCGGGCCGAGCCTGTTCCGCCGCGCCGACTCCCGGCTCTTCAAGCAGGAGAACGTGGAGAAGGCCGCCGCCTTCTTCGACCGGCACGGTCCCAAGGCGATCGTGCTGGCCCGCTTCGTGCCGATCGTGCGCACCTTCACCCCGATCGTCGCCGGGGTGAGCAGGATGAACTACCGCACCTTCGTGGTCTTCAACCTCGTCGGCGGCGTGCTGTGGGGCGCCGGTGTCACCGTGCTCGGCTACTTCCTGGGCCAGATCCCGTTCGTCCGGGAGAACATCGAGGCGATCCTGGTCGGCATCGTGCTGGTCTCGGTGGTCCCGGTGGCGGTCGAACTGCTGCGGGCCCGCCGTTCCGGCGCGGCGTCCGCCGACCGCCACCGCGCCGGGTAGGCGTCCGCGGCCCCCGCCGGGGTACGCCACGTACATGTGCGTCCGGCAGTTCGATCAGGCAAGGTGTAACCCGAGATCGAACGGTGGCCGACGGCCACCAGGGGCGGCAAGGAGCGGAAGTGCCTAAGCGGGGCCGACCGGGCGCAGGCAAGCGGGCGAGGGGAGGCCGGGCGGTCCGTCAGACCCGGCGGACGCCGCCGGTACGGCCGGTGAACCCCGCCGAGGCGCCGCCCACCGAGGGCCTGCTGGGCCATCCGGCCCCGACCGTCGAGCCCGCCACCGTCGTCCCCTTCGTCCCGCCGATCACGGAGACCAGGGGCCTGCTGTCCCCGGAGCCGGAGCCGGAGCCGGCCCCCGAGTCCGGGGCGCCCGCCGGGTCCGGGCCGCACCCCGCGCTCGGGCCGCACCCCGTGCCCGGGCAGGCGCCCGGCCCGGAGGACGCGCGCCCGGCCCGCCGCCGATCGGTCGCCGAGGACACCCTCACCCCCGAGGAGTGGCGGGCCGCCGGCTACACCCCGCCGATGGGCATCCCGGTCCCGGAGCTGACCGCCGGTGCCCCCGGCGAGGCGCCCTGGCCGGACCGGATGCGCACCCTGCTGCGCATGCCGATGTCCGAGCGCCCCGCCTTCGAACGGACCGCCCGCGAGCTGCACCCCTCCGCGGGTGCGACCCGCAACGTCCCCCGCATCCTCGACCTGACGCTGCGCATCGGCGAGCTGCTGCTCGCCAGCGGCGAGGCCGCCGAGGACGTCGAGGCGGCGATGCTCGGCATCGCGCACGCCTACCGGCTGGACCGCTGCGAGCCGCAGGTGACCTTCACCCTGATCGGCATCTCGCACCAGCCCTCGCTGGTCGAGCCGCCGATCACCGCCGACCGGGTGGTGCGCCGCCGCACCTCCGACTACACCCGGCTGAACGCGGTCTACGAGCTGGTCGCGGACATCACCGCGGAGAAGGTCACGGTCAACGACGCCTACCGCCGGCTCGCCCTGATCCGCCGCAACCGGCACCCGTACCCGGGCTGGATGCTCGCGCTGACCACGGGTCTGCTGGCCGGCGCGGCCACCTTCCTGGTCGGCGGGCGGATCGACGACAAGGCCTGGCTGGTGTTCGCCAGCGCCTTCGTCGCGGCCGTCCTCGGCGACCGGCTGGCCTCCACGCTGGCCCGGCGCCGGCTGCCGGAGTTCTACCAGTTCGTGGCAGCCGCGATGCCGGCCGCCGCCTCCGGGATCATCCTGTCCTTCAACGACTGGGGCCTGCGCGGCTCGGTGGTGATCACCGGTGGCCTGTTCGCGCTGCTGCCCGGCCGGGCGCTGGTCGCCGCCGTCCAGGACGGCCTGACCGGCTTCTACATCACCGCCGCGGCCCGCCTGCTGGAGGTGATCTACCTGGTCGCGGGCATCGTGATCGGCGTGATGCTGATCCTCTACCTGGGGGTCGGCTTCGAGGCGAAGCTGCGGCCGGACGAGAGCCTGGCGGGCGTCACCTACCCGCCGGTCCAGATGATCGCCGCGATGCTGCTGACCCTGGCCTTCGCCACGCTGCTGCAGACCGACCGCCGCTCGCTCGCGCTGGTCACCCTGAACAGCGGCATCGGCTGGGCCAGCTACGGCGTGCTGGCGTACAACGCGGGCATCTCCCCGATCGTGGCGACGGGGGTGGCGGCCGGCCTGGTCGGCCTGTTCGGCCAGCTGATGGCGCGCTACCGCAACGGCTCCGCGCTGCCGTACGTGACCGCCGCGATCGGCCCGCTGATGCCCGGTTCGGCGCTCTACCTGGGGATGCTGTCCTTCGCCCAGGGCCACGCCAGCGCGGGCCTGGTGTCCGTCTCCCGGGCGGCGGCGATCGCGATGGCGCTGGCGATCGGGGTGAACCTCGGCGGTGAGATCGCCCGGATGTTCATGAAGCTGCCGGTCGGCGGCGAGCGCCCGTCGCTGTACCCGGTCGTGCCGCGCCGGGCGGCCAAACGCACTCGCGGGTTCTGACCGCGCGTTGGACCGGTGTTGGGCTCCGGGCCATGTCACGGCAGGCCGCACGCAGGACCAGGAACGAAGGTAAGACGCATGACCACACTGCTGGACGGCTACCGCGAGCACATCGTCGCCGCGCACAAACAGCCGTTGTTCCTGCTGCTGGTCGGCTTCATCACCTCCTTCGTGTGCATCCGGTTCAGCGTCCGGATGATCCGCGCCGAGGTGCGGTGGTGGTTCGGCAACGTCACCCCCGGCGGCCTGCACATCCATCACATGGTGTTCGGCCTGGGCTTCCTGCTGGTCGGCGGCGTCGGGGTGTTCGCCACGTACGGCGGACACCCGTGGATCGACTGGTTCGGGCTGGTCTTCGGCATCGGCTGCGGCCTGGTGCTGGACGAGTTCGCGCTGATCCTGCACCTGGACGACGTGTACTGGAGCGAGCAGGGCCGCAAGTCGGTGGACGCGGTGATCTTCGGGATCCTGTTCACCGCCCTCCTGCTGGTCGGGTACGTGCCGCTCGGCGTGGTGCCCAGCCAGGAGACCAGGTGGGGCCTGATCACGGTGATCTCGGTGAACGCCCTGGCCTCGGTGATCACCCTGATCAAGGGCAAGATGTGGACCGGCCTGCTCGGCATCATGGTCCCCGGCCTGTCCTGGATCGGGGCGATCCGGCTGGCCCGCCCGAGCAGCCCGTGGGCCCGCTGGCGGTACGCCACGCGCCCGCGCCGCCGGGCGCGTGCGCTCCGGCGCGAGCGCCTGCTGCACCGGCGTGCGGACCGGGCCCGTACCTGGCTTTTCGACCTGATCGCCGGCGCCCCCGACAAGGTGCCCGCGAACCACCCCGCCGCCCACCGGGTGGCCGAGCGGATGTCCGCCCGGGCCACCGCCCACCTCGACGCGCACGCCGCCCGGGCGCTGGCCCGGCGTCAGGCGCGGCTGGCGGACCGCCGCTCGGCGGCCGCCGCCGGGGCCGGGGCGGCGAACTCCCCGGCGGCGGGTGGGCCGTACAGCGGGGGCGGCCCCGGCGCGGGCCCGTCCCTCGGGGCGCAGCGGCGCCGTCGCGCGATCCGGGCGGGGCGCAATCGGACGTACGCGGTTCGTCCGACCGGGGTGGAGCACCGGTCCGGGCGACACCCCCACCTGCGGCCGCACACCCGCCGGATCCACCGGTAGTTCGCATACCCTGTGCGCCCGGCTGAAGGTGACTTGTGGTCAGATCATCTGATGGTCACCCGCCCGGCGGAGTGCGTCCGAGGTGTGAAAAGCGCCGGAGTTGAGAACATGATCGGCGAGTGACCGTTCTGTCATGTGATGGGATGATTCGTCGGACCTGCTCCGCCCGGCCGCCCCGCCCGAGCGCCGCGGACCGTCCGCCGCCGTCCCCTCCGGACCCGTGAGAAGGGGATGTCTCGTGGCGCGCAGGCTCCTGCCGACCCTCCTGTTGTCCCTCACCGCCCTGCTCGGGCTGCTCCCCGCAGCCCAGGCCGCCCCGGCGGACCCCGAACCGGCCGCCGGCCCCGCCCGGACGGAGGACCCGTACCCGACCACCGGGGAGATCGACCGGGCCCGCGCCGAGGCCGACCGCACCGCCGCCTCCGTCACCGCCATCGAAGCCGGCCTTGCCGCCGCCCGGACCGAACTCGACCAGGCCGGCCGCAGCGCCGAACAGGCCGTCGAGGCCTACAACGGCGCCCAGCTCGCCCTCGTCCGGGCCCGTGCCGACGAGACCGCCGCCGCCCGGAGCGCCACCGCCGCCGAGGCCGACCGCACCGCAGCCGCCGAGGACGCCGCCCAGCTCGCCGCCGAAACGTACCGCCAGGGCGCGGGCGCCGCACTCTCCGCCCTCAACGCCCTGCTCGGCGCCCACGGCCCGCGCGAAGCCGGCGACCGCGCCGCCGTGATCGGCGTCGCCAGCGAGCGCACCCGGCAGATCCTCGACGCCGCCACCTCCACCGCCGCCGCCGCGACCCGAGCCTCCGCCGCCGCCCGCGCCGCCACCGAGAACGCCGAGAAGGCCGCCGCCGAGGTCGGCGCCGCCAGGGCCAGGGCCGAGGCCCGGCTCGCGGCCCAGCAGGAGGCGGTCACCGCCGCCGACCGCCGCCGCGAACAACTGCTCACCGACCTGGCCGCCGCCCGGCACACCACCGTCGACCTGGAGCGCCGGCGCAGCGAGGCCCTGGAGGCGATCGCCGCCCGCGAGGCCGAGGCCGCCGCCCGCGCCGCCGCCGAGAAGGCCGCCGCCGAAGCGGCCGCCGCGGCCGAGGCCGCCGCCAAGGCCACCCCGGCCGCACCTCCCGCCGCCGGCGGCGCGTGGTCCGCCGAGGGCGCCGCCGCCGCCATCGCCTTCGCCCGCTCCAAGATCGGCCTGCCCTACATCTGGGGCGGCGAGGGCCCGGCCGGCTACGACTGCTCCGGGCTCACCATGATGGCCTGGCGCGAGGGCGGCAAACAGCTCAACCACTTCGCCGCCGACCAGTACGCCCAGAGCACCCCGGTCAGCTACCGCCAGCTGCGCCCCGGCGACCTCGTGTTCTGGACGGACACCGGCCGCGCCGTCGACATCCACCACGTCGGCCTCTACATCGGCGACGACCAGATGATCGAGGCCCCCCGCGTCGGCATGCCGGTCAAACAGGCCAGCCTCTGGATCATGGGCACCCCCGACTTCTACGCCCGCCCGTAGCGCCCGGCCCGCTTCCGTGTAGGTTCCCATTTCATTTTGCGCTTTCCCACTGACTTTGCGCCCGAGTTGCGCATGCGCAAGATCAGTGGGGCCGTGAGTAGGCAGTTCGACGGCGGCGCCTACCGATTCCCTGATTCTTCACCATCACGGGTGATCTGAAGCTGATTCACCCTGTCCAGGCTCGGCGGGAGGGAGATGGTCGCGCCATGACTGACTGGTCTGATGTTCTAATCGCCGAAGATGCCTCTGTGCCTTCGGCCCCTGATGTGACGGTGCGCTACCGCAGCGGGACTGGCGCCTTCGTGGACACCTCGTTGGATCGGGTGTCGGTCGATGACGTGCTGGCGGGTCTACCAGTACGGGAGATGCGCTGGTTCGCAGGGCGGCAGTGCTACTCAGGGTGGTACTGGTCCGCAACTACGGGCGGGCACGTGGTCTACGAGAGCCGGCTGGAGCTGGCTCGGATCCTGCTCGCCGACCATGATCCGAAGGTCGTATCGATCGCGGCCCAGCCGTTCTGGCTGCAGTGGTTCGACGGCAGCCGCATGCGTCGGCATGTTCCGGACCTGCTGCTTGGCCGTGCGGACGGCTCAGTGGCCGTGGTGGATGTGAAGGCCGCGCATCGCCTTGACGATCCGAAGGTGGCCAGGCAGTTCGCGTGGACCGAGCGCTTGGTCCACGCTCGGGGCTGGGACTTCGAGGTGTGGTCTTCGGCAGACCGGGTGCTGCTGGAGAACGTGCGATTCCTGGCTGGCTATCGCCGCGACGCGATGATCGACCCGGATCTGGCAGAGGCGGTTCTGGATGCCGTGGGCGAGTCGGTTTTGATCGCGCACCTTGAGCGGTCGTTGCCCGAGATGGGGGAGGCGGCCGTCATCCGGCCGGCGATTCTGCATTTGCTGTGGTCCGGTCGGCTGCTGGCGGACCTGTCCCGTCCGCTCGGTGGCGCGACCCATGTTCGGCTGGGGGTGGCGGCGTGAACGGACACACGGTGACGGTCGTGATTGGGGCGACGCTGCTGGTAGACGGCGACCCGGTCGAGGTAGTCGAGTTCGACGGCCGATCGGTGATGGTGCGGACGCTCGGCGACGGCGCCTACCGCAGCCTGAACCTGGCCGAGCTCGCGTCGCGGGCCCGTGGCTTGGGAGCGGGGCCAGCAGAGGGCGATGACCCGGGGCTGGTGCTGGCCGGCTTGTCGGCAGCCGAACAGGAGAAGGTGGCGGCTCGCGCGGGGCACGTCCGCGAGGTGCTGACCGGCTTCACCTCCGGCCATGCGGAGTCGGCACGGACGGGTGAGCCGCGTCCGCAGTTCGCCCCCGGGGTTGCTCTGAAGGAGAAGTACGCCGCGAAGGCCGCTGAGCTGAAGGTCTCGGTCCGGACCGTGGAGAACTGGACGTCCGCCTATCGGGCCTGCGGCGAGGCCGCGTTGGTGGACGACCGCAAGCGGGTCGGGCACCGCCGATCGGTCGACCCGCGCTGGGATGCCGCGGTGCTGGCGGAGCTGGCGGCCGGAGTGGACGCATCGACGCCGACCCGAAGCGCGGTCCTGATGCGGGCTGCGGAGCGCTTGGAGCGCGAACACGGAGAAGGAGTCGTTGGGATTCCGCCGAAGACCACGGCCTACCGACGCCTGGAGGAACTGACCAAGGGCCGCAACGCCGTGTCCGGTTCGGCGAAGGGACGCAGGTCGATCGCGTCCCGGCCCCAGGGGACATACGGCCGGCTGCGAGCGACCCGACCGGGCGAGTACCTGATCCTGGACACCCAGGACCTGGACATGTTCGCGATGGAGCCGGTGACCTGCCGCTGGCTTCGCGCTCAGTTGACGGTCGCTCAGGATCTCTTCGACCGGCAAATTCTGGGGCTGAGGGTCACGCCGGTGTCCACCAAGGCGGTCGATGTCGCCGGGGTGCTGTTCGAGGCGATCACCGGCCGCAGCGGCGGCCGAGCCGCCCTGGGCTCTCCACACGGAGTCCCACAGCGGCTGGTGTTCACCGAGCACGAGGCCGAGGAATCGTGGTGCCTGCCGGAGACGCTGGTCGTCGACCACGGGAAGGCGTTCCTGTCGGCGCACGTCATCGGAGTCTGCGCGCGCTTGGGCATCTCCATCCAGCCCGCCCAGCCGAAGAAGCCGACCGACAAACCCACCGTCGAGCGGTTCTTCAAGACCCTGCGTGAGGGGCTGATCCAGCACCTGCCCGCCTACAAGGGGCCCGACCTGCACAGCCGGGGGATCGGACTGGAAGGGAAGGCGTTCCTGTTCCTGCACGAGTTGGAGGACGTGATCCGCGACTGGATCATCACTGTCCACCACACCGACAAGCATGACGGGCTCACCATCCCGGAATGGCCGGGCCTGCCGCTGTCGCCGAACGAGATGTTCACCCTCGGCGTCGGAAAAGCGGGGCGGCTTCGGTTGCCCGCCCGGCCCGAACTGGCCCTGGAGTTCCACCGGGTGGCCTGGCGAACGGTCCAGCACTACGGCGTCGAAGTGAACGGGCTGCTCTACAACGGAACCGCCCTGGACGGGCACCGCAACCAGACCAGCCCCTACGGCGGGATCCAGGCCGGCAAGTGGCCGATCCGCGTGAACGACGAGGACGTGCGCTCGGTCTACTTCCAGGAGCCGGCCGACGGATCCTGGCACCAACTGGATTGGGAGCACGCACCCATGTTGGGCACCGCGTTCTCGGCCGAGGCTGCCCAGTACGCCCGCGCGTTGGCCGCGCAGAAGGACCGCTTCGCCGACCCGGTGGCTGCGCTCAAGCAGGTGCTGCAGCGCTGGGAAAGCGGCCAAGTGATGGACCGCCGTGAGCGGCGGATGGCCGCCCGCTTGTCCGCAGAGCGCTCTGGCATCCCGTTGCCCTCCAGTCCCCAGGACGGCGACCCGGCAGTACTGCCCGCACAGGCCGGTCCGCAGCTTGTCGGTGACGACGACAGCGAGGACGAGCTGTTCGACGACACCGAGGGTTACTACGACGATGCGCTGGAGGTGCTGGAGTGACCACCGCCTACAGCTTGTCGCGCAAGCAGGGCTGGCGCCGTTTCACCGACACGCCCGCCCGGATCCGACCGGATCGGCTGGCGGCGGCCGCGCTGGCGCGCATGGCGCCGGTGGACCGCGCCCGCTTCGACGAGACCCGGCACGACTGGCACGCGAACTTCGGCACGATCGCCACACCGCAACTCGTGCAGGTCCGCGAGGAACTGGACCTGATCGTCGCCTCCAACCGGCAGGACAGCGACCGAGTCCGCGGGGCGGCCGTGATCGACGGCTTCCCCGGTCTGGGCAAGACCACGATGGTCAACCTGTTCGCCCGCGACTTCGACCGCACGGCCCGGCAGTTGGGCGGGGACACCACCGAGGACGGCGGCGAGCGGATCCCGGTCTTCCGGGTCGGCCTGACGTCGAACACCACGCTCAGGACCCTGAACAAGATGATCTGCGAGTTCTACGGCCACCCCGGAGCCACTAACGGCACCGCCGCCCAACTCGCCACCTTCGCACTGGACTGCGTCCTCAAGTGCGAGACCAGCGTCGGGATCATCGACGACGTCCACTTCATCAACCAGAACAGCCGCGACGGCCTGGCGGTCAGCAACCACCTGAAATGGCTGGCCAACGAGTTGCCCGTCACGTTCATCTACGCGGGCGTCGGCCTGAGCGAGCGCAGGTTCTTCGACGAGGGCTTGGCCGGCGAGTCCACTGCCCTTGCCCAGACCGCCGCCCGCTGGACCCGTCTGGAAGTCGTCCCGTTCGAGCGGGACGACAGCTGGACCGTGCTGATCAAGGCGATCGAGAAGCAGCTCGTCCTGGCCAAGGCCCGGCCGGGCCGGCTGGTCGCTCTGGACGAGTACCTGTTCGAGCGGACCGGCGGGCACATCGGCTCGTTGATCACCCTCGTCACTCGCGGCTGCTTCAAGGCCATCAAGAACGGGACCGAAGCGCTGACCTGGGATCTGCTGCAGACCATTCGGATCGACGAGGCGGCGGAGCGTTCCCGGCCGCGCCGCGCTGCCGAGACCAAGCGCCGGGGACGGAAGAAGGAAGGGGCCAGCCGGTGACCGGCGACTGGCCCACGCTGCCGCTGCGGACAGCACCGGTCGAGGGCGAGAGTATCGACTCGTGGATCGAAGCACTGGCTCGCCGGCACCGGCTCTCCGCAAGCCAACTGCTGCCGGCGTTCGGACTGTCCGAGCGGGCCCGCTCGGTCCACCGCTTGATCAAGGTCACCCCAGAGGAGACTTGGCGGCGGATGGAACACGTGGCGGGCCTGCCGAGCGGAACACTGCTACCGGCTCAACTCGCGGGTCAGTCAATGGGGATGACCCTCGTCGGCGGAGGTACGCGGTTCTGCCCGCGCTGTCTGGGCGAGAACGGCGGGCGCTGGCTGCTGGTCTGGCGATCGAACTGGGCTGTTGCCTGCCGCCGGCACCGACTGCTGCTGCTCGACAACTGCCCGGTCTGCACGAAGACCCCGAGGGCCTTTCTCCCTGGCGGCGTCACGGTGCCTCCGCCGGGCGCCTGCTCCTACCAGCGCCTCCGCTATGCCCCCCATTGCGGCACTGACCTCACGTCCCTGCCGACAACGCCTGCGCACCCTGCTGTCCTTGCCGCCCAGACTTGGCTCGACGGGCTGCGCGAAGCCGCCGACCGTGACGATCAGGATGCCGCCGCCACCCTGGGGAACCTTCCCATCGTGGCTTACTGGCTGATGACACACGAAGGGGTCGACTGGCAGGGGCGGGCTGCCGACTTGGCCTCCGGCCGTGCGCCGACGGAGGTGACTGTGGTCAACGGGCGCTTGCCGCGGATGGACGCCGCCCTGATCGCGAGTGTCCTCGACCTGAGCCGGACTGTCCTTGGCCCCGACGACGATGCCGCTGTCACAGCCATTCGCAACCTCCCGACCAGCCGATCCACGCGCACGGGAACCATGCCGACCGGGCTGAGTTGGTACCGCTGGCAGGCCATGACGGGGCCCTTCCCCAGCCGCTTCCTCCGGGCGATCGACCCCGATCTGGCCGCGATGGACCGACTGCGGTTCAAGTCCCCCACCCCACAGGCAGCACTTCCCGCCGGCCAGGCTGCGGCAGATCGCGGACGGTTCATTCCCCACCTGATCTGGCCGGACTGGGCCGGGCGCCTTCTGCCTGTTGCCGGCTTCCATACCGATCTGTTCCGCGCCACCGCAGCCACCTGTCTCCTCGGCCCCGGGACATCGGAACGCACCTACCGCGCACTCACCAACCGGTTCAACGACCGCGTCACCCCAGCCCACCTCTCCGTCCTCTTGCAGGGATTCGGTGACCTGCCTGCCCCGACGCTCCTGCATGTCCTGACGCTGTTCTGCCGCATCGCCACCTACCTCGACACCACTGACTCGCCCATCGACTACCAGCGACGACGCGTCCAGGTCCCCACCCACCCGCTCATCACCTGGCCGAGATGGCGCGACCTGGCACTTGAGATCGGCTCCCACCCGGGAGACACCCCCGGCAAAGGCCGGACAAGTCGCGGTCGCCTCCGCCACGTCCAGCGTCACCTGCTGCAACTGCTGACCGGCGCGGACCTCGGTGACGGCGGACACCACCTGTCCTTCACCAGCCCTGGCGACCGGGGGAATTACATGACCTTCACCACCAGGATGGCCTCGCCCCTGCGGGCCGCACTCGCCGGACATGCCGAGACGATCCTCGCTGACCTGGGCATCGACGAGCCGGTCACCTGGTCGCCGCCCGCTGAACTCGCCGACGGCCTTGTCCTGCCCGGCACGGACCCCGCCTCCCTGGACACCGACACAATCCGCCGGATCGTGGTCGATGAGCGACGAAGCGTCCGCGAAGCAGCCCAGGCGCTGGGCGTCAACTTCGAACATGTCCGGTTCGCCCTCGATCACCTCGACCGGCCTGAACGAGACTGGCGCCCCACCGCACTGCCCAGGACGTGGCAGCGCCAGCAGGAGATGGCACAGGTCGCCACCCGGGACTTCTTCGAACGCGAATACGTCCAGGGCCGTCGGAACCTCAATGACCTGGCTGCCGAGACCGGCTACAGCCGTCACCTTCTCGCCAAGGCCGCTCGCACCAACGGAATTACGCTCAACAAGGGCAAACCCCATCTCGTGAACGATGCCGTCTGGCTGCGTGACCAGTACGAGAGGCAGCGCAAGTCGACTGGCGTGATCGCCGAGGAGCTCGGCATCAGCCAGATGACCGTCAACCTCGCGCTGCACCGGTTCGCGATCGCCCCCAGGCCCTCAGGGGTCCATAGCTCACCACAGATGATCAACCGGCTCGATGGCCGACTCGCCGCGGACATCCGAGCCGCCGTCGAAGGAAGCCTGCAGGGCTGGCAACGGCTGCACCGGTTCCAGATCGCCATGGCCTTCCCCACTCTCAAGGCCGCCGCCGCACACCTCGGCATCAAGCCAGAAACCCTGGTTGTCCAGTTCCAGCGCCTCGAACAAGACATTGGCGCGACACTCTTCCACCGAGCCACCCCGGCCACAGCACAGAAGCCGACCGAACGCGGGCGCCGTCTCCTGAATTACCTGGCGAAGAATCACATCCGCAGTCTGATGGCCAAGTCCATCCCCAACGACGATCTCTCCAAGCTCCCCGAGCACCAAGCGGCAGCAGCTCGCCAGCAATTCCCCCGCCCCCGCCGCCCGATCAGCCCCTTCACGGAGATCCCCGTTGCCCGACTCCGGATCACCACCGCCTTGCTCGACCTGCTCAACGACCTCATGACCCACGGTGACGAACAGTGCTACGGCGCCCTCCTAATCACCCGCCTCCAACGCGACGCCAGTAGCACCTACGAGCAACTGCACCGACTCCGAACCGCCGGCTGGATCACCAGCCGAATCGAGGACGACGACTCCTGGCGCTCCAGAGCCTCACCCATCCGGGGACCCGGACGCCGCCGCACCTACTACCAACTCACCCCGGCTGGACGAGACGCCGCCATCTACGAGACCGCTCGCCTGGCAGCACACCCACCCCGACGACAAGGAAAGCGATGAGGTGCAGCGTGACGACCGCGGTCGACACACCCGACACCTGCAGCGGGCTGCCGCCGACCTACAGAGCCAGGAAACGCTCTACATCTCGCCTCAACGACGGCGTGAGACCACGCAGCTCCGAGACGATCAGGTGGAGAGCACGCCCGAGTTCGGGCGACTCGCTCCAGACCTCCGGGTTCATGGAGAGTACGGCGGCCAGCAGATCGCCCTCATACATGTCGCCCTCCGCCATCGGGTCGTCCCGGAGCACCTCCAACGCTACCGGCAGGACATGGGTAACGCCCACGTCCTGCCTGATCAGCAGTCGCAGGTCCTCGACGGTCAGCTCGCCGATTGCCTTTCGCCGGAGCGCGTGCATCGTCGCCACAAGGCGGGTGACATCGCCTGACGGGGCTGGCCAACGACCATGCTCAAGCTCCTCAAGGGAGCGATCACGGTTCACGAGTCGAGTCACCGAAGGATCGTCCCACGGCAGATCTCAAACGCGCTCCGAGATTGCAGAGTGCCTGTCGGAGTCAGCGGCACAGCTCCATGATGGTGTCGTCGAAATTGGGGAACTCCCGGGTCGCCTGCTCGATGACAACGGTGGCCGGCTGCTGCCGACCGGGGGCGAATCGCTCCGCGACGGCCGCCAGTTGCCGGTTGGGATGTGGGCTCCAGTCGGGCTCGTACGTGGTGGCCGCCTCCCAGGGGCCGAAGCCGCCAGCGAGCAGCCACAGAAAGTCGCCCAGGTCGCGTGCCAGTACGGCGGTCTCGCCTTCGGAGCCGAGGAAGACGATGGGCTGGTCGATGAGTGGGCGGCCTGGGCGGATCAGCCAGAACGTCGCGTATCCACCCGTGCCGTCTTGGCCGAACACGCGGAAGTCGTCACCACTCAACTCCGTGTTGCCGGTCCAGGCCCGGAGCCAGTCGGTGGTGTCCTCAGCGGACAGGAATGTCGGGAAGGGCTCGAAGTCGATCGCTTTGCCGTCGTCGTAGTCGAACGGGACCGACAGTGCGGCGGCGAGTGCGGCAGGGAGCTGTCGATCACTGGTCTGAGTCACGCGGAGAGGCTAGCGACTACCAGTGTCATCAACGTCGGCTCACCCCGGACGGACGAGACGCCGCCATCCATCGGACCAGGTTCTAGGGTCGCCACTCCTCCCGGTAGCTGGGGTGCTCGGCGTACGACTGCGCGAGCACACGCACGGCATGACCGAGGCCGGCGTAGCGCGCATCGGACGGATCCATTGCCTCGTAGTCCCGGGCCAGCATGTCGACGAGGTCGAGCATCGGCAGGTGGCTGTCAAGCAAGGCGTTAGCCCCGAAGCGGTAGGCCACCTCGGCATAGGCATGGTTGTCCGCCTCGTAGCGGGCGTGAAGGAATTTCAGGAGGTCATCCATGAAGAGATCATCGCCCAGCTACGGCGATGCGGGGGGAAGAGCTCTGTCCGTGAGCTCACGGCTCCCACCCCGAGCTCTCAGAATCAGTTGGCCGCAGACCAATGGAGAACGGGAAGATGCCGACATGCGCTTTCCTCGTTCCTCGGACCCCGAACTGCTCGATGTCATCGAGCGCTACGTCAAGCCCACGACCAACGACACCGGGCGCTACCTCCACCTCCTTCACGGCAACTTCACCCGTGACGACGAGGGTGAGCGCACACCCTTCCTCCAGTCACTGCGCTCAGCTGCCCAGGCGATCACCGATGAGGAACTCGAAATCCTCCTGGAGAGCGAGTGGCGCTCACGCCTCACCGCTGCCTGGCTGATCGGCGTGGACCGCCGTCAGCACTTCCGAGACGTGCTGGGTGACCTGCTTCTCGCCAGCCAGCTGTGCTTCTCCGGCCAGGGCTACTGCTTCGCTCTCGCACGCTTCTGCACGGAGGAAGATTCCCTGCACCTGGTGGCCTACCTGGATCGCTATCTCCAGCAGCCTGACTGCCAGTACGACCAGCACTGGGCCATCAGCGCGCTCCTCCACATCGACAGTCAGGCGGGAACCGAACACGCTAGCCGCTTCCTCGCCCCCGGAGGCCTGTGGCACCAGTGGAACGACGCCCAGTTCAAGCCCTCGCCGCCGAGTCGGTTCATCGATGAGCTGTGCGCACTGGCGGACCCGCCCACGTAGACGTCGCAAGATCCACGGCAGCTCCCGGCAATCCCGTACCTGCCTGGGCACTTCAACGAGTACGCAGAGACGGACCGCCCACCCCGCCAGCGAGGAAAGCGCAAAGAAGATGGGTCAAAACCCGCGCAAGATCACTGGGAAGAGCGACGACAGCCCAGCTCATGCCGAAGCCGAATGAAGATCACGAGTGGAACCTACATTCCGCGCCCGCCCGCAGGGCCCGATGTGCGCGTCCGGCTCGCGTCGGGGCTGTCGGCGGCGGGCGCTAGCGTGGCCGCGTCGATCACTCGGGAGGAGACGCGATGAGGCTGCGGGACGTCGAGGCGGGGGACGTCGGGGCGTACGTCCGGATGCGGTGCGACGCGGTGATGATGGCCCAGCTGGGCGGGCCGCTGTCGGAGGAGCGGGTGCGGGAGCGGCTGCGCAAGGACGTCGTGGAGGTCGCCGAGGACCGTTCGTGGATCAAGGTGATCGTCCCGGACGGCGCCGGGCCGGAGGTGGTGGCCGGCTCCGTCACGCTCTGGTCGCACGAGGAGGACGGCGCCGCCGTGGCCGAGATCGGCTGGATGGTGCTGCCCGAGTTCCAGGGGCGCGGCCTCGCCAAGGCGGCCGTCCGGGAGCTGCTGGACGCGGCCGCCCGGGACGGCCGGTGGGGCCCGGTGCACGCCTTCCCGGCGACGGCCAACGGCCCGTCCAACGGGATCTGCCGGGCGCTCGGCTTCCGGCTGCTCGGCGAGCTGGACGTCGACTTCGCCGACCGAGTCCTGCACTGCAACCACTGGGTGGTGGTGCCGGGGGAGCACCACGCATCGGGCACGGAATAAATGGGATGCCGCCCGAAAGCGGCGCCCGTACGGTGGCCCGATGGGCAACACAACCGATGACGGGGCCGTCGACATCGTGAACGGCCTCCAGATCCGCGCGATCGCCGAGAGCGAGGTGGCCGCGTGGGACCGGGCGCTCGCTCTGGGCTTCCTGCGTTCGCACGCGGAGAGCACGGCCGACTTCCGCCGCCTGCAGTGGGAGCCGGGCCGGATGCTGGCCGGCTTCGACGGCGACCGCTGCATCGCCACCTTCCGCAGCTTCGACGTCGAGCTGACCGTCCCGGGCGGGGCCACCGTCCGGGCCGACGCCGTCACCGCCGTGACGGTCAGCACCACCCACCGCCGCCGCGGCCTGCTCGGCACGTTGATGCGCCGCGACCTCGCGGCCGCCGCCGAGCGGGGTTCGGCGGTCGCCATCCTGATCGCCGCCGAGTACAACATCTACGGCCGCTACGGCTTCGGCCCGGCCACCCGCGGCCACGGCTGGAACATCGACCTGCACCGCACCCGCGGTCTGCGCGACGGCCTGCCCACCGTGCCCGGCGGGCGGATCGACTTCGTGACCATGGCGCAGGCCCGCGAGCTGGGCCCCGACCTGCACGAGCGCTGGCGGCGCACCCAGCCGGGCGCGATCGCCCGCGACGAGCTGTGGTGGAAGCGGAACACCGGCGAACTCAAGGTGCCGGGGAACGAGTTCAAGGAGCCGTTCGCGGCCGTCCACCGGGACGCCGACGGTACGGTCACCGGCCTGGTGGCCTACCGGGTCGACGACACCTGGGACGGCAGCTACCCGAACTGCACCCTGACCGTGGCCGACTTCCTCGCCCTCGACCGGGCGACCGCCGCCGAACTGTGGCGCTTCGTCCTCTCCGTCGACTGGGTGCACAAGGTCGTCGCGGAGAACATCGGCCCGGACGACCCGCTGCCGCTGCTGCTCCAGGACCCGCGCGCCGCCACCCCGTACGTGGACAACGCCGACTTCACCTGGCTGCGGGTGCTGGACGTGGCGGCCGCGTTCGACGCCCGGACGTACGGCGCGCCCGGCCGGGTGGTCCTGGAGGTCGAGGACCGGCTCGGCTACGCCTCCGGCCGCTGGGCGATCGAGGTCGCCGCGGACGGCACCGGCCGCTGCACCCGGACCACGGACGACGCCGACCTCGCCCTGGACGCCTCCGAGCTGGCGTCGCTCTACCTGGGCGGCGAGACGGCGCCCCGGCTGCTCGCGGCCGGCCTGCTCACCGAACTGCGCCCCGGCGCGGCGGCCGCCGCCGACCTGCTGCTGCGCACGCCGCTGCAGCCCTGGAACCCGGACGGCTTCTGAGCGACCGCCACGCCGAGGGCCGGATCGCACCGCTGCGGTCCGGCCCTCGACGCGTCCGAGCTGCCCTCGGGCGGGTTACTTGACGGCGGTTTTCCCGATGGTGGGCAGGATGAAGTCCTGAATGAGGCCCTTGGCATCGCGGACGATCGGGCGGAACACCCGATAACGCGAGAGGTTGATCACCCGGGCCGCCATGGGAGTGGACCGGCGGACGAATTCCCGCGTCCGCTCGGTGTCCTCGGTCCGGTCGAAGACCCAGTAGAGCACCACGACCATCAGGTGCAGCCAGAGCACGTCGGGCAGCAGCTCGCCCAGCTCGGCGTCCAGCTTGGGGGCCAGCTCCGATCCCTGCAACACGTCGCGGAACAGTTCCACGGCGGTCGCTCGCGCCGGGTGGGACTCGTTGGAGAACGGGCTCAGCGAGCTGGTGGGGTCGGCGGCCGTGCGGAAGAACTGCGCGGCGAACTCGTGGTACGGCGCGGCCGTGTCGAGCCAGGAGGTCAGCGCGATTTCCAGGCGCTCGGCAAAGTTCCGCGTATGGGCCATGCGGTTCCTGGCATCCGCCGCATGGTCGTACGTCATTCGGTCATAGAACCCTTGAATCAGGAATTCCTTCGCCGAGAAATAGTAGTAAGCATTGCCGACCGAGACGCCCGCCTCGGTGGCGATCGCGCGCATGGTGGTCTTCTCGTAGCCGCGCTCCTGGAAGAGCCGCATCGCGGTCTCCAGGATCAGTGCCCGGGTCTGCTCGCTCTTGTCGGTCTTCGGCTGCGCCCGGCCGCCGGGCATGGGCCCGCTGTCGGCCGCACCGCTCGTGCCGTCCGTTCGGTTCGTCGCTGCCAGGTCGTCCACGGGCACGAGCCTAACCGGAGACGAAGCTCCGACCCGTGTCGGTGGACGCGGCACCGGGCGTCCCCTCCGTGCTCGGTGCCACATCCACCACCCCCGCCATTTCGAACGCGTTCAAAATGATGTGAGCACTGTAGAGGTTTCGCTTGAACATGTTCAACTCTAATCTGTGGGAGGCTCGTCACATGATCAGTCCCGTGCAGACCACCATCCGGCGCGGCGGAGCGCAGGACGCCGCGGCCGTCGCCGACCTGCACGCCCACAGCTGGAGCACCGCCTACCGCGGGATCGTCCCCGCGGACGCACTCGGCGACGGGCTGCCCGTCCAGCGGCGCGAGCTGTGGGAGCTGCGGCTGACCGTCGACTACGGCGATCCGGCCGCCGAGCCCGAACTGCTGATCGCCGAACAGGCCGGGGAGGCGGTCGGGTTCATCTACCTCGTCCCGCAGCCGGACGGCCGGGTACTGGTCGACAACCTGCACGTCCGTCCCGGGCGGACCGGCGGCGGCGTCGGCCGCGCGCTGTTCGCCGCGGCCCGCGCCCACGTCGCCGAACGGCACCCCGGGGCCGGGCTGTACCTGGAGGTGCTGCGCGACAACGTCCGCGCGATCGCCTTCTACGAGCGCGAGGGCGGCGTGCGGACGCGGGTGCAGGAGGGTGTGTTCCCGGGCGGGTACGTGCTGCCCGAGTGCGTGTACAGCTGGTCCGCCGAGAGCCTCGCGGCGCAGGCGGTGTCAGCGCAGGCGGCGCCGGCTCAGCCGACGTCGTAGACCGTCACCGGCACCCCTCGCTCCACCAGCCGCGCGGACACCAGCGGTTCGACCCGCTCCCAGCGCCCGCCGGCCAGCCCGCAGCCGATCCGCGGCATGTGGACGGAGGCGCCGAGTTCCCGCGCGTGGTCGCCCAGCGCGGCCAGCGCGGTGTCGATCGCCTCGTACCGGACCGGCACCCCGGTGGAGCGCCCCGTCCGGATGCCGCGCTGGCCGACCAGGTTGGCCACCCAGACGTACGGCTCGACCTGCACCAACTGCAGGGCGCCGAGCCCGAAGTCGTTCCCCGCCCGCTCCCGGTGCCAGCGCCGGAACGCGGCCTCGGGCTCGGGCCAGCGTCCGGACAGCGCGAGCACGAAGCCCTTGCCCCAGCCGCCGAGGTCGTTGCAGACGTGCGCGATCACCTTCACGCCCTTGCCCTGCGGCGCGGTGGCATCGCCCCGGACATAGGTGATTTCCGCCATGCCTCGAACGCTAGACCGAGGCTCTGACAGTCCGCTCGGCATTTTCCGCAGGGGCCCCGGCGGCGGGTGCCGCCCCGACCCCGCCGGCGCGCAGGTGCCGCCGCCCGGCCAGGGCGATCAGCAGGGCGAGCGCGGCGGCGCAGGCCGGCAGCGCGTAGCCGGTGCCGGGGGCGGCGTGCTCGGCGACCGCGCCGGCGAGCGCCGCGCCGCCCGAGATGCCGACCACGATGCCGGACACCGCGACCGCCATCCCCTCGTTGAACTGCCGCCCCGGCAGCAGCTCCTGGACCAGCGTCATGCCGGTCACCATGGTCGGCGCGGTGGCCGTGCCGGCCGCGAACAGCGCGATCCCGAGCAGGCCGAGCCCGGCCCCGCCCAGTCCGGCGGCGAGCGGCAGCAGCAGCACCCCGGCCATCGCCGCGGCCCCGGACAGGAAGCGCACCCCGGTCGCCCGACGCGGCGTCAGCAGTCCGAACAGCAGCCCGGCCAGGCAGGATCCGCCCGCGACCAGGGCCAGCAGCGCGCCCGCCGCCGCCTTGTGCCCGAGCGCGTCGGCGTACGCGACGGTGGTGATCTCGGTCGAGCCGAAGACGACGCCGGTGGCGAGGAAGGCGAGCAGCAGCACCCGCAGCCCGGGCACCCGCAGCGGCGAGCCGTGGCGGTCGCCCTCCGAGCGGGCGGGCAACGGTGGTTCGGTGCGCCGCTGGGCCGCGAACAGGAGGGCGCCGGTGGTGCCGAGCGCCCCGGCGGCGAGCAGTCCGGCCTCCGGGGCGACCGCCGTGCAGAGCGTCATGGCGAGGACGGGCCCGGCCATGAAGCAGAGTTCGTCCAGGGCCTGTTCGAGGGAGTTGGCCAGGTGCCGGGCGGCCGGGTCGGCCCGGTACAGGTGTGCCCAGCGGGCCCGGGCCATGCCGCCGAGGTTGGGCGCGGCCGCGCCGGCCGCCCAGCAGGCGTAGAGCGTCCAGTCGGGTGCGCCGAGCCGGAGGCAGAGCAACAGGGCGGCGAGCGGGGCGGCGTTGTAGAGCGCGGCCGGTACGGTCACCCGCGCCTGCCCGTACCGGTCCACCAGCCGACCGAGCAGCGGCATCCCGATCGCGCCGGTGATCAGCCCGGCCGCCGAGACGGTGCCGGCCAGCGCGTAGGAGCCGCGCCGTTCGGCGAGCAGCACGACCAGCGAGACGCCGTTCATCGACAACGCGAGCCGGCCGAGCAGCCCGGCGAGGGTGAAGGCGGCTGCGCCGGGGGCCGCGAACAGCCGCCGGTAGGAGGTGAGGAGGGCGCGCGAGGGCATCGGGCTCCTGGGGAGAGTGAGGGGGGTGCCCATCAGCCTCCCGTCGGTGCCCGGCGGCGGTCCAACACCTGTTCCGTCGCATTCACAGCAGGTTGTTGTTAATCTGCCGCCCATGCCCCGTGACCTGCACCCCCGACTGCTCCGCGGCTTCGTCGCGACCGCCGAGAGCCTGCACTTCGGCCGGGCCGCCGGGCGGCTGCACGTCGCCCAGCAGGCGCTCAGCCGGGACATCCGGACCTTGGAAGGGCTGCTCGGCGACGCGCTGTTCACCCGCACCACCCGCAGCGTCGAACTCACCCCGGCCGGGCAGCGGTTGTTGCCCCGGGCGCGTCGGCTCCTCGCCCTGCACGACGAGATCCTGGCGGGCGCCGCGGCCCGGCCGCTGCTGCTGGACCTCAACAGCGACGTCACCGGCCCGGACCTCACCGCCGACCGGGTGCTCGAACGCGCCCGCGCCGCCTGGCCGGAGGGCGAACTGCTGGCCCGCTTCCACGGCGGCCTCGCCGCGGCCGCCGCCGAACTGCTGGCCCACCGGCTGGACGTGTCCTTCGGCCGGTTCGCCGGACTGCCCGCCCCGCTGCGCGACCAACTCGCCCAGCGGCCGGTCCGGTTGGAGCGGATCTCGGTGATGATGGCGGACACCCACCCGCTGGCCGGCCGTCCGGTGCTGCGGGTCGCCGAGCTGACCGGGCATCCCGTCGACGTCTGCGCCGGCAACCCGGCCACCACCGAGTGGGCCGATCTCGGCGTCCGCCTGCTGCGCGAGCACGGCCTGACGCCGGCCGCGCCGTACGTGCCGCCGGTGGGCGTGGACGAGACGGCCCGCTACCTGGCCCGGCACGGCGATCCGATGCTGACCACCGTCGGCGGGCCGAGGATTCCGGGGGTGGTGAACGTGCCGCTGGTGGAGCCGGTGCCGCTGAGCCTGGTCAGCCTGGTGCACCGGCCCGGCGAGCGCCACCCGGGGCTGGCCGCACTGGGCGCCGCGGCCGCCGGGCTCGGTGCGGCCGAGGGCTGGCTGCGCCGGCCGGCGGGCAGCTGGCTGCCGGTGGCGGACGCGGCGCTGCTCGGGTGAGACCGGGCCGTCGGGACGGGCCGCCGGAAACTCTGGGACGCGACACCGCCCCTGCCATCGGGGGTCGGCAGGGGCGGCGGGTGGGCGGACCGGACCGCGCGGCGGGTCCGGCGGCCCGGGTGGCAGTCGTGGACGGCCGGGTCAGGCCGCCTTGACGGCGGAGATGTCGAAGCTGAGCTTGACCTTCTCGCTGATCAGCACGCCGCCGGTCTCCAGGGCCGCGTTGTAGGTCAGGCCGAACTCGGTGCGGTCGAGGACGGCGCTGCCCTCGAAGCCGACCCGCTCGGCGCCGTAGGCGTCGGTGGCGCTGCCGGTGTACTCCAGGTCCAGGACCACCGGGCGGGTGGTGTCCTTGATGGTCAGCTCGCCGCTCATCCGGTACGTGTCGCCGCGCAGCCGTTCGGCCGAGGTGCTGCGGAAGCGGATCTCCGGGTAGGTGTCGGCGGCGAAGAAGTCGCCGGTGCGCAGGTGCTCGTCGCGCTGGGCCTGGTTGGTGTCGATGCTGGCGACCTTGATCACCAGGTCGGCGGAGGAGTTGCCCGGGGTGCTGCCGTCCAGGTGCAGCTTGCCGTCGTACTCGGTGAAGCGGCCCTTGACGTTCGTCACCATGGCGTGGCGCACCGAGAAGGCGACCTCGCTGTGCGTGGTGTCGATGGTCCAGTCGCCGGTCAGGTGGGCGAGGTCCGGGCCGGTCGGGGTCTCGGCGACGGCGGTGGGGGTGGCGGTCTTGGTGCGGTTGAACAGGCCCATGGCTCCTCCTCGGGTCCGAAGCCATTTGTTTAGGCTTCAACTTGTTGGTTTCAGCGTAGGCCGCTTTCGTTCAAATTTCAACCACAGCCCTCGGCGTTTCGCGAAAGACTTGGCGGAGCGGCACTGTCGGACCGCCCGGTTAGGCTGCGAAGGACGGTTCCGCCGACCGGAAGGCCTCCCGCATGTTCGTCCTGCACGCGCTCTGGCGGGCGGGCGGACGGCTGGCCCTGTGGGCCGAGGACGCCCGCGCCCATCCGGGCGCCGCCGAGCCCCGCCCCGGCCGGGCGGCCCCGCGCGCCCACCCCTACGCCTGCCCGGCCGGCGAACTCGCCGCCGTCCTCGGCGGCATCGGGCCCGGCCTCGGCTGGCTCGCCGGCCAGGCCCCCGAGCGCTGGGCCACCCTGCTGCTGCCCACCACCGGCGCCCTGCCCGCGCCCTCGCCGGACCTGCCGGTCACCCCGGTCCGGGGCGCGGCGGTCCTGGCGCCCTGGCGCGTCCCCGCGCTGCTCTTCGACACCGGGGCGGCCGCCCAACTGCTCGGCGAGGTCTTCGACCCGCACTGGGCCGTCACCAGCACCGATCTGCCCGGTACCGGGCGCGTAGAGGTCGTCCAGGGCCCCTCGCTGCGCTGGCTGACCGGCGTGCACGACCTCGCCTGGCGAACGGTCGGCCGGGGCCGGGTGCTGCCGCTGCCCGTCCTGGCGGACGGCCGTCCGCAGGCCCGTTGGCGGCCCGACCCCACCCCGGCGGGCCGCCGGGAGGCCGCCGCACTGGCGGACGGCTGCCCGCCCGTCCTGCTGGGGGAGTGGCCGGCCGGCGCCGCCGGCACCGGCGAGGTCCTGCTGGACGCCGCGCTGGGCGCGCTGGTGGACGCCGAGGCCCGGGCCGCCCTGGCCGGCACGCCCCCGTTGGGCCCGGGCGGTGCCCGGACCGGCGACGCCCGAACCGGTGGCGCTCCGGCGCCCGCCCCGACGGCCGCCGCGCTGGGAGCCGACGCCCCGACGGCCGCTGCGATGGGGACCGCCGCGGTGGGGGCCGCCGCCGAACGCTGGCTGCACGCCCTGACCACCCCGGACGGCGGCCTCGCGAACGTCCAGTCCGAGGGCTTCGCCGAACTGCGCCGCCGGCTCGCCGCCTGGTACGCCGCCGCCGAGCCCACCGCGCCCGCGCTCCGGCTCTGCTTCCGCCTGCTGGAGCCGCTCGGTCCCGACCCGGACGACCCCGAGGGCCGGCCCTCCGACGACGCCTGGCAACTGGAGTTCCTGCTCCAGGCCGTCGACGAGCCCTCCCTGCTGGTCCGCGCCGCCGACCTGCACGAAGGCGGCGCCGCCCACGCCGCGCTGGCCCGCAAGGCGCCGGACCCGGCCGACGTCCTGGTCACCGAGCTCGCCCGCGCCGCCCACCGCTGGCCGGCCCTGGACGGCCTGCGGCACCGCTCCCGCCCGGCCGCCCTGCCGCTCGACCGGGCCGGCGCGCTGGACTTCCTGCGCACCGCCGCGCCCGCCCTCGCCGAGGGCGGCTTCGGCGTGCTGCTGCCCGCCTGGTGGCGCCGCCGGCCCAGGCTCGGGCTCGCCCTGCGGGCCACCACCCCGCCAGCGCCGGGCTCGCTCGCCGTCGCCTCCCAGGTGGACCGGGACGCCGTGGTCGCCTTCCGCTGGCAGGCCGCGCTCGGCCCGGAGGGGGCGCCGCTGACCGAGCAGGAACTGGCCGAACTCGCCGCCGCCAAGCAGGGGTTGGTCCGGGTCCGCGGCACCTGGCTGGAGGCCGACCCGGAGCAGATCGCCGCCGCGCTCGCCTTCCTCGCCGACCGGCGCGACGGCGTGCTGGCCACCGCCGACCTGCTGCGGCTGGCCCTCGATCCGGAGGCGACCGTCGCCGGGCTGTCCGTCACCGCCGTCCGCGCGGACGGCCCGCTCGGCGACCTGCTGGCCGGGCGCGCCGCCCCGGCCCCCGCCCCCGTGCTGCCGCCCGACTTCCGGGCCACCCTGCGCCCCTACCAGGAGCGCGGCCTGGCCTGGCTGCGGGCGATGGCCGGGCTCGGCCTCGGGGCCGTGCTGGCCGACGACATGGGCCTCGGCAAGACCGTCCAGACCCTCGCCCTGCTGGCCACCGAGCAGGCCGAGGGGGCGGTCGGCCCCACCCTGCTGGTCTGCCCGATGTCCCTGGTCGGCAACTGGCAGCGCGAGGCCGAGCGCTTCGCCCCCGCGCTGCGGCGCCACGTCCACCACGGCTCCGGCCGCCTCGGCGCCGACCGACTCGCCGAAGCCGTACGGGGTGTGGACCTCGTCATCACCACCTACGGGCTGGTCCAGCGCGACCTCGCCGCGCTGCGGGCGATCCGCTGGCGCCGGGTGGTCGCCGACGAGGCGCAGTACGTCAAGAACGCCGGCACCGCACAGTCCCGGGCCGTCCGCGCGCTGCCCGTCACCCGCCACCGGATCGCCCTGACCGGCACCCCGGTGGAGAACCGGCTCGCCGAACTGCACGCCGTCCTGGACTTCGCCAATCCCGGGCTGCTCGGCCCGGCCGAGCGCTTCAAGGAGCGCTACGCGATCCCGGTCGAACTGCACCGCAGCCCCGAGCGCACCGCCGAACTCCAGCGCCGTACCGCCCCGTTCGTGCTGCGCCGGCTCAAGTCCGACCCGGCGGTGGCCGCCGAGCTGCCGGCCAAGCAGGAGATGACCGTCTGGTGCAGCCTCACCGCCGAGCAGGCGGGCCTCTACCAGGCCGTGGTGGCCGACCTGCTGCAGCGGGTCGAGGGGATCCGGGGCGTGGAGCGGCGCGGCACCGTGCTGGCCGCGATCGGCAAGCTCAAGCAGGTGTGCAACCACCCGGCCCAACTGCTGCACGACGGCTCGGCGTTGGGCGATCGCTCGGGCAAGGTGGCCCGGCTGGCGGAGCTGCTGGAGGAGGCGCTGGCCGAGGGCGACCGGACGCTGGTCTTCACCCAGTACGCCGAGTTCGGCACGATGCTCCGCCCGTACCTGGCCCGCCGGCTCGGGGAGGAAGTGCTCTACCTGCACGGCGGCGTCCCCCGGGCCCGCCGCGAGGAGATGGTCGAGCGCTTCCAGTCCCCGGACGGGCCAAGGGTGTTCCTGCTCTCGCTGCGGGCCGGCGGCACCGGCCTCAACCTGACCGCCGCCAACCAGGTGATCCACCTGGACCGCTGGTGGAACCCGGCGGTCGAGGAGCAGGCCACAGACCGCGCGTTCCGGATCGGCCAGCGCCGGGACGTCCAGGTCCGGCGACTGGTCTGCGTCGGCACCGTCGAGGAGCGGATCGACGAACTCCTCGCCGCCAAGCGCTCGTTGGCCGCAGCGGTGGTGGGGGAGGGGGAGCGCTGGCTCACCGACCTGCCGGTCGAGGCGCTGCGTGAACTGGTCGCGCTCACCCGTGAGGACGCCGTCGCCGAGGAGGACGCATGACACCCGACCACCCCGCCCCCGTCCCACCCGGAAACACCCCCGCCGGGAACGCCCAACCCGGGGACGCCCCCGCCGTGAACGCCCCCGCCGTGAACGTCGCCGCCTACTGGGGCGGCGGCTTCACCCTGCGCCCGGCCCCGCCCGGGCCCGAGGAGGAGCCCGACGAGCCCTCGCTGCGCCGTCTCGGCCGCTCCGGCGTCACCGTGCGCGGCCGCGACCTCGCCACCCTGCTCGCCCCCGCGTACGAGACGTTCCGCGGCTGACGAGGCCTCGGCTCGCCACGGCCCGTGCGGTAGCGTCGGAGCGGTGACCGACACTCTCACCGACCCCGCCCTCGACGACTTCGAGCGGCACCGCCGGATGATCTTCGGTATCGCCTACCGGATGCTCGGCAGCGTCGCCGACGCCGAGGACCTGGTCCAGGACACCTGGCTGCGCTGGAGCGGGGTCACCGGCCCGGTCGCCAACCCGGGTGGCTACCTGGCCCGGACGGTCACCAACCTCGCGCTCAACCGGCTCGACTCGGCCGCCGTCCGCCGCGAGGCCTACGTCGGCCCCTGGCTGCCCGAGCCGCTGGTCGCCGAGCCGGACGCGACCGCCGACGTCGAGCGTGCCGAGACGGTCTCGTTCGCCCTGCTGGTGGTGCTGGAGAGCCTGTCCCCGCTGGAGCGGGCCGTCTTCGTCCTCAACGAGGCCTTCGGCTTCTCCTACCGGGAGATCGCCGAGGCGCTGGAGCGCACCGAGGCCGCCTGCCGGCAGGTCGGCAGCCGGGCCAAGGCGCACGTCCGGGCCCGCCGGCCGCGCTACGACGCCCCGCCGGAGCTGCGCCGCCGCGCCACCGACGAGTTCCTCGCGGCCTGCGTCGGCGGCGACCTCAACCGGATGCTGGACCTGCTCGCCCCCGACGTCACCTCCTGGACCGACGGCGGCGGCGTGGTCCGCGCCGCGCTGCGCCCGGTCACCGGCGCCGGCAACGTCGCCCGCTTCCTGCTCGGGGTGCTCGGCCAGCTGGGCGAGGGCGTCGAGCTCCGGCCGGTCCTGGTCAACGGCCAGCCCGGGCTGCTGGTCACCCAGGACGGCGCGATCGACGCCGTCTCGGTGTTCGACTTCGTCGAGGGGCCCGACGGTCGGCCCCGGATCGCCGAGCTGCGCATCGTCCGCAACCCGTCGAAGCTCGCCCACCTCACCGGCCGGGCTTGACCCTCGACCTGGTCGAGCCCGCAGAGTCACCGGCATGGAGAGCGAGCTGCACAGCATCGGCGAGCTGGCCCGCGCCAGCGGTCTGGGCGTCGGCACCCTGCGCTACTACGACGGCGCCGAGGTGCTCACCCCCGCCTGGGTCGACCCGCAGACGGGCTACCGCTGGTACCGGCCCGGGCAACTCGCCGACGCCCGCCTGCTGGCCCGGCTGCGCCGGGTCGGCCTGCCGCTGGCCGGCATCCGCGCCGTGCTCGGCGCGGCGCCCGGCTCCGGCGAGGCCGCGCGGGTGCTCGACGCGCACCTGCGCCGGCTGGAGGACGGCCTCGCCGACGCCCGCCGCGAGCTCTCCCTGATCCGCGTGATGATCGACCAGAGGGAGCAACCGATGAGCACCACCCCCGCCGAAGTCCGCTTCACCGTCCCCGCCGAGGAACTGGCCGCCGCACTGGACGCGGTCCGCTTCGCCGTCGGCGGCGACCCCGGAACCCCGGCGCTCGCCGGGGTGCTGTTCGAACCGGACGGCCCGGTGCTGCGCCTGGTCGCCACCGACCGCTACCGGATGGCGCTCGCCGAGGTGCCCGCCACCACGGCGCCCGCCCGGCCGGACGGCGGCACGATCGTCCCCACCGCCCTGGTCGACGCCCTGCGCGCGCTGCTCGGCGCGGGCGCGGGCGCGGCCGAGGTCGCGGTGACCCTCGGCGGCGGCCTGGTCCGGGCCGAGACCGGCGGCCACCGGATCGAGGGCGCCGCCCTGGACTTCGACTACCCCGACCACCGGGTGCTGACCCGGCTCGAACCGGAGCACCGGATCGACCTGTCCGCCGCCGAACTGCGCGGCGCCGTCGAGACCGGCGCCACCCGCACCCTGCCCTCCGGCCCGAACGGCGCGGACTGCGCGGTCACCGTCCTCACCCTCACGGCGGACGGCCGCCTGGCGGTGGCCGGTGCCGAGCCCGGCCCCGAATCCGCGTCCGGAGACCTGAGGGTGGCGGTCAACCGCGACTTCCTGCTGGACGCCCTGCGGGTCGGCCGGCCCGAGCAACTGGTGCTCGAACTCGGCGGCCCGATCGCCCCCTTGGCGATCCGCACGCCGGGCCGGGAGGGCACCTTCTCGCTCCTGATGCCGGTCCGCGTCCCCGACCTCGGCTGAGCCCGCCCGCCGTTTGCTGTTGTTAACATCCTGCTTGCATCTGCAAGCAGGATGTTGCAGTCTGCTGGCATGGCCTCACTGAACGTCGGCTCGCTGGGCGAGTACATCCGCGAGCAGCGCCGGAACGCGCAGTACTCACTGCGCCAGCTGGCGGAGGCCGCAGGCGTGTCGAACCCGTACCTCAGCCAGATCGAGCGCGGGTTGCGCAAGCCGAGCGCGGAGATCCTGCAGCAGATCGCGAAGGCGCTGCGGATCTCGGCGGAGACGCTGTACGTCCAGGCCGGGATCCTGGAGGAGCGGCGTGGTGAGGGCCTGGAGCTGCGGGCCTCGATCCTGGCCGATCCGCTGGTCAACGAGCAGCAGAAGCAGGCGTTGCTCGCGGTCTACGACGCCTTCCTGAAGGAGAACGCCGTCCAGCGGGGCGCGGTGGCCGAGCGGTCGCCCGCGGCCGGCACCGGCACCGGCGTTCCACCAGCCTCCGGCCCGACGACCGACGGCTCAGCCACCCAGAACATCCACCGGGAGGACCGGTAAGCATGCCGATCACCGACGAGATCAAGAAGACCCTGAGCGACCCGACCCCGCTGTACGCCATCGCCGGCGCCGGGGATCTCGCGTACGAGAAGCTGCGCGAGGTGCCGGGCCGGGTGGAGGCGCTCACCGCGGACCGCAAGGGCGCGCAGGAGAAGGCCACCGCCCGGTTCCAGGAGGCGCAGACGAAGCTGGCCGAGGCGCAGGCCAAGGTCACCGAGACCGTCACGACGCTCCCCGTCGACCTGCGGACCCTCCAGGAGCGGGCGCAGGGCTTCGCCCTCCAGCAGGTCGGCCGCGCGGTCGAGCTGGCGGTGAAAGCCAAGGAGACGTACGACGAGCTGGCCGAGCGCGGCAAGGTCGTGGTGGATCGGGCCCGCCCGGGCGCGCCCGCCGAGCCGGGGCAGCCGGCCGGGGAATCGGAGCTCGCCCGGGCGTCCGAGCCGGTCGAGGCCGAGCTGGTCGAGGACGACACCGACACTGACACCCCGGCCGCCGACGCCCGGCCCGCCCCGAAGAAGGCCGCCCGCGCCCGGAAGGCCACCGACCGCGCGGAGTGAGGGTAGGGCCGCCGGACGGGCACATCCGGTGACCGCAGAACGTTGACAGGAGAGCGGACGGTCGACCGTGCCAGGATGGGCGGTGGCCGGAGCGCCGGAGGCGAGAGACAGAGGAGAGCGTGATGGGCGGAGTGGCCCAGATTCTGGACTTGGCCTATCTGAACCCGATCTGGTGGCTGTCCGTCGCCATCCTGGGCTTCAAGCTGTTCGCCCTGGGCGACGCGGTCACCCGCCGTGAGGACGCCTACCGGGCGGCGGACAAGAAGACCAAGCCGTTCTGGCTGGCGATCCTGGCGATCGCCTTCGGCTGGGACCTGCTGTTCGGGGTGAACTTCTTCACCGGCATCGGGACGCTCGCCGGGCTGGTCGCGTCGATCGTCTACATGGTGGACGTGCGTCCGGCGATCCGGGAGCTGACCGGTGGTGGCGGCCGTGGCGGCCGCAGCAACACCGGTCCGTACGGCCCCTGGTAGGCCGCGCGATCGGGCGACGACCAGGCAACGGCGAGGCCCGGGCGGGGAGTTCACCCGCCCGGGCCTCGCCGTATCCAGCCGGCTCAGCCGAGGATCAGCTGCACCGGGTTGCGTTCCAGCAGCAGCACCGCGACGTCGTCCGTCAGCGCGCCGCCGTTCAACTCCTCGACCTCGGCGATGGCGCTGTCGACGAGCCGGCCCCGGGTGAGCCCGGCGGACTGGTGGTCGCCGATGAGGTCGGCCAGGCCGTCCTGGCCGAGACGGCGGGAGCCGGCCCCGACCCGGCCCTCGATCAGCCCGTCGGTGTAGAGCAACAACCGCCAGCCGGGCTGGAGTTCGAGCTGGTGGGCGGGCCACGCGGCCTGCCCGTCGTGGCACGGCAGCAGGCCGAGCGCCGGACCGGCGAGGTCGGCGGGCAGGGTGACCGGCTGGTGGTCGCGGCCGAGCAGCAGCGGCGCCGGGTGCCCGGCGAGGTAGAGCCGGGCAGGCTCGCCGGCGCCGAGCGAGTCGAGGCCGCCGCTGGCGCCGCCCGGCTCGATGACGAGCATGCAGAGCGTCGCGAAGATCTCGTCGCTGCGCCGCTCGTGTTCCAGCACGTGCTGGAGGGTGGTCAGCAGGGCCTCGCCGGTGAGGCCCGCGAAGACGAGGGTGCGCCACGCTATCCGGAGGGCGACGCCGAGCGCGGCCTCGTCCGGGCCGTGGCCGCAGACGTCGCCGATCACGACGTGGACGGTGCCGTCGTCGGTGCGGACGGCGTCGTAGAAGTCGCCGCCGAGCAGGGCGCGGCGGCGGCCCGGGCGGTAGCGCCGGGTGAAGGAGAGGCCCGCGCCGTCGAGCAGCGGGGTGGGCAGCAGGTGGCGTTGGAGCCGGGCGTTCTCCTGGCCGCGCAGTTCGGCCTCGACGAGGCGGCGCTGCGACTCGTCGGCGCGCTTGCGCTCGACGGCGTAGCGCAGGGCGCGGCCCAGCAGCGGGCCGTCCGTCGCGTGCTTGATCAGGAAGTCCTGGGCGCCCGCGGCGACGGCGGCCGCGCCCAGTTCGGCGCCGGCCGCGTCGGTGAGCACCACGACCGCGGTGTGCGGGGCGCGGCGGAGCAGTTCGTGCAGGCCTTCGAGGCCGTCGGAGTCGTCGGACGGGTGCGGCAGGTCGGCGGGGGCGGCGAGGTCGAGCAGCACGCAGCTGAACTCGCTGCCGCGGGAGCGCCCGCGCCGGGTGCCGGACGGGGACACGGCGAGCAGTTCGGTGGCCTGTTCCAGCCCGCGGGCCCAGTGGATCTCGATCGAGGTGCCGCTGTCGGCGACCGCCGCCTTGATCAGCTGGGCGTCGGAGGCGTCGTCCTCGATCACCAGCAGTTTGAGCGGAGCGGTGCTGCTGGCGGCCACCGCGGCGGGGGCGTCGGCGGGGGCCGAGGTGTGTCCGGTCTGGTGCCGGGGGTGCGGTATCGGGGGAGCGGCCGTCACCGGGCCGGCCGGCGTCGGGCCGGTCAGGGCCGGGCGGTTGCGGGCATGGTCAACGGGGGCGCCGGCCTGGGCGCCCGACAGGCTCGTGGCACCAGGTGCCCGCCCGTCTCCCGTTGCGGGCATCGGTGGTTCCTCCCTTTCCCCGAGTGCGTAACGGTCAGCGCCCGTCCGCAGTGCCCGCCTGGCACCGTGCGCCGGGGAACTTCTCGCGACCATAACGTGATCTCCGGGGATTTCTCTGGCCGACCGGCGCCGTTGTGGTTTTTGCCACGCCGGTGGCGGTGCGGTGATCTGACTCGGACGACGGCTGGGATCCCCGCGTCGGCGGGGAAGGAAGGGGGACGGGCGAGGGTGACGCGGATCACCCTGGTCGAGGGTGACGTCGGGGGCCGCAGGTGGACGCCGTGGCACCGGGCGGCGACGGCGCACGGGCGGGTCGTCCGGCGGCGTCCATCGTGACGTGATGGGGCGTCAACACGCCAGTGGTATTCGATAACTCGTTCGAGTGAATGCGGCGAGTCGCTCACCCGCACCGGCCCCGGTCCGTGCCTGGCCGGCGGCTCCGGCCGCGCGACCCACTACGGTGCGAGCGCGCTCCAGGGCACCGTGACCTCGCCCTGCCGCCACCGCCCGCGCGCGTCCACCAGCGGCCAGTCGCCCGCCAGCGCCGTGCAGGCCGCCACCCAGCGCTGCCGCGCCCCGAACGCCCCGTACGGCGCGGCCGCCGCCCAGGCCCGGTCGAAGTCGGCCAGGAAGGCGTGCACCGGTCGGCCCGGCACGTTGTGGTGGATCAGCGCCTTCGGCAGCCGTTCGGCCAGGTCGGAGGGCTGGCCGAGGCCGCTCAGCCGGGCCGCGAAGGTCACCGTCCGGGGCCCCTCCGGGCCGAGCGCGACCCAGACGTGCCGCCGTCCGATCTCGTCGCAGGTGCCCTCCACCAGCAGCCCGTCCGGAGCCAGCCGGGCGCAGAGCCGCTCCCAGACCCCGGCCACCGCCGACTCGTCGTACTGCCGCAGCACGTTGGCGGCCCGGATCAGCTGGGCCGGCGCGCCGCCGTCCAGCGGAACCTCGAAGCCGCCGCGCCGGAAGGTGAGCAGTGGCGGTTCGGCGTACGGCAGCGCGGCCGTGACCCGCTCCGGCTCGATCTCGATCCCGACCACCCGGACGTCCGGGCGCACCGTGCGCAGCCGCCCGGCCAGTTCGACGGCCGTCCACGGCGCGGCGCCGTAGCCGAGGTCGACCGCCACCGGCGGGCGGCCACCGGCGCGCAGCGTGCGGCCGAGGGTGTGGGCGATCCAGCGGTCCATCCGCCGCAGCCGATTGGTGTTGGTGGTGCCCCGGGTGACCGTCCCCACCGGCCGTCCGGTCCGCCCACGGGTGGGTGCGGTCGCGGAGTCGAAGGAGGCAGCCATGCCTGGAAGGGTAGTCGGGTCCGCGTCGGCACCGCTGTGACCTGGGACGTCACCCCGTCCGACATCTCGTCCGGCATCTCGTCCGCCGGACCGGGAATGCCGGACGCGGGCCGGGTGGTTGGCTGTCTGGTGGTGATGTGTGCCCGGGACGGGGCAGCGCACACCGGACAGCGGGCGGCCCGTGCGCGGGCCGCCGAGACGGGCCGCACAGAGGAGGCTTCAGCCAGGTGATCCAGCACCCCGTCCGTTCGGTACGCCGTGCCCAGCCCGCCGCGCCCGCGCGGGGCCGGCTCCAGTCGCTCGTCCCGGGCCGCCGCCGCCCGCGCCGGATAGCGATGCTGAGTGTCCACACCTCGCCGCTGCACCAGCCCGGCACGGGGGACGCCGGCGGGATGAACGTCTACATTGTCGAGCTGGCCAAGCGCCTGGCCGCGCTCAATATCGAGGTCGAGGTGTTCACCCGGGCGATCTGCTCGGACGACGCCCCCACCGTCGAGCTGGCCCCCGGCGTGCTGGTCCGGCACGTCACCGCCGGCCCGTACGAGGGCCTGCTGAAGGAGGATCTGCCCGCCCAGCTGTGCGCCTTCACCCACGGGGTGCTGCGGACGGAGGCGGGCCACCGCCCCGGCCACTACGACCTGGTGCACTCGCACTACTGGCTCTCCGGGCAGGTCGGCTGGCTGGCCGCGCAGCGCTGGGGGGTGCCGCTGGTGCACACCATGCACACCATGGCGAAGGTGAAGAACGCCGCGCTGGCCGAGGGTGACACGCCCGAGCCCGCGGCCCGGGTGATCGGCGAGACCCAGGTGGTCGAGGCGGCCGACCGGCTGATCGCCAACACCACCGAGGAGGCCGCCGAGCTGGCGCTGCACTACGCTGCCCGGCCGGACCAGCTGGCCGTCGTCCACCCCGGCGTCAACCTGGACGTCTTCCGCCCCGGCGGGGCGTCGGCGCGGGCCGCCGCCCGGGCCCGGCTGGGCCTGCCGCAGGACGCCGCGGTGCTGCTCTTCGCGGGCCGGATCCAGCCGCTGAAGGCCCCGGACGTGCTGCTGCGGGCGGTCGCCGAGCTGCTGGCGCGCCGCCCGGGGCTGCGCGAGCACCTGCTGGTGCCGGTGGTCGGCGGTCCGTCCGGCACCGGACTGGCCCGGCCGGAGAGCCTGCACAAGCTCGCCGCCCAGCTGGGCATCGGCGACGTGGTGCGGTTCCACCCGCCGGTCGGCCAGGCCGAGCTCGCGCAGTGGTACCACGCGGCGACGGCGCTGGTGATGCCCTCGTACAGCGAGTCCTTCGGGCTGGTCGCTCTGGAGGCGCAGGCCTGCGGCACCCCGGTGGTGGCGGCCTCGGTCGGCGGCCTGCCGGTCGCGGTGCGGGACGGCGAGACGGGCACGCTGGTGCACGGCCACGACCCGGCGGCCTGGGCGCACGCGCTGGAGCCGTACGTCACCGACCGGGGCCTGGTCGCCCGGCGCGGCGCGGCGGCGGCCCGGCACGCGGCCGGCTTCGGCTGGGACACCGCCGCGGCCGGCACCGCCGAGGTGTACGCCGGAAGCCTGGCCCGCCCGGCCGGCCGCTTGGCCGCCGCCCGGCGGCGGCTGGCCTGACCGCGGCCTGACCGCGGCCGGACCACGAGCCGACTGCGGCCCGACTGCGGCCCGACTGCGGCGGCCGGGGGCACGCACCGCTGGTGCGCGCCCCCGGTACCGCCGAGTAACGTCACCCCCATGGCAATCCGCACCAAGGACGAGGCCCTGACCCTCCTGCGCACCGCCCTGGACGACGCCGGAGCGGCCTGGGAGCCCGCCGCCACCGACCCGTACACGCTGGTGGTGACGCTCCCGGGCACCCGCAAGCTGAGCACCGCCTGCGCGCTGCGGGTCGGCGACCACACCCTGTCGGTGAACGCCTTCGTGATCCGCCGACCGGACGAGAACCACGAGGCCGTCTACCGCTGGCTGCTGGAGCGCAACACCCGGCTGTACGGCGTCGCGTACGCGATCGACCCGCTCGGCGATGTCTACCTGGCCGGCCGCCTGCCCCTGGAGGCGCTCACCCCGGACGCCGTGGACCGGCTGCTCGGGACGGTGCTGGAGAACGCCGACGAGCCGTTCAACACCCTGCTGGAGCTGGGCTTCGCCTCGGCGATCCGGCGCGAGTGGGAGTGGCGGACCAAGCGCGGGGAGTCCACCCGCAACCTGGCCGCCTTCGCCCACCTGGCCGCCCCGGCGGCCGACTGACCCGGTAGCGGGGCCGACGCCCTCAGATGCCCGCCGGAGCCTTCTTCTCCGCGGCGGGCTCCGTCACCTCGGTCACCGGCACCTCCGGCACCTCCGTCACCTCCGTCACCTCGGTCACCTCGGTCACCGCGACCTCCGTCACCGCGACATCCGGCACCGCCCCGGCGCGGCCCGCCGTCGCGTCCGTGCGCCGCCCGAGCACCACGTGCCCGGCCGCCGCGACCGTGCCGCAGACCCCGCACACGATCCAGAGCACCGCGGAGCCGGCGTGCTGCAGCAGCAGACCGCCGATCGCCGGGCCGAGGAACGAGGCGAGCGACCAGGAGAGCGAGTAGACGCCCTGGTAGCGGCCGCGCGCGTGGGTCGGCGCCAGTTCGGCGACCAGTCCCATGATGGTCGGCGCGTTCAGGACCTCGCCGACCGTCCAGACCGCCACCGAGAGGGCGAACAGCCACGCGGACGACCCGGCCAGCGCCGCCAGCCCGAAGCCCCAGCCCGTGATCAGGCAGCTGGCTATCAGCATGGCGGTCCGGGAACGGGCCTCCATCCACCGGGTGAGCGGGATCTGGAGCACCACGATCAGCAGCCCGTTCAGGCCGATGACCAGCCCGTACTCGGTGGAGCTGATGCCCGCGGCACCCATGTCGACGGCCAGGGTGGTGCTGCCCTGCTGGAGGATCAGGGCGAGCAGCAGGTTGAGCCCGACGACGGCCATGAACCGCCCGTCCCGGAACACCGCGCCGAGGCCGACCGTCGGCTCGTCCGTCCCCTTCCCGTGCTGCGGCGAGTCCTGCGGCTTGGTCTCGGGGATCCGGATGAAGATCACCACCGCGCACACCAGCGTGGAGAGCGCGTCGAGCAGGAAGAGCGTGAGGTAGCCGTGGGTGGCGATCAGGCCGGCCACGGCGGCGGAGAGGCCGAAGCCGATGTTGATCGCCCAGTAGTTCAGCGAGTACGCGCGGACCCGGTCCTCGGCCGGGACGAGGTCGGCGATGATCGCCGAGGTCGCGGGCCGGGTGGCGTTGTTGCAGAGGCCGACCAGGAAGGCCACCGTGGCGATCGCCACCTGGCCGTCCGTGAAGCCGAGTACGGCGGTGAACAGTGCGGTGCCGAGCTGGGCGGCGACCAGGGTCGGGCGCCGGCCGATCCGGTCGGTCAGCACGCCGGCGCCGATCGCGGCGACGGCCGAGCCGAGGCCGTAGAGGGAGGCCACCAGGCCCGCGTAGGAGGCCGAGTACCCCCGGTTGGTGGTCAGGTAGAGCGCGAGGAAGGTGAGCACGAAAGCGCCCAGCTTGTTCACCAGCGTGCTCACCCAGAGCCACCAGAACTCCCGTGGCAGCCCGCCCACCGTCTCCTGTATCAGCCTTCGGATCCGGGGGTTGGTGAACAGGGCGACGGGCATGTGGGGGGCTCCCGGGGCAGGCGTCCGCCGAGCGGCACGGGCAGGTCCGGTCAGCCGACGTATGTAAGTGTCAGATAGGCGGTGCACACATTACACATCTGCCGTAGGTCCGGACCAGCGCTTTTCCTGCCTCCATTAAGCTGGGGGCCATGGCTGACACGACGTACCGACTCATCCTGCTCCGCCACGGCGAGAGCCAGTGGAACCAGAAGAACCTGTTCACCGGTTGGGTCGACGTCGACCTCAACGAGAAGGGTGAGAAGGAGGCCGCGCGCGGTGGCGAGCTCCTGGCCGCCGAGGGCCTGTTCCCGGACGTGCTGCACACCTCGCTGCTCCGCCGTGCGATCCGCACCTCGCAGATCGCCCTGGACAGGGCCGACCGCCACTGGATCCCGGTCAGCCGCAGCTGGCGCCTGAACGAGCGACACTACGGTGCGCTCCAGGGCAAGGACAAGGCCCAGACCCTGGCCGAGTTCGGCGAGGAGCAGTTCCAGCTGTGGCGCCGCTCGTACGACACCCCGCCGCCGGTGCTGGCCGATGACGCCGAGTATTCGCAGGCCGGTGACGCCCGCTACGCGGACATCCCGAGCGAGCTGCGTCCGCGCACCGAGTGCCTGAAGGACGTCGTCGACCGGATGCTCCCGTACTGGTACGACGCCATCGTCCCGGACCTCGCCGCCGGCAAGACCGTCCTGGTCACCGCCCACGGCAACAGCCTGCGCGCGCTGGTCAAGCACCTCGACGGCATCTCCGACGAGGCCATCGCGGGCCTGAACATCCCGACCGGCATCCCGCTCGTGTACGAGCTCGACGCCGACTTCAAGCCCGTCACCAAGGGCGGCCGCTACCTCGACGCCGACGCCGCCGCCGCGGCCATCGAGGCGGTCAAGAACCAGGGCAAGAAGTAACCCGCCTGGCGAAACGGCCCCGCCTCCCGGTTCGCCGGGGGCGGGGCCTTCGTCGTTCAACCGGCCTGTGCGGAAGTCGAGTTGAGTCCGGATTCGGCGGCCGGATCCGGGCTCGTCCCAATAGTGGTTCAGACCATTGACGGGTGGCGGAGTCCGCTCCTACGGTGAGGGCGCCGGACTGCCGCAGGCATGCCAAGGATCTCCCCGTCCCGGCCGCCGCACCCCCACGCGCGCGCGTCTGCGTCCCGGCGCACTCTCCATCCACCCCCACGGAGGAGCATCATGCGCACACGTCACATCGTCGGGGCGGTGGTCGCCGCCCTCGCGGTGCCGCTCACCCTCGCCGTCCCGGCGCAGTCCCACGGGTACATCTCGACGCCGCCCAGCAGGGCCGCGCTCTGCGGAGCGGGCGGGGTGTCGTGGGACTGCGGCGACATCCAGTGGGAGCCGCAGAGCGTCGAGGGCCCCAAGGGCTTCCCGAACGCCGGGCCCGCCGACGGCACCATCTGCGCCGGCGGCAACTCCCGCTTCGCCGAGCTGGACGACCCGCACGGCGGTGCCTGGCCGACCACCGAGGTGACGGCGGGGCAGCAGCTCACCTTCACCTGGACGTTCACCGCCCGGCACGCGACCACCGACTTCCGCTACTACCTGACCAAGCCGGGCTACGACGCGAGCCAGCCGGTCACCCGGGACAGCCTGGACCTGACGCCCTTCCTGATCGCCCCGTACGGCGGGAAGCAGGTGCCCAGCACGCTCAGCCACACCGCGACCGTCCCGAGCGGGCGCACCGGCCACCAGGTCGTGGTCGCGGTCTGGACGATCGCCGACACAGGGAACGCCTTCTACTCCTGCACCGACGTCCAGTTCTGACGCCCGGGGCGGCACGGTGACGCCGTGCCGCGGACGCGAGGCACCAGGACGCGCAACGAGGTGCACGGCCGACGGAAGGCCGTGCACCTCGGGAACTCCTCGGCGGCGGACCGCTCAGTGGCCGCCGCAGCAGCCGCCGTCCGCGCCGCCGCACTGGCAGGGCGCGCCGGACTGGCAGCCGCAGCCGCAGCCGGGGCCGCAGCCGCAGCCGGCCGCGAGGACGGGCAGGAGCTTCGGGGTGGGCGGCTCGACGGTTTCGTGGGCGCGTGCCGGTCGGGTGGGGTTGGCCTTCATCGAGCTGTTCCCTCCTAGTGACGGGCACAGTCCTGTGCCCCCAACGTCGAGTGAAGCCGCCGATCGGAGGGAGCGTCAACAGGCGCGCAGTGGTGGGATGTACGGGGCGTCGTGCGCCCCCACCACCCCTGTCGCAGGTTTACTCACCCCGCGAGGGGAGCGGCCGCCCCTTGAAGCCCCGAGCCCGAGCCCGAGCCCGAGCCCGATATGCCGAGCCCCGAGACGCCGAGCCCCGAGGCGGCCGCACCGCACCCGCACGAGGTCACTCCGCCGCCGCGGCCTCCGAGGCGGCCACGAACTCGGCCACGTGCTCGCCCGTCACCAGGTACACCACGCGCTTGGCGACCGACACCGCGTGGTCCGCGAAGCGCTCGTAGTAGCGGCCGACCAGGGTGATGTCGACGGCGGTCTCGATGCCGTGGTGCCAGCGGTCGTCGATCAGGTGCGACAGCAGCTCGCGGTGCAGGGAGTCGATGGCGTCGTCGTCCTGCTCCAGCTCCAGGGCCTTGTCGACGTCCTTGGTGGCGATCACCAGGCCGGTCTTGGCCACCAGGCGCTGGGCGAGCTGGCCCATCTCCAGGACGGTGGAGTGCAGGTCGCCGGGCACGGCGGAGTCGGGGTAGCGCATCCGCGCGACCTTGGCGACGTGCCGGGCGAGGTCGCCGCAGCGCTCCAGGTCGGAGCTCATCCGCAGCGAGGTGACGACGATGCGCAGGTCGGTGGCGACCGGCTGCTGGCGGGCGAGCAGGTCGATCGCGCGGTTCTCCAGCTCGTGGTGGAGGTCGTTGATCTTCTCGTCGGCGGCGATCACGCTCTCCGCCAGCGCCAGGTCCGCGTCCAGGAGTGCGGTGGTGGCCCGGCCCAGGGCCGAGCCGACCAGTCGGGCCATCTCGACCAGGCTGTCGCCGATCGCATCGAGTTCCTCGTGGTACGCGTCGCGCATGCTCTCTCCTCAGTAGCTGTGTCGGTGGCGGTGCCGACCGGCCGGCCCGTCCGACGATCGTCTTGTCGTCCGGGTGACCGCTGCTGGTGGCGCGAATCGTACGCGCACACCTGAGGCGACGGCCGGTGGTTCGGCCCGCCGCCCACTCCCACACGGGCTGCATGGCCAACTCTGGGCCGTCCGGGCGACGATGCACGGCCGGTGTGGTGAATCAGCGGCCACGTGAAGGTGAATTCTCGGCAACGCGTGGCCGATGCCTTGATCGGGCCCTTGGGGAGTGGCCTGGCCGTGCGCTTACGCTGGCCACATGGACGTGAACGTGGCCGCCGCCGCTGCCTGCGCCATAGCCGGGCTCGGCGTCGGCCTCACGGCCTCCATCGCCTTCCGTTGGAGCGAGCGCGAGCAGGCCAGGGGCAGGTACGGCGGCACCAGCAGCAGACACCACGGTCGGCACCAGGGCCTGGGCGCCGGCACCCCGGAGCCCCCGCTGCCGCCGGGGGTGGACACCGTCCTCTCCGTCCTCCGCTCCTGCGCGATCGTGCTGGGCGAGGGCGACGAGGTGGTCAAGGCCAGCTCCGCGGCGTACGCGATGGGACTGGTGCGCGGCGGCGCGGTCGCCGTGGACCAGATGCTCTCGCTGGCGCGCGCCACCCGCCGGGACGGCGAGATCCGCCAGGTCGAGCTGGAGGTGCCCCGCCCCGGCGTGGCCCGTGCGGGCGAGCCGCTCGCGGTCTCCGTCCGGGTCGCCCCGCTGGGCTCCCGGCTGGTGCTGGTGCTGGTCGAGGACCAGACCGAGCGCCGCCGGGTGGAGGCGGTCCGCCGGGACTTCGTGGCCAACGTCAGCCACGAGCTGAAGACCCCGGTGGGTGCCCTGTCGCTGCTCTCCGAGGCGGTCGCCGACGCGTCCGACGACCCGGAGGCGGTGCAGCGCTTCGCCGGCCGGATGCAGATCGAGGCGACCAGGCTGGCCAGCCTGGTCCAGGAGATCATCGACCTCTCCCGGGTGCAGGACGACCGGCTGATGGTGGACCCGGAGCCCGTCGCGGTGGACGAGCTGATCGCCGAGGCGATCGACCGCTGCCGACAGCAGGCCGCCGCCAAGCAGATCCTGATCACGGCCGGCGGCATCGCCGGGCTCTACCTGCACGGCAACCGCGGCCAGCTCGCCGCGGCGCTCGGCAACCTGGTCGAGAACGCCGTCAACTACAGTCCTCCCCGTACCCGGGTGGCGATCGCCACCCGCCGGATCTCCAGCGCCGCGGCGCTCGGGGAGGCGGACGGCGAGCTGATCGAGATCTCGGTCACCGACCAGGGCATCGGCATCTCGGAGAAGGACCGCGAGCGCGTCTTCGAGCGCTTCTACCGGGTCGATCCGGCCCGCTCCCGGGCGACCGGCGGAACCGGCCTCGGCCTGTCCATCGTCAAGCACGTCGCCGCCTCGCACGGCGGCACGGTCTCGGTGTGGAGCGTCGAGGGCCAGGGTTCGACCTTCACCATCCGCCTGCCCGCCGGGCAGGCGCCCGAGGCCGAGGACGGCGACGACCTCGACGACACCGGCGACCTCGGCACCCGCGGTGCCACCGGCGTCCGTGGCGCCGCCGCCGCGCCCACCAGAACCCTCACCACGGACCGGACGGCCACCACAGGCCGCACGGACCGTCCGCTCCCCACGGGGGAGCGGGAACACCCCCTGTCAGACGCAACCCCCCAGCTTGCCCCGGAGGCCTGATCGTGACCCGAGTACTGGTGGTCGAGGACGAGGAGTCGTTCAGCGACGCCCTGTCGTACATGCTCCGCAAGGAGGGCTTCGAGGTGGCCGTCGCCGCCACCGGCCCCGACGCCCTGGAGCAGTTCGAGCGCAACGGCGCCGACCTCGTCCTGCTCGACCTGATGCTGCCGGGCCTGCCGGGCACCGAGGTCTGCCGTCAGCTGCGGGTGCGCTCCAACGTGCCGGTGATCATGGTCACCGCCAAGGACAGCGAGATCGACAAGGTGGTCGGTCTGGAAATAGGTGCGGACGACTACGTCACCAAGCCCTACTCCACCCGTGAGCTGGTCGCCCGGATCCGGGCGGTGCTGCGCCGCCGCGGCGAGGACGGCGGTGCCGGCGAGAACGGCGGCGGCCCGGGCGCCCTGGAGGCGGGCCCGGTCCGGATGGACGTCGACCGGCACGTGGTGACCGTGGACGGCGCCAAGGTCGACCTCCCGCTGAAGGAGTTCGACCTGCTGGAGATGCTGCTGCGCAACGCGGGCCGGGTGCTCACCCGCATGCAGCTGATCGACCGGGTGTGGGGCGCGGACTACGTCGGCGACACCAAGACCCTGGACGTCCACGTGAAGCGCCTGCGGGCCAAGATCGAGCCGGACCCGGGCGCCCCGCGCTACCTGGTCACGGTCCGCGGCCTGGGCTACAAGTTCGAGCCGTAAACCGCGGGCGCGGACAGACGCGGAAGGCCCCCGCCGGCAGTTGCCGGAGGGGGCCTTCGCGTTGGTGTCCGGCGGGCCCGGGAGGGCCTGCCGGACACCGGGTGGTGCGTCAGTGGGCGCCCGCGGACTGGGTGGCACCCGGGGTGGCGGCACCGGACGGCGTGGCCGCACCGGTGGTGGCCGGGGCGGCCGGGGTGGTGGTGCCGGCGGCCGGGGTGGTCGCGGCGGTGGTGGCGCCCTTGGTGGGCGCGGCGGCCGGGGCCGACGTCGGGCCGAAGCCCTTGTAGAGGCCCTTGTTCGGGCTCACGCCGGCCTGGGCGTCGACCTTCTGGCCGTCCTTGAAGGTGAACGAGGTGGGGACGAAGCCGCCGACCTGGACGCCGACCGAGGCGACCTTGGCGGACGGGTTGCCCTCGCCACCGATCGCCACGGCGCCGCCGGCCGGGACGACGATGGTGGACAGCGGGGCGCCCGCGGCGTCGGAGAACGCGGCGGTGGCACCGTTGCCGACGGTGACGGACTGCAGCTCCGCCGGGGTGTTGCCCGTGTTGGCGATGTTGACGGTCACGTTGGCGGGACCGTTGTGCTCGCCCGAGGACTCGTCCCCGGTGACGACCACGATGTTGTTCAGCCGAAGGTTCGTTCCGAGGGTTGCCGCCGCGTTGTCGGGCTTGACCTGCAGCGTGTCCGGCGTGTTGCCGGCGGCGCAGGACGACAGCGAGGCGATGGCGATGGCGGCGATGGCGGCGATGCTGCCGCGTCGAAGGCTGCGGCTCACGGCGGCGGCTTCTCCTAAGTCAACGTGTCGATAGGTCAGGCCTCAGATTATCGACCTCACTTATGCGCTCCTCACGGGGTGGTCCCCGTGTCGCACTCCCGGGGTTCGCGGGGCGGCCGTCCGGCCGCACTTGTGGCGTGTCCGGGTCACCCTCGGGACAAGCTTCGACCAAGATCGAATAACGATGTGGATACGGCCCGATAAACGGTGAAAACCCAAGATCCAATCATGGTTTCCAGGGTGTTGCGCAAGGTTTCGCCGAACGCTGGAACCGCCTCCGACCTGCGGGAAGCCTCCCTCGAACACCGGTCGCAGCACGTCATGGGGGTCCTTGTCAAGCCCCGAGACCGGCCCTGACCTGCGAAAACGCCCTTCGGGTGCGCTGAAAAGCGTGTTATTCTGGAAAGCCACGGAAGGGGTCCTGTCACATGACGTTCAAGGTTGGCGACACGGTGGTCTACCCCCATCACGGGGCCGCGCTGATCGAGGCCATCGAAATTCGCCAGATCAAAGGTGTGGACAAGACCTACCTGGTGCTCAAGGTGCAGCAGGGAGACCTGACGCTCCGCGTGCCCGCTGAGAACGCGGAGTTCGTCGGCGTGCGCGATGTAGTCGGCCAGGAGGGTCTGGACCGGGTCTTCGAGGTGCTGCGCGCACCGTACACCGAAGAGCCGACCAACTGGTCCCGTCGCTACAAGGCGAACCTGGAGAAGCTCGCCTCTGGCGACGTTATCAAGGTCGCCGAGGTTGTGCGCGACCTCTGGCGTCGTGAGCGCGAGCGCGGCCTCTCGGCCGGCGAGAAGCGGATGCTCGCGAAGGCGCGCCAGATCCTCGTCAGCGAGCTCGCGCTGGCGGAGAACACCAACGAGGACAAGGCGGAGACGCTGCTCGACGAGGTGCTGGCCTCGTAGCGCAGTCGGGCTGCCGCCCACCGCTCACAGCGCCCGGTGTCGGCGCGCCGCTCCCAGGACCAAGCGTCCCGGGGTGGTGCAGTGGCACTTCGGGCGCTGAGGCGTGTCCGGACGACGCCCCCGCCCCGAGCCGGTCCAGGCCCGGCAAGACCGTTTTCCGTCCTGCAAGACCGATTCTGCGGGATTGTGCGGCGGACGGTTGGACCGTAATTCTTCGGAAGGGGCCCGTAGCGCCCGCCGGGCACGCCAAGGCCATACCCACTTCTCCGAAGGAGTGAAACCTGAACGCCTCAGCAGCAGTCGCAGCAGCAGTGGTGCCCGCCGCCGGACGCGGTGAGCGGCTGGGGCCCGGTGCCCCGAAGGCCCTGCGGGAACTGGGCGGCGTGCCGCTCCTGGTGCACGCCGTGCGGGCGCTGGCCCGCAGTCGGGCAGTCGGCCTGGTCGTGGTCGCCGCGCCCGCCGACGGGGTGGCCGAGGTGGTCGCCCTGCTGGACAGCCACGGGCTGGACGGCAAGGACATCCGGGTGGTCGCCGGTGGCGCCACCCGCCAGGAATCGGTCCGGCTCGGCCTGGCCGCGATCCCGGCCGAGGTGGAGATCGTCCTGGTGCACGACGCGGCCCGCCCGCTCGTCCCGGTCGAGGTGGTGGACGCGGTGGCGGCCGCCGTCCGGGCCGGGGCCGGGGCGGTGGTGCCCGCGGTGCCGCTGGCCGACACGGTGAAGCGGGTCGAGTCGAGCCCGGGCCGCCCCGAGCCGGTGCTCGACACGCCCGACCGGGCCACCCTGCGCGCGGTCCAGACCCCGCAGGGCTTCGACCGGGCCACCCTGGTCGGGGTGCACGCCAAGGCGCTGGCCGAGGAGGCCGCGGGCGCCGACGGCGCGCCGCCGGTCACCGACGACGCGGGCCTGGTGGAGCGCTACGGCGGCCAGGTCGTCGTGGTGCCCGGCCACGAGGAGGCGTTCAAGGTCACCCGTCCACTGGACCTCGTGCTCGCCGAGGCCGTACTCGCCCGCCGGAGGGCCGCCGATGCCTACTGACCCGCTGACGCCCGCCGCCCAGGCCCCGGCCCCCGTGCTGCCGCGCGTGGGCATCGGCACCGACGTGCACGCCTTCGAGGCCGGCCGCCCGCTCTGGGTGGCCGGACTGGAGTGGCCGGACGCCGGGGTCGGGCTCTCCGGGCACTCGGACGCCGACGTCGCCGCGCACGCGGCCTGCGACGCGCTGTTCTCGGCCGCTGGGATCGGCGACCTGGGCGCGCACTTCGGCACCGACCGGCCGGAGTGGGCCGGCGCCTCCGGGGTGAAGCTGCTCGGTGAGGCGGCCCGGCTGGTGCGCGCCGAGGGCTTCGAGATCGGCAACATCGCGGTCCAGGTGGTCGGCGTCCGGCCGAAGATCGGCAAGCGGCGGGCCGAGGCGCAGGCCGCGCTGTCGGCCGCGGCCGGTGCGCCGGTGTCGGTGTCCGGCACCACAACGGACGGCCTGGGCCTGACCGGTCGGGCCGAGGGGCTGGCCGCGATCGCCACGGCCCTGGTGTACGAACGGCGTTGAGCCGGGCGCGGTCAGCAGGGCCGGAATAGGCGGGTCCTGACGAGTGTTCACCCGGCGTGGCGGTGGATCGGTCGGTAGTGTGCGGTTCCGGGCCCGGGCGGGGCTTCCCCTCGGGCCGTACCGCCGACGATGAGAAGAGGTTCTCGATGGGCGTCGAACTCTCTGGCCCCGCCAAGGAATTGCTCGACCGCAAGAGTTTCGCCGTGGTGTCCACGATCCAGCCCGACGGCAGCCCCCAGTCCTCGGTCGTCTGGGTCACGCGGGACGGCGACGACATCCTGTTCTCCACCGTCCAGGGCCGCCGCAAGCACCTCAATCTGGTGCGGGACCCGCGCATCTCGCTCGTGGTCAACCCGCCGGAGAACCCGTACGAGTACGTCGAGGTGCGCGGCTCGGCGACGATGACCACCGAGGGCGGCCGGGAGCTGATCAACGAACTGTCCCGCAAGTACCGCGGCGAGGAGTACGGGTTCGACGGCCCGGACGACGTCCGGGTGGTCGTCCGGCTCAGCCCGCGCAAGGTGGTCGGCAACATCTGACCGGCCCGCGCGGCCCGTGGTTCCCCGGGAGTGCGGCATATCATTCCCGGGGAATGTCGCGGGGCACCCCCTCCTGCCCACTACGCTTGACGCTGTGAGCATTCGCCTGTACGACACCAGCACCCGCCAGGTACGCGACTTCGTCCCGCTTGTACCGGGTTGTGTCTCGATCTACCTGTGCGGCGCTACCGTCCAGTCGGCGCCTCATATCGGGCACATCCGGTCCGGTCTCAACTTCGACATCATGCAGCGGTGGTTCGCCTACCGCGGCTACCAGGTCACCTTCGCCCGGAACGTCACCGACATCGACGACAAGGTGATCGCCAAGGAGCGCGAGTTCGGCATCCCGTGGTGGCAGATCGCCTACGAGAACGAGCGGGCGTTCAACGACGGTTACACCGCGCTCGGCTGCCTGCCGCCGACCGTCGAGCCGCGGGCCACCGGGCACATCCCCGAGATGGTCGAGATGATGCGGGGGCTCATCGAGAAGGGCCACGCCTACGCGGCCGACGGCAACGTCTACTTCGACGTGAAGTCGTACCCGGACTACCTCGCGCTCTCCAACCAGAAGCTGGCCGACCTGCGCCAGCCCGAGGGCGAGGGCGAGACCGGCAAGCGGGACCAGCGCGACTTCGCGATGTGGAAGGCCGCCAAGCCGGGCGAGCCGAGCTGGGAGACCCCGTGGGGCCGCGGCCGGCCGGGCTGGCACCTGGAGTGCTCGGCGATGGTCCACAAGTACCTCGGCCCGGCCTTCGACATCCACGGCGGCGGGCTGGACCTGATCTTCCCGCACCACGAGAACGAGATCGCCCAGTCCAAGGCCTACGGCGACGCCTTCGCCAGCTTCTGGGTGCACAACGCCTGGGTCACCATGGCCGGCGAGAAGATGAGCAAGTCGCTGGGCAACTCGGTGCTGGTCTCCGAGATGGTCCAGCGCTGGCGTCCGATCGTGCTCCGCTACTACCTCGGCACCCCGCACTACCGCTCGATGATCGAGTACAGCGAGGACGCCCTGCGCGAGGCCGAGGCCGGGTTCGGCCGGATCGAGGGCTTCATCCAGCGCACCGTCGAGCGCTGCGGGGCGGTCGACGCCGCCCCCGAGGTGCCGCCGGCCTTCGCCGAGGCGATGGACGACGACCTGGGCGTTCCGCAGGCGCTCGCCGTCGTGCACACCGCCGTCCGCCAGGGCAACAGCGCCCTGAACGCGGACGACAAGGAGAACGCGGTGGCGCGTCTGGCCGAGGTCCGTGCGATGCTCGGAGTGCTGGGTCTCGACCCGCTCGCCCCGCAGTGGGCCGGGTCGGAGCGCGGCGAGCCTGGGACAATGAAGAGCATGCACGGTGTGGTCGACTCGCTGGTCCGCCTGGTCCTGGACCAGCGGCAGGCGGCGCGTCAGCGCAAGGACTTCGCCACCGCGGACGCCATCCGCGACCAGCTCGGCCTGGCCGGGCTGGTGATCGAGGACACCCCGTCCGGCCCGCGCTGGACGATCAACAGCCAGTAACCCCATCTGACGATCGGGGTGAGGGTGGGCCGTACCGGACCGGTGCGGCCCTCCCGCATGACGTAGCGCATGCAGTCGGCCGCCGCCGGACAGAACGGGGCGGCCGGGCATGCCGGACAGACAGGAAGTACAGCCATGGCCGGCAACAGCCAGCGCAGGAACCGCCGCAACCCCGGGTCGAAGAAGGGCGCGTCTGTCGGTACCGGCGGCCACAGCCGGAAGGGGCTCCAGGGCAAGGGCCCGACCCCGCCCGGAGCGGAGCGCAAGGGCCACCCGAAGCAGCGCGCCGCCAACGCCGCGGTCAAGCGCGAGCGGGACGCCAAGGCCCGCGCCGGCATGCGCCGCGCCGGCGGCGCCGGTCGCGGCGGCCGGGGCGGCGCGGGCAGCGCCGAGCTCGTCTTCGGCCGCAACTCGGTCGTCGAGGCCCTTCAGGGCGGCGTCCCGGCCACCGCGCTGTACGTCCAGCAGTTCGTCGACACCGACGACCGCGTCCGCGAGGCCTTCCAGGCCGCCAACGACCGTGGCATCCCGCTGATGGAGGCCCCGCGCCCGCAGCTGGACCAGATGACCGGCGGGCTCAACCACCAGGGCCTCGTGCTCCAGGTGCCGCCGTACGAGTACGCGCACCCCGACGACCTGCTGGTCGAGGCCTCCGACTCGGGCCAGGACGCGCTGATCATCGCGCTGGACGGCGTCACCGACTCGCGCAACCTCGGCGCCGTGGTCCGCTCCGCCGCCGCCTTCGGCGCGCACGGCGTGGTCATCCCCGAGCGCCGCGCGGCCGGCATGACCGCCGGTGCCTGGAAGACCTCCTCCGGCGCCGCCGCCCGTCTGCCCGTCGCCCGGGCCACCAACCTCACCCGCACCCTGGAGGCCTACCAGAAGGCCGGCCTCATGGTGGTCGGCCTGGCCGCCGACGGCGAGGCCGAGCTGGGCGACCTGGAGCTGCTGACCGGCCCGGTGGTGATCGTCGCGGGCAGCGAGGGCAAGGGTCTGTCCCGGCTGGTCTCGGAGACCTGCGACATGCGGGTGCGGATCCCGATGTCCGGGCTGACCGAGTCGCTGAACGCCGGTGTCGCGGCGGGCATCGTGCTCTACGAGGCCGCGCGGCTGCGCGCCAAGCGCTGAGCACAGTCGGTGTGCGGGGCGCAGGGGAACTTCTGAATTCTCCGCAATCCGAGTGAAAAGCGATCGGGCCCGACCAGGCCCGATCGCTTTTCTCATGATCATTTCAAGTATGCGCCGGACATCCACTCGGGAGAGTGTCCTAAGCGGTGGTCACCCGGTTAGACGGGCGTGGACACCAGAACACCTCGGCGCCCCCTGTTCGGCGGCGGCAGCACCGGGATAGACGCGGGCCCCGGCCTTGACACGGTCAAGGTGCCGTCCGACCCCGCGCGCCTCAGCATCACCCAGGCGAGCTTCCGGCTCCGGCTCGGCGCCCCGGTGGCGCCGCTGATCGAGGCCCCGGCCGGACTGCTGTCCACCGGCGCCGCGTTCGGCGACCCGTACGCCGACCAGGGCCTGATCCGCCGTCCGCTGGTCACCCCGCAGGTCGTGGTGCCCGCCTCCGCCGTCCCGGCGCTCGCGGGGGCCGCCGGGGGCGGTGCGCCGCGCCGCAAGGGCCGGGTCACCGCCGTCACCTGGACCGGGCAGGCGCCCCCCGGGGACCTCGCGGCCACCCAGCTGCTGGACGCCGTCCGGCTCACCGGCTCCGGACCCGACGGCGGCGGCCCGGGCGTGTCGGACACCCGGGTGATCCCGTCCTACTCGGGCGCCCGGACCGTCCCGCGCCAGCCCCGGGAGGGTGCCGGCACCGCCACCGACGCGGGCATCGGCCCGGTCGGCGCACCGCAGGGCTGGACCCCGAGCGGCGAGCTCCCCGAGGTCTCCGCGACGGCCGCCGAGGGCAAGCAGCCCTGGTACCCCGGCCGCCGGGTCGACCTCGGCCTGGTCCTGCTGCCGCTGCGCGCCGTCCTCGGCTCGCTGTCCGTCTACGCCGGGTTCAGCAAGCTCTGCGACCCGGTCTACTTCGACGGCGGCGAGCGCGGCTCGATGATGCGCTGGCTCGCCTCGCTGCACCCCTGGAAGGTCGCCGAACCGCTGCTGGCCTTCGCCATGGCGCACCCGGTCGGTGCCGGCCTGGTGGTGTCGTTCACCCAGGTCGTGGTCGGCGTGCTGACCGTCCTCGGCCTCTGGCAGCGGCTCGCGGCCGGGGCGGCGATGCTCCTCTCCGCCGCGCTGCTGTTCACCGTCAGCTGGCGGGCCGTGCCGGTCTACGACACCCCCGACCTGATCTTCCTGGCGGCCTGGAGCCCGCTGCTGATCGCCGGAGCGCCGTTCGCCTCCCTGGACGGGCGGCTCAACCTGGAGGCCTGGCGGCGCTACGGCGCCGACGCGCCCGCCGCGCTGCGCCGCCGGGTGCTGCGCCGCGGCACGGTGGTCACCACGGTCGTGGTCGGGGCGACCCTGCTGCTCGGCTCGATGTTCGGCGCGGCGGTGCGGACCGGGGCCCGGACGCACCAGGCACCGGCCCGTCCGGCCACCGACTACGGCACGCCGGTCTGGCCCAGCGGCGCCCCGACCGGCACCCCGGGCGGCCAGGGCTCGTCCACCTCGCCCTCGCCCGCCCCGCGCCCGGCCACCCCCACGCCGAGCCCGACCACCCCGCCCTCCTCCGCCCCGGCAACCCGCCCGGGCAGCCCGACGCCGAGCGGCAAGGGGCACTCCACCAAGGCGGAGACCGGGGCCGGCACGACCCCGACCCCCGCCGCGCCGGCCGCCGCCGCGCCGTCGGCCGGTTCCTCGCCCGCCCAGCGCAGCACCCCGGCCCCCGCCGGCTCGGGGGCGGCGTCCAAGCCCAGCCCGAGCTCGGGGGCGAGCCCCGGGCTGCTCGGCGGGGTGCTGGGCAGCGGCCCGCTCGCCGACCTGTCCGGCGGCGCCCGCTCCTCCCACCCGGGGGCGCCCACGTCCACCTGACGGCCCGTGGACGCGATCGGCCGGGTGCTCCTTGGCGGAGCACCCGGCCGATCGTCGTGCGCAGGGGGCTGAGGTGCTGGGGCGCGGGTGCTGGGGCGCGAGGCTGGGGGAGCGGCGGTTACTGCGGTGTGCGGCCGGCCCCGGAGGCGAGCTCCTTGGCCGCCTCGGTGAGGTCCTTCGCGGTGTCGATGGCGCGCCAGTACACGCCCTGCGGCAGCTGGTAGCCCGCCAGCCGCTTGCTGCGCGCCAGCTGCGGGAACGTGGTGCGCTCGTGGTCGCCCACGTCCGGCAGCAGCTCGGCGAACTCCGGGCTGAACACGTACAGCCCGGCGTTGATCAGGAACGGCGAGGGCGGCGCCTCGATGAAGTCCAGCACGTTGCCGAACTGGTCGGTCTCCACCGCCCCCCACGGGATCCGCGGTCGGGCCAGCGCGAGCGTCGCGACGGCGTCCCGCTCGTGGTGGAAGGCGGCCATGTCGCGCAGGCTGAACCGGGTCCAGATGTCGCCGTTGGTGGCGTACCAGGGCTCGTCCGGGCGGGGCAGCGCCTTGGCCGCGTACTTGAGGCCGCCGCCGCGTCCGAGCGGCTCCTCCTCGACCACCGTGCGCACGCGCAGCGGCAGATCCGCCTTGTCGAGCCACTCCTCCAGCACGGCGGCGAGGTGCCCGCAGGAGACCACCACGTCGGTGACGCCCTCGGAGGCCAGCCAGGTCAGCTGGTGGCCGAGGATCGGCGTGCCCGTCCCGGGGATCTCGACCAGCGGCTTCGGGCGGTCGTCCGTGTAGGGCCGCAGCCGGGAGCCCTGGCCGCCGGCCAGGATCACGGCCTGGGTGACGGGCGTCGTGGTCGGCCGGGACGGGTGGGTCGGCGGGGACGCGAGGTCGGCGGTGGGGCCGGAGTCAGCGGTCATGCCTGAAGAATAGGGCGCCCACCGGGGGTGGGAACCCGAGGCCGCGGGCGCCGTCGGCCCGCGGCTGCCGGTGGGCCCGACGGCCTCGTCGGCCCGCGGCCGAGGGGGTCAGCCGGCGATGCCCGCCGCGAACGACCCGTCGCAGACCGGGCGGGCGAAGGACCGGGCCCGCTGGACGTCGCCCTGGTACTTGCGCACCGCCGCCTTGCCCAGCTCTCCGGCGAGCGAGGTGCAGTACGGCGTCAGCGACGGCTGTTCGCGCATCGAGCGCTCCAGCAGGTCCAGCGCGGCGGACGGGTTCTTGGCCCGCAGCTCGTCCAGCAGCACCACCCGCAGAGACTCCTGCGGGGCGAGCCCGTCCGGGGACGTGCCCGCGGTGGCGGTGGCGGAACGCCCGATCCCGGTGCCGTCACCACTGGACGCCGCCACGACCTGCTGGTCGAGGTTGGTCGGCGGGGCCCATGGCACCCGGGTCACGGCGAGGGTGCCGGTGGTCACCAGGACGACCGGCAGGGTCAGGGCGACGGTCTGGCCGATACGGCGTACAAGCTGCTTCACCCTCAGGAGAGTAGCGGTGGGTACGGGCCGGATCGCCCTCCGTGACACCATCGAGTGACACCGTGTCCGGGTTCGTCCCCCCACCGTGTTGACGTGGGGGTGTACGGACGGAGCCCGCCGGACCAGGAATGGTCCGACGGGCTCCGTCGTGCCAGCTTGCCCTGCCGGTCGACCGACCGGCAGGGCGCGCCGTGCTCAGCTGCTCAGACGGGCGCCCGAGCTGGTCGAGAACACGTGGGTCTCGTTGGCGATCGGCACGACGTGGATCGTCTCGCCACGGGCCGGGATCTGCCGGCCGTGCACGCGGACGACCAGCTCCTTGTCCTCGCCGCCGATCTTGGTGGTGCCGTACACGAAGCCGTCGGAGCCGAGCTCCTCGACGACGTTCACCGTCACCGCGACACCCTCGATGCCGCCCGCCGGGACGATCTCGAAGTGCTCCGGGCGGATGCCGACCGTCACCGACTTGTCGGTGCCGGCGCCGGCCAGGTCGTCGCGCGAGACGTTGACCACCGAGCCGCCGAACTTCACGCCGCCGTCCACCAGCGGGACCTCGACCAGGTTCATCGCGGGCGAGCCGATGAAGCCGGCCACGAACAGGTTGGAGGGCCGGTCGTACATGTTGCGCGGGGTGTCGACCTGCTGGAGCACGCCGCCCTTGAGCACCGCGACCCGGTCGCCCATGGTGAGCGCCTCGGTCTGGTCGTGGGTGACGTACACCGTCGTGATGCCCAGGCGGCGCTGGAGGCCGGCGATCTGGGTACGGGTCGAGACGCGCAGCTTCGCGTCCAGGTTCGACAGCGGCTCGTCCATCAGGAAGACCTGCGGCTGGCGCACGATCGCGCGGCCCATCGCGACACGCTGCCGCTGACCACCCGACAGCGCCTTCGGCTTGCGGTCCAGGTACTCCGTCAGGTCGAGGATCTTCGCGGCCTCCTCGACCTTGGTGCGGATCTCCGCCTTGTTCACGCCGGCGATCTTGAGCGCGAAGCCCATGTTCTCGGCGACGGTCATGTGCGGGTACAGCGCGTAGTTCTGGAACACCATGGCGATGTCCCGGTCCTTCGGCGGCAGGTGCGTGACGTCCCGGTCACCGATCCGGATGGAGCCGCTGTTGACGTCCTCCAGGCCGGCCAGCATGCGCAGGCTGGTCGACTTGCCGCAGCCCGAGGGGCCGACCAGCACGAGGAACTCGCCGTCCGCGATCTCCAGGTCCAGCGCGTCCACCGAGGGCTTGTCCGCCCCGGGGTAGACGCGGGTCGCCTGGTCGTACGTGACAGAAGCCATGGTTGTTCTCTCCTTCACCGGCAGGAACGTGCCGGACGATCCGAGTAAAGGGGCGTTCGTTCGCCTCCGTCAGCCCGCCCAGTGGTCTGAACCACCTCACGAACCGACTCCGGGCGACGCTACCTGCGCCTCCGCGGCTTGTCAGCCCCCAGCCCGCCCGATTTCGGCATCGGTTCCATCACGCCCACCCAGCCCGCCAACCCCCGGATATCCCCCCACCCCACCTGCCGGGCCCGGTAGACTGCCCCCGGTGCCGCCGTGATCCCTCGCGGACGGTCACCGTGCCTCCTTAGCTCAGCTGGCCAGAGCACCGCTCTTGTAAAGCGGGGGTCGTCGGTTCGAACCCGACAGGGGGCTCGCAGCACGAAGGGCCAGCTCGCCGGGGATCCGGCGGGGCTGGCCCTTCGTCGTTGCTGCGGTCCTACTTGAGGTTCCCCCGAGGTGCGGAAGGTTGCCGGACATGACCTGATAGGTCGCGAGAAGGGAGCCTCTGCCATGGCTGCACCGATGAAGTACCCGTCCGAGTTGCGTCAGCGAGCCGTTGCCGCATACCGAGCCGCCGACCCGAAACCGGTGATCCGGCAGATGGCCAGGGACCTGGGCGTGCACCACGAGGCCCTGCGCAACTGGATCCGCCAGGACGAGGCCGACCGAGGCGAACGCGACGACCGGCTGACCAGCGCCGAGAAGGAGGAACTCGCCGCTCTGCGCAAGGAGAACGCCGAGTTGCGCCGGTCCTGCGAGATTCTCAAGGCCGCCTCGGCTTTTTCGCCCAGGAGCTCGACCCGACCCGGCGACGGTACTGAAGCTCATCGACGAGCACCAGGACCGCTTCGGGGCCGAGGCCGACCTCCGGGAACTGCACATCCCCGCCTCCACCTACTACCGCTGGCGCCGGGACGTCCACGCGCCCTGCGAGCGCAGGCGCCAGGACACCGAGCTGACCGAGCGGATCCGCCGCGTCCATGCGGACTCGGACGCCACCTACGGCTCCCCGCGCGTCCACGCCGTCCCGCGACGCGAGGGCACCCGCGTCGGCCGCAAACGGGTCGAGCGCCTGATGCGCGAGGCCGGACTCCAGGGCGTCAGCCCGCGCCGGCCCCGCTCCTTCACCCGCAGCGACCCGGCAGCCGACCCCGCCCCGGACCTCGTCCGGCGCGACTTCACCGCGAACGCGGCCAACCGGCTGTGGGTCGCGGACATCTCGCTGGTCCCCACCGGCGAGGGTCCGTGGTGGCTGGCCACGATCCGCGACGCCTTCTCCCGCCGGATCGTGGGCTGGCACACCTCCGAACGCGCCGACGCCGACCGTGCCTGCGGACAGGGCGTGCCCTGCGGGTTCCTCGCTCCCGCGCCCGCAGGAAGGCGGCCGGTCACGTCACGCCCGACGTGATGATCAGCGAGCGTCCCGCCGAGGTCGAGACCCGGGCCGTCGCGGGCCACTGGGAAGGCGATCTGATCATCGGGGCGAACCGGTCCGCCATCGGCACGCTCGTGGAGCGCACGAGCAGGTTCACGATCCTGGTCCACCTGCCGCGAATGGAAGGCTACGGCGTCGAGCCACGGGTGAAGAACGGCCCCGCGCTGGCCGGATACGGCGCCGAGGCGATGCGTAAGGCCCTCACAGTCCAAATGGCAAACATCCCAAAGCAGTTGCGACGATCACTGACTTGGGACCGGGGGAAGGAGCTCGCCCAGCACGCCCAGCTGAAGGCCGACACCGGCATCGCCGTCTACTTCGCCGACCCGCACAGCCCCTGGCAGCGCGGCACGAACGAGAACACGAACGGGCTGCTGCGGCAATACTTCCCGAAGGGCACAGACCTTGCCCGCTGGACCGCTCGCGACCTCGCAGCCATCGCTGGGGCACTCAACACCCGGCCGCGGAAGACACTCGGCTGGAGAACTCCCGCAGAGGCACTCGACGATCAGCTACTCTCGCCCCAAACCAGCGGTGTTGCAACGACCCCTTGAACCCGGTCAGTACACATCCATCAAGCTCACAACCCGCCTGCTCAAGGCCGGAATTGAGGCAAGCATGGGCACGGTCGGCGACTCGTTCGACAACGCCCTGGCGGAGAACTTCTGGAGCGTGCTGAAGACCGAATGCGTGCGCCGCACGGCCTTCGCGACCCGCACGGACGCCGACCTGGCGCTGTTCGCCTACATCGACGGCTGGTACAACACCCAGTGCATCCAGAAGCGTCTCGGCTGGCTCAGCCCCGACGAGTACGAGGCGAACTACTACGCCGACCAGGTGACGGCCGAACCAGTGGTCGACGAACCACCCACACCCGTCCTGACCAGCTAATCAGCACCTCCCACACACCGGGGGAAGCTCAACTCGGGCTGTGCCACGGGCGTGCCAGAAGCGTTCGGCGGATCGTCCTTCCCGAGAGCCTTGCGGGCGGCTTCGCCCATGCGGTCCGCAATGCCACGGTCGCGGTCGTTGCTCCGGTGCTGGTCGCTCGGGGTCGCGCACTACCTGTCGACTCATGTCGCCGAGCTGTACGGCGAGATCGGAAACCAGCCGTTCTCCATGGTCAGCGGCTGCGACTACGAGGCCGGCACCAAGCGCGTGCTCACGAGCCGGGCTCTGACCGGCGTACTCCGCCACGAGGAAGCCTGACATGCTGGTCTCGGTCGCGACGGCCCCGAACCCGGGCCGGACCAACGAGGACTTCGCAATCGACAGCCCCGAGACCGTTGTTCTCCTCGACGGAGCCGGACTCCCCAGCGGCATGGACACCGGCTGCACTCACGGTGTGCCGTGGTTCGTGCGGGCCCTCGGCGCGAGCATCTTCAAGCACGCGACCGAACGGCCGGCGGCGCTGACCGAGTGCCTGGCGGACGCGATCGACTCCACGGCTCGGCTTCACGCAGGGACGTGCGACCTGGGCAACCCGATGACGCCGACGTCCACGGTGGCCATCGTGAGAGTCCGCGGAGATGCCTTCGAGTGGTTGGTTCTGGCGGACTCAACCGTCGTACTCAGCCTGCCCGACAGAATCGATGCGATTGCGGATCACCAGGTGTCGCAGGTCACCGACCGGCAACGAGTCGAAATGGCAGCAGAGTTGAAGAGCCTTGGCGAAGCCGAGCGACGGACGGCTCTGGCTCACGCCCAGAGGCAGCTCATGAACACCGCAGAGGGCTACTGGGTAGCCGCCACCGATCCCGAGACGGCCGAGCAGAGCCTGACCGGGGAGGTCCCGCTGCCAACTGTCCAAGCCGCGGCAGTTCTGACAGACGGCGCAGCCCGAGCCGTTGACGACTTCGCAGTCATGGGTTGGCCCGACCTCATGAGCCAGCTGGAGACAGGTGGCCCACACGGCGTCATCGGCCACACGCGGGAGCTCGAACGCTCAGACCCGCAACGGCGACGCTGGCCCCGCTCGAAGTGCCACGACGATGCCACGGTGGCGTTCATGCAGCGAGAGCCGGAGGGCTTGTTGGGCAAGCGGCGGTAAGTGATCTCCAGGGCGTGAGCGTCAGTGCTGCGAAGGCCCAGGCGGGCGGCGTGTGGGATGGGGATGGGTAGCTGGGGAGTGGGTGTGAGGGGGTGGGGTCAGAAGATGACTGTTACGAGTTTCGCTACTGGTTCAAGGGCGCGCACAGCGCGCCAGCGCGCGGCCCAGCCGCTCGCCGCCGCTCCTGTCTGCGCCCCACGACGGCGGCGGCCGGCCGCGCACGTCGAGCGTGCGGCCGGTGGATGCCGATGGTGAGAGCGCCCGCCGGACGGACAGTGCGGGTCAGGGCATGAGGCTCCGCCGGGCCCTCTCTCGGAGGGGACCGGGGGTAGGCGCCTGGGTGCGGCTTCGACGTGGTGATCGTGGGCGGGTCGCGGAGGGGACCACCCGCTCAGCCCGAGGACTGGCTGGCGGCCAAAACCGCCCCACCGGGCGCAAGTGATGGCACCGGTGATCAATTCGAACGCTTCAGTAGCCAGTGCGATCCGAACCCGACAAGCTGGCGCGGCCGATGTTGCGATTGGAGCGCCGTGATCGAGTACCGCGTTGAAGGCACCGCAGACCATGAGGCCATGTGCGACCGATGTGGGGCGACGTTGAAGCAGGCGATTGTCCTGGCTTCGATGGACTTGGACGGGAATCCGTGTGGGTACCTCAGATACTTCGGCGCGGACTGCGCCGCAACGCTCACGGGGCTGAGTCAGCAGGCCGTTCGCTTGAAGGCCCAGGTTGCTGAGCAAGCGAGGCAGGCGGGGCTCCGCAGGGACCGGAAGCGGGAGGCTGACCGCAGGCTCCAAGAACAGCGCGAACGTGAGTGGTTGCAGGAGAACTATGGCGCGGATGACATGACCGCCGCTGCCGAGAGCAGTGGTAAGGAGTGGCTGACCGTGTTCGACGAGTATTGGGCGTGGGAGATGCGGCAGCCGTAAGGACCACGGCCAAGCTCGGAGCAAAGGGCTGTTGCCATGCCCCATCCGTGCCCCAAAGAGGGGTCAGGAGCGGGAAGTCACGGCAAACAACGGGACGGACAACCAGGCCGTAAGCGGCGCTGAAGGCCACGTAATCGCAGGCCAGGAGTGGTGGAAGGTTCAAGAGGGGACGAGATTCCCAAGCTCAGTGCTCGCCACGCCCTTGACTTTGGCCGCTGAGACTCCGCCGCTGGCTCGCGACCCGTATCATGCAGTTCATATCACGCGGCGCATGGGTGACAGGCAGGGGAGCTCGATAGTGACTGTGAAAATTCCCACCAGGTTTGAGCACATTCTTGGAAGTCGTACGCTAAGCTCGGCTCCGCTCATTATCAAAGTGCAAGCCGACATGAAGAAGTTTGAAATTCTTAGGCGGACTGCCGAAATTCAAAGCGGCGGACTTCTGGCGTTTCTTAGCGGCCTGAGCGGTTGTGGAAAAACCACCTCCGTATGGTCGGCTTCTATTAATATGGCGGACCGTTTTGAGCGGGTCGTCTCAGTGCCAGCAACGGTGCCTCTGCGAGAGGTCGCCCAGTGGATGGGCGAGAACATTTCACAGCCCACTGAAAAGTCCATTCTCGTGTTGATGGATGGCCGAGAGGCATCAGACGACACTGTTGGCCTTCGGCAGTTCATGGCATCCCTTAACCAGTTCCTTCGGAGTCGGTCGGACATCATCGTGTGCTGGCCGACCACTAATGACGACTGGAAGGGCGAGCTGATTCAGCTTGCGCGATCAGTCGGCGGTAGCTCACTTACCCCTGCAAGTGCCGATATTTCAATTTCTGGCCCACCAAAAGAGCAGTGGAGCGATGTCCTCGAAAGGCTGTTTATCCAGCTTGATCAGAGGCTAGAAGACTTGGGAATGGGTGGCGAGACAATTGCTTCGTCGATCGCTTCAAGTAACTCCGTCGGGGAGTTTCTGGCAGCCATTCGGGACGCAATTGCCGAGCGTGTTGACCATGTTCAGGTCACCCGCGATCTCCCTGAGATCCTCTTCGTTGTCACCTCGACGAGCCCGGTCGTGGGTGAGGCGAACCGGCTGCGGCGCGCTGGAACGATGATTCTTAAGGCTGAGGAATTGGTGGGGTACTCCCCCCGCTCTGAAGCCGGCAAGTGGTGGCAGGAGAGGAACTCTGACCCTAGCCACCATCTGGCATATGTGATTTCTCTGTTCCGGGCCAAGCTGGTGACCATGACTCCCAGCTCCGTCGTGTATTCAATTCTTGAATATGGCCCGGGCGATATGCGGGAAGTGATCCGCGAAAAGGGTGTCAACAAAAGCCCCGCCAATGCGGATGCGACCTTCAAGAGTACAGACTTCTATAAGTACATCACGGGAGCTGGGGTGAATGAGCTAACGTCGACTACTAAGGGGAAGACGTCTGATTCCATCCTCGGAGCCTTTGACGTGATTCAAGGGTCATCGGCCCGCCGCCACAAGGCGATAAACCAGGCCATTTGTGCCCTCGCAGAAAAGAATGTTCCCGAATTTAAGGCGAGCCTGGGGGGATTTGAAGTGAACCTGGGCGAGCAGGATATATATGCGGACGCTGTGATTTCAATTGGATTTGATGATATCCATCTTGAATTTCACCATCTGAGCGACGCTCACTGCAGGGCGGCATCGATTTCTGCCTATATCATGAAAAAGCTTCGGGCGTATTCCAACCACTACAACATTACACCTCGATGACCACTGCTTTCCCGGTGGATTGAAGCGCGGGTGTGCCCGTGCCACAGGCGTGCCAGAACAGGCGGTATGTGGCGGTGAATCGCGGGCGCCGGTGGTGCGATGGCCGCGAAACCGGCAGGGTGGCTGAGCCCCAGGTCACGCAGGGTGGCGGACGGCCGTTCTTGTAAAGCGGGGGGTCGTCGGTTCGAGCCCGACAGGGGGCTCAGCGGCGGAAGTGCCAGAAGGGCCAGCTCGCCGGGGATCCGGTGGGGCTGGCCCTTCGTCGTTGCGGGTGGCGTGCCGGAGGCTGTGGGGTGGTGTGGGGTGGTTGGTCAGCTGGGTTCGGGTGCGGGTTCGGTGGGTTCGTTCGGGTCGTCGGACCCTTCCGATTCCTCCGGTTCGTTCGGCGGGCCGGAAAGGGCGGTCTCGCCGCTTTTCCGCCAGGTTGCCGTCACCTTCAGGCTGGCCTTTCCGTCGACTCCCGTCACCGCGCTCACGAGGACTCCCGTCTTGACGGAGAGCTCGATTCCGAATTCGAGCGTGAATTCGTCGGGGGCGGCCGCCCGCAGGCCGGATCGCACGTTGCCGACCACGGTCTGGAGGGTGCTCGCGAGGTCGTCCAGCTGGTAGCTGGGGCGGCGCAGGGCGACGTCCCTGGGCCCGCGCTGCTCCTCGATGCGGGCCCAGAATGTCCCCTCGGGCGTCACTACTTGGACAAGCTCCGACATTTCTCCTCCAAGGGGTGCCGTTGCCGGGGTCGAATTGCCGGAAAACCGGTGACCGGCCCGGGCCGTGGGCCTATCCTTCTTCTTCGCGAGGGGAACTGTATCGGGCGCCGAGGGGTGGCAGGCCATGGATATGGGACAGCGGGCGGCGGGTACTGAACGCATCTACCTCTCCGATGTGGAGCCGCACGCGGCGGCGCCGATCGACCGGGCCTCGGACCTGCGGTCGCGGGTCCTGCTGCATGTCCTCTTCGCCGACACCCTGCTGATCGGCGACTCGCAGGGCCTCAACAACAGGTACTTCCGAGCGCTCGTCGACGCCGAGGAGGCGCGGAAGGTCCGCTGGTCCCCGGGTACGGCGGCGCTCTCGGACTTCGGCGCCCTCCTGGAGGCGGGCCGGCTGCGGGTCGCGCTGCGGGCGGGCGGGACCCTGCACCGGATCAGCGACGGCCACCGGGCCGAGGGCGTGGAGAACGCGCCCGACGTCCCCTACGTGGAGCGGTTGACCGGGGTGTCGTCCGCGCACACGGTGCCGTACGACGGGTCGGCCGTCGCCGCCGCGTTCAAGTCCGGTGTCCTGACGCGGATCGAGGCCGCCGAGCGGGACTTCGCCGGGAGCGCGCGGGAGGCCCTCGAAGCCGCTCGCGCCTGGGTCTCCGAGCAGGATCCGCTGCTCTACAAGCAACTCCGGGACTGGCTGGCCGGCTACCGGAGCGCGCGCCCGGGGGGCAGCGCCGAACTCGTCCTCGTGCTCCAGTCGGTGGACGACTGGGCCGGCGAGTCCTACCGGCGGGCGCTGCCGCAGGCCCTGGGCGTCGGCATGGCCGGCCCGCGCGACGGCGAGGGCACCATCCCGGTCTTCCGGAGCCGGCGACTCGTCGAGTACGCGGGGTTCCCGGCGGTGATGCTCGACAACCTGCTGCTGTCCCAACTTCCGGTGGAGGTGGTGTTCGAGGCGATCGAGCAGCCCTCCCGGGTGGCCCTGGTCGCGGAGTTGGGGCGGCTGCGCCGGGGGATCCAGCCGGACACGGCGGTGCTGCGTTCGGCGGTCGACGAGTTCAGCTCGTGGACGCTGGAGGCGTTCGAGCGCACCTTCCGCCGTGTCGGGGGTCTGGCGTGGGAGCACTTGCGGGGTGAGGTCCGGCTGATGCGCTTCGGGCTGGACGAGGACCCGGTCGCCGGTCGGCTGGGGGCCGGCCTGGAGGTGGTCTCCCCGGCGACCGACGGCGTTCGCGACCTGTCGCTCCACGTGGTGAACGGCCCGGGTGCGGCGGGCCCGGACCCGCAGCGCCGGGCGCAGCCGCGGCCGTTGTGCGAGCTCGATCCCTTCGAGCGGGTGGTCACCCTCTGACCGCCCCGGTCTGCGGGTCGGGGTGGGCCTGGAGGAGGGCGAAGGCGGCCAGGGTGACGCCGCAGGTGATCCGGCCCTGCCGCAGCCAGCGCGCCATCAGGTCGGGGGAGACCCAGACCGGGTCGGTCACCGATTCCATGGCCTCCGGACGGGCGGTGGCGGTGCCCCCGGGGAGCACGGTGGCGCGGCAGACGTGGATGCCGTTCTCGATCAGGCCGGTGTCCGCGTGGATCAGGCCGAGGCTCTCCACGGTGGAGGCGATGAGGCCGGTCTCCTCCCTGAGCTCGCGCGCGGCGGCCTCCTCCGGGGGTTCGCCGGGCTCGCAGCCGCCGCGCGGGAACTCCAGCGAGGCGGCGCCGACCGGGTAGCGGTAGGAGGGCACCAGCGCGATGCCGTCGGGGCCGGTCGCCACCACGACGACGCCGGTCTGCGACCACTGCCACCGGAGGTAGTTGCCGGCCGTGCCGCCCGGGGCGACGACCTCGTCGTTGTAGAGCCGGCCGAAGCGGTTCCCGAAGACCTCGACGGCCTGGCGGCGTCGGATCGGGGCGGGCGCGGCGAGGTCCTGAGAGTCCGTGGGCATCATGCTCCTACCTGCCGTCGTAGGGCCGCAGGTGGCGACGGCCTCACCTGCCATGATTGCCCATGGTCGCCAGCTGCTCCACCCAGTGTGCGCGCTCGTCGGTGAACTCGGTTATCTCCGAGGAGAGTTGGACAAGCATCCGGAGCGAGGACCGTTGTGCGGCGAGCCGTTGCCGGTCGCCGGGCGGAAGGGCGGCGCGCAGCTGTGCGGCTTCCCGCAGCGCGCGGTACGCCTCGTCGTCCCGTCCGGCCCGGACGAGGCCGATCGCCTGCCGGTGCAACGCCTCCGGGAGCCTGGCCAGGTAGCGGCCGGGCTGCTGGTCGGCGAGCTCGCGCAGCAGCGCGAGCGCCCGGTAGCCGGCCGCCACCGCTTCGACGGGTCGGCCGGCCAGTTGCCCGCACCGGGCGAGGAGTTGGAGGCAGGTCAGCAGGGTGTCGTCCTGCCGGGCCCCCGGTTCGGCCTCCTCGCACAGCTCGACGCCGTGCGCGGCCGCGTCGAGGGCGGCGCTCACCTGGCCGTCCTCCATCCGCACCAGGGCCAGGGTGCTCAGCGCCGTCGCGGTGTCCAGGAGGTACGTCTGGCGCAGGGTGTCGTCCCCGTCCGCCCCGGCGAGGAGTTCCTCGTAGTGGGCGACGGCCGACCTGGCGTGTTCGAGCGCCGGTTCGGTCCGGTGGGCGCGGTGCAGCAGGAGGCTCACGTTGTGGAGCGCCCTCGCGTACTCGGGGAGGTGGCGTCCGGTCTGCCGGACGAGGTCCCGGCTGAGGCGGACGGCCTGCTGGGCGGCGGTCAGCGCCGAGTCGCCGGGGCGGACGCCGTCCGCGCCGAGTCCGCCGGGGGCCAGTCCGTCCGAGGCCGGTCCGCCCGGGGCCGGTCCGCCGGGGGCCAGTCCGCCCGGGGCCAGTCCGTCCGCGGCGGGTCCGTCCGGGGCGGTCTCGTCGAGCCGGAGGCTGTAGCTGATGAGGCGGCGCAGCCTGCGCAGCTGGTCCTCCTCGCCGAATTCGGGGTCCGGCTGGTCCAGCAGGCGCTTCAGGACCAGCGCCGCCACCGGCGACATGCTGGAGGGGTAGCCGGGCAGCCGGCTCTCGACGGCGGCGAGGACGTCCGGTCCGCACGCCCGTACGGCGGGCAGCATGAGGGCCGCCAGCGGTTCGGCGTGCGGCAGTACGGCGCCGTTGGCGGCCAGGGCCGGCAGGAGCGCGTCGGGCCGCTCGGCGATGCTCCGGGCCAGTGCGGCGTCCAGGGCCGGGTGGGCGGGGTGGTCCACGACCCGCCCCACCCCGGTGCAGCCGCGGGCACGGGCGAGGATCTCCACGGTCTCGGTGGCCGCCGCGATCCGCTGCTGCGGCGAGGCGGGGTGCGGCGGGTCCAGCAGGGCGAGCAGGTACTCCTCGGAGCGTCCCGAGCTCTCCGGCGTACTCAGCACCCGTCGGACCAGGATCTCGCCGATCCGGCTCGGGCCGACGGGGGCGACCAGGCCGTCCTCGGCCGGGTAGAGCATGCGCAGGAGGGCGTTGACGACGTTCATGTTGAGGGGCGGATGGTGGGGGAACGCCTCGGCCCGGACCCGTTCCAGCAGGGCGATCAGCCGGTCCGAGCGTCGCCCGGGGGCGAGCACCGGGACGAGGAGGAGCCCTTCCGCCAGGAGCCGGCCGGCCTCGCCGGCCAGGGCCGGCTCCGCGGGCAGCCACGCCGTGAGCTGCGCGTGCCAGACCCGGACCTCGTGGTCGCAGAGCCGTTCGAGCGGATCGCCGTGCCCGGACCAGCTGCTTCCCCGGGCGAGGGTGAGGACGGCGTCCAGCGCGAGTGCCAGCACGCCGAGCAGCGAGTCCTCCCGCCCGGCGCGCGACGGAAGGCTCCTCGGTACGGGCAGGCGGTCGTGGCCGAGTCGTCGGGCGAAGACCTCGAAGGCCGAGACGACCAGCGCGGCGGGTGAGGCGTCCCCGGTGGCGGTGGCGGTGGCGGTGGCGGTGGCGGTGGCGGTGGCGGCGGCGGCGGAGGGGACGGAGGGGACGGAGGGGATCGTCCTGGGGAGTTCCACGACGCTGGCGTCGGCCAGTGCCCAGTCGTCGACGCCGCTCTGCAGCGCCCGCCAGAAGGGCTCGGCCGTGCGGGCGAGCAGCAGCAGGCGCAGCCGGGGCTGCTCGGGTCCGAACCGCGAGACGTGGTCCACCAGGGTGCGGATGTCCTCCAGCCGGGCCTGGGCGTAGTCGAAGACGGCGAGGACCGCCAGACCGTCGTCGAGGGCGGTGGTCAGCTCGTCCAGCCACCCCGCCCCCGCGAGGCTGCTGCGCTGTACGAAGCCCGCGAGCCAGCCGTCCTCGGCCATCAGCCGGCACAGTTCGGCGGCGAGCCTGGTCTTGCCGGAGCCGCCAGGCGCGTGGAGCAGGCGCAGCAGCAGCGGGGTCCCGTCGGCGCACCAGGCCCGCAGTTCGGTGAGTTCCGGGCGGTCCACGAAGGGCATCGCGCCCTGCGTCAGCAGCTGGGCGGGGGTCGGCCGGGGCGTCTGGCGGGGCCGGTGGTGTCCGTACGCCCCGAAGAGCCGGACCTGGCGCCCGGCCCGGTCCATCGCCAGGTCGTACCAGGCCGTGCCGGGCCGGTGGCCGAGTCCGTTGCGCCGGGCCAGTTCGGGGAAGCAGGTCCGCACCGCGTCGACGGGGACCATCCAGCCGCCCAGGACGGCCGTCTCGTCGCGGGAGGTCTTGAGCACTCCGCACACCCGCCCGGTGGCGGGGTCGAGCACGAGGCTGCCGCTGAACCCCTGGACGACCTGGTCGCTCTTGAGCCGGACGAAGTGGCCCGCTTCGCCGGAGCGGCCGACGACGGAGAGGTACAGGGTGTCCCGGTGGGTGCCGGCGTCCAGGGTCGCGTCGCTGAATCCGTGGACGATCACGTCCGAGCCGCCGGGGGGCACCTGATCGGCGAGCCAGACGCCTGCGGTGTCCAGCGGTTCGGGGAGCCGGAGCACCGCGAGGTCCGGGTACGCGTAGATGCCGCCGTCCGGGTCCTGCCGCGGTTCCCGGGCGACCACCTCGGCCCGGAGCGTGCGCCCGTGCACCGTCACCGCCGGGTGCGGGTCGGAGCGGACGACGTGGGCGCAGGTCAGCACGGTGTCGGGGGCGACCAGGAAGCCGGTGCCGGAGCTCTCCGCGGTCTCGATCAGCACCGCTTGTTCCGTGGCGAGTCGGCTGACGGCCTCCCGGCGCCGCCGGGTCTCGTTGTCGGGGATCACTCGGGGTCCCTTCGATCGGGGGTGCCAGGGTGTCGTGCCCGGCCGTCGGAATCCAGTGAGGGAGGTGCACCGGGACGTAGTTGACGCAGGGTCCAGCCGTGGGCGCCGGGGGTCAAGGGGGTGGTGTGGGCGGTGAGGAGTTCGGCGGCGCGGCGGTAGGAGAGGCGGGCGCGGCCGGTGTGGGGGCAGCGGTCGGGGGCGGGGGTGCCGGCGGGGGCGCGGCGGTCGGTGAGGAAGAGCGGGCCGGCGGTGCGGCCGGCGACGAGGAGGGGGAGCAGCCGGGCGGTGCCGCTCCGCCAGTGGACGGGGGTGCGGCCGGGCCGGTGGAGGGTGCGGTGCCGGGACAGGTCGAGGTCGTCGGTGTCGAGGGCGAGGACGGTGTCGATGGCGGCGCCTGACTCGTGGAGCAGGTGCCAGAGCGACTGTTCGCGCAGGGGCGCGCGGAGGGTGAAGAGGGCGCGCAGGTCGTCGGGTGTCAGGGGAGTGACGGTCGGTTCGGGCCGCGGGTCGGGGTGCAGGTCGGTGGTGGGGTCGTCGTCGAGCCAGCGCTGGGCCCGCCACCAGGCCACGGCGGCGCGCAGGGTGGAGAGTTCGCGGTTGAGTGTGCGCGGGTCGGTGTCGGCGCGGCGGCGGTCGGCGGCGGTGCGCAGGCGGCGGGCGGCGTCCGGGTGGTCGAGCAGGGCGAGCGGGAGGACGGGCGGCCGGGCGCGCCGCCGTTCGGGGCCGGTGGGGGCGGGGCGGTCGGCGAGGGCCCAGGCCCAGGTGTTCAGGGCGATCCGGTAGATCCGCCGGGAGCCTTCGGCGAGCCCGGAGGCGGCCAGGTAGCGCTCGACGGCGACGGCGTACTCGACCGGGGGGAGCTCTGCCATGGCGGGGCCTCTTCCGCAGTAAATCAACTCGGGTCGGACCCCTGAAGGCTATCTGCGAAGCGCAGTAAATCGCAGATGAACGGCCGTTTTTGAGGCCGTTTACTGCGGCAGTCGGCAGAGCGTGAAATATTGAGGCCAAAAGACTCAACTTTTCCCCGGAAACCCTTGAACGCCGTTCCCGTCCGGAGGCAGACTGCCGCCCATGGCAGTGGATGCGGAACGGATCCCGGCCCGCCGCCGGCGGCTGGGAGACCGGCTCGCCGTGCTGGGCGAGCGCGATTTCGCGTGGTTCTTCGTCGGCTACTCGACCTCCCTCCTCGGCTCCTCGATGGCGCCGGTGGCGGTGGCCTTCGCGGTGCTCGACGGCGGCGGCAGCGGAACCGACCTGGGGTGGGTGATGGCGGCCCGGATCCTGCCGGTGGTGCTGGTGCTGCTGGCCGGCGGGGTGATCGCGGACCGGTTCGGCAGCCGCCGGGTGATGCTGGGCGCGGACGTCCTGCGCGGGCTCGTCCAGGCGGTGTTCGCCGCGCTGCTGACGGCCGGGCGGGCGCCGGTCTGGGCGATGGTCGCGCTGGTGGCGGTGTGGGGGGTCGGGGAGGGGCTGTTCCTGCCGGCGCTCGGGGCGATCGTGCCCGGCCTGGTGCGCCGGAAGGAGCTCCTGGCCGACGCGAACACCCTGCTGGGGCTGGCCCGTTCGGTGGCCACGGTGGCCGGGCCCGCGACGGCCGGCCTGGTGACGGCGACGCAGGGCCCGGCGGTGGTCCTGCTGGCCGACGCGGTGACGTACGGCGTCGGCGCGTTCGCCCTGGCCAGGCTCCGGCTGCCCGACCGGGCGGCGAACGCGGCCGGAGGCGAGCAGTCGATGCTCGCCGAACTGCGGGCCGGCTGGTCGGAGTTCGCCTCCCGGCCGTGGTTCTGGATCACCACCGTCCAGATGGGCCTGTTCAACCTGCTGGTCTGGGCGCCGTTCCTGGTGCTCGGCCCGCTCACCGCGCAGCGGGACCTCGGCGGTGCCCGGGCCTGGGGTCTGGTGATGGGGGTGTACGGCGTCGGCGCGGTGCTGGGCGGGCTGGTGATGCTCGGGCGCCGGCCCGAGCGGCCGCTCGCGGTGGCCACCGTGGCCACGCTGGCCTGGGCGCTGCCCTCCGCCGCGCTCGCGGCCGGTGCGCCGCTGCCGTGGGTGGTGGCCGGCGCGCTGGTGGCGGGGGTCGGCTCGGCGGTCAGCGGGACGCTGCTCAGCACGACGATGCAGAGCTGGGTGCCGCCGGAGGTGCTCGGCCGGGTCAACTCCTTCGGGGCGCTCGGCGCGTTCGTGCTGGGGCCGCTCGGGCTGGCGGCGGCCGGACCGGCGGCGGACCGGATCGGCGTGGACAAGGTGCTGCTGCTCGGTGCGGTCTGGCAACTTGCGGCCGGTACGGTGGTGTTGGCGGTTCCGGCGGTTCGGAACCGCCGGTGGGAGGGGAGCCGGTACGGCGAGGACGGGCGTCACGGCGACCAGGAGGGCGCGCCCTGACCCGCGCTGGTCCGACCTTCCCGGGATCCGCCGACCACCCCCGAACGGCTCCGGGGCGCACCCCCGGCCCCGGTGCGGCCCACCGCGCCCGGCCGGCTCCGGAGCGCGACCAGGTCCGGCCGTCGCACCCCCGCCGCCCGCGGCGGGCGCCGCGGCCGGACCGGTCGTACCGTGGAGGGAGTGGGGGTGGACGGAGGAGGTTTGACCATGCCCGGTTCGCTCACCATCAGCCACCACGAGTCCGCGGCCACCCTGGACCGCACGGACGCCGATCGGCTCGCCACCGTACTGGCGGAGCTGGCGTACCTGCTGGAGATCCCGGGGCCGAACCGGATCAACGACGCGCAGCTCACCCTGCTGTGCGAGGGCCGGGCGCCGGACCGCGCCGAGCTGTCGCACTGGTCCCGGGCGCTCGCGGCCGAGCTGAAGGGGCGGCGCTGACGGCCCCGGTGCCCGCCGCAGCCGACGGTTCCGGTGCCCGCCGACGCCGGAGGCGCGCCGCCCCGCCCGCCGTACGATGGCGTGCGGGGCGGGCGGACGTCGTGCGCCCCGCGGGCGCCGGGGTGGCCGGCGGCCGGTCCGGCGGAGGGTGGGGGCCCGAGCGTGCCGCAGTCCTGGTCGATGTCCTGGCTGACCGTGGAGACGCCGCTGCCCAGCGGCCCGATGCACATCGCCGTGACGCCGCTGGGCGTGGCGGCGGCCGGGTACGGCGGGCGGGAAGGCGAACTGCCGCCGTGCACCGACGCGTCGAAGACCGCCGCCGTCCGGGACCGGATCGGCGCCTATCTGGCGGGCCGCAGCCGTGAGTTGGGCCTGCCGATCGACTGGAGCCTGAGCTCCGGCCCGCACCGCACCGTGCTGCGCACGCTCTGGCGGGAGGTGCCGTACGGCCGGACCATCACCTACGGCGAACTGGCGGCCCTCAGCGGGGTGTTCGAGGACGTGGCCGAGCCCGGTCTGGCGGCGCGGACGGTCGGCCAGATGATGGCCGCCAATCCCGTCGCCCTGCTGGTGCCCTGCCACCGGGTGGTGGCGGCGGACGGGATCGGCGGCTTCGGCGGCGGCCGGGTGGGGATCGACGTGAAGCGCTGGCTGCTCACCCTGGAGGGCGTGCTGGAGCCGACGCTCGACTGGAACGGCCCGCTGTAGCACCGGGGTTGCCGCCGGTTCGGCCGCGCCGAGCCGCGTGTCGCGGGTGAGCCCCGCACGAGCCGCCCGCCGTCGCGTCCGGGCTACCGCTGTCGGACGAGGGAGACCGGGGCGGGCGCCCGGCGCTGTAGCACCGGCTGGATGCCGGAGACCAGCGTGTACTCGACGCCGTGCACGTCCGGATCCACCCCGGTGGGCTCCGGCCGTTCGCCGAGCGCCAGCCGGACGGCGTCCCAGGGCAGATTGAGGCCGCACAGCCGCAGCTGGTGGAGCCCGGCGGCGGGCCGGGTGTTGACGTCGATCACCACCGGTCGCCCGACCAGTTCGCGGAACTGGATGTTGGACAGGTAGGCCATCCGGCCCGCCCCGACCAGGCGCCGGACCGGCTCCAGGTACCGCGGATCGGTGGTGAAGCCGCGGCGGCGGCCCGCCTTGGTGCGGCCGACCACGGTGAGCGGGTGGCCGGCCCGGTCGGCGAGGCAGTCCACCGAGACCTCCGGCCCGTCCAGGTAGGGCATCACCAGCAGGTCGACGGGCTCGTCCCGCTCGTCCTCCTCGTCCCCCGCGCCCGGTCGGGCGGACAGGGCGGCGGCCACCTGCTCGACCTGGACCCGGTGGTCCCAGCCGTGAAGCCGCCGCGGCCCGTACGGGTCCCGGGTGAGCACCCGGAAGCCCGCGCCGCCCGCGCCGGTGGTGGGTTTGAGGCAGGCGGTGTGCCCGGCGGCCTCGATCCGGTCGACGGCGTCGAGCAGTTCGTCGGCGGTGCGCACCCGCCACCAGGGCGGGGTGGGCAGTCCGGCGGCGGCGATCGCCCGGTAGCCGTCGGCCTTGCTGGTGTAGGTGGCGATGGCGGTGGCCGGCGGGCAGAGCAGGGTGGTGCCGATCGCCTCGAACTCCGGCCGGGCGAGGGCGATGGCGAGCTGGTGCAGCTGCGGGAGGAAGACGGTTATGGAGTGCCGGGCGCAGTAGTCGAGCGCGTAGCCGACGTAGGCGTCGGCGGGCAGGTCGGCGGGTTCCAGGGTGCCGTGGTCGGCGGCGGCGAGCACCGGGGAGTCGGGGTCGGCGTGGGTCGCGTGCACCGCCACCGGGCGAGGGGCGGTGCGGAGTTGTTCGATGAAGAAGACGTTCTCGGCGTAGGTGCGGTTGAGCCAGACACGGACGGGGGCTGTCAAGACTGCCTCCCAGGGCATGGGGTGACGAAGGGTCAGGGCTCGTGGTCGGCCGTGCTCGTCAACTGGCCTGGCGGCCCTGTGAGGTGGCACCTTAGCGGCCGGCTCCCCGGGCCCGGACGGGAGGGGCGCCGTGTGTGCGGGCGTCAAGGGGTGGCGACGGAGGGGGTGTCGATGGGGGAAGATGGGAGGCGGTATTCCCGATAAGTTCGAATAATCTGTCGAACAGATATCGATCGAGTGATCCAGTCGTACTATTTGTTCGGTTATCCCGAACCACTCGAATGAGTGATTGCGGCATGCACCCGAATGGGCCCACCATGAAGCTGCAACATGAATGCGCAAGGCGACACTTCATCGGGCATGCGAAGGGCTCCCCCTATGTCGACCGAAACCAATGCCGGTGTTCCCGCGCCCAGCGCGCAACCTGAGATCCGGCAGCAGCAGAGTCTGAGCACGGCGGGTGCGCGGAACCTCGCCACGACCACCAAGTCCGCGCCGCAGATGCAGGGCATCAGCCCGCGCTGGCTGCTCAGGACGCTGCCCTGGGTGCAGGTGTCCGGCGGTGCCTACCGGGTCAACCGCCGCCTGCGCTACTCGGTCGGCCGCGGTCGGGTGAGCTTCGTCAAGACCGGCTCCGAGGTGCGGATCGTCCCGCCGACGCTGGCCGAGGTGCCGGTGCTGCGCGGCTTCCAGGACGAGGCCGTCCTGACGGAGCTGGCCGGGCGCTTCGTCCAGCGGGAGTTCGCCGCCGGCGACGTACTGGTCTCCGCCGGTGCGACGATCAACGAGGTCTTCCTCATCGCGCACGGCAAGCTCGAACGGCTCGGCACCGGCAAGTACGGCGAGGAGACGGTGGTCGGCACCCTCGCCGACGGCGACCACCTCGGCGACGAGGCCCTCCAGCAGGAGGAGGGCACCTGGCCGTACACCGTCCGGGCCGCCACCTCCGGCACCGTGATGGCGCTCTCCTGGCCCGCCTTCCAGGAGCTCCACGACCGCTCCGAAGCCCTGCAACTGCAGGTCATCGAGTACCTGAACGGCTTCCAGCAGGCGCAGAACAAGCACGGCGAGGCCGCGATCGACCTCTCCGCCGGCCACCGGGGCGAGTACGAGCTGCCCGGCGCCTTCGTGGACTACGAGCTCAAGCCCCGCGAGTACGAGCTGAGCGTCGCGCAGACCATCCTCAAGGTGCACTCCCGCGTCGCGGACCTCTACAACCAGCCGATGAACCAGACCGAGCACCAGCTCCGGCTGACCATCGAGGCGCTGCGCGAGCGCCAGGAGCACGAGCTCGTCAACAACCCCGAGTTCGGCCTGCTGGAGAACGCCGCGTACGACCAGCGGATCCAGACCCACTCCGGCCCGCCCACCCCGGACGACATGGACGAGCTGCTCAGCCGCCGACGCGGCACCAAGATGTTCCTCGCCCACCCCAAGGCCATCGCCGCCTTCGGCCGCGAGTGCAACAAGCGCGGCCTCGTCCCCGGCACGGTCGAGGTCGAGGGCAAGCACGTCACGGCCTGGCGCGGGGTGCCGGTCTTCCCGTGCAACAAGATCCCGATCGTCGGCGGGCACACCAGCTCGATCATGGCGCTGCGCGTCGGCGAGGACAACCAGGGCGTCGTCGGCCTGCATCAGACCGGAATTCCGGACGAGTACCAGCCGAGCCTTTCGGTGCGGTTCATGGGAATCGACGACAAGGCCATCATTTCCTACCTGGTCAGCGCCTATTACTCCGCCGCGATTCTCGTCCCGGACGCGGTCGGCGTCCTGGAGAACGTGGACGTCGCGCAGCGCTAGGCGCTGTCCGGGGCGCGGCTCCGTCATTCCGGCCGGGCGCGCGATATCCGGGCACGCGCCCAGGCCCCGGGGCCGGGCACCGACCGACCGGAGCCGGTCGGAATTCCACGCCGCCCGGTCGGGGCACCCACACCCCGGCCGGGCGGTGCGCCGCGGCACGTCCGGAAAGCGGGCCGGCCGCCGACTGGCCCGGCCGCCGACCGGGTCGGCCGACCCACGACCGGCACCTCACACCAGGCCGCCTCACCGCAGGCCGACAGGGGGAGAAACCCATGACGAGCTCCACACTGGAGCGGGACCACAAAGAGGGGAACGAGGCGGCGGACGTCCTCGCCCGGGCCCGCAACCTGGTCGATCCGGTCCTGCGGGCCGCCGTCGACTCACTGCCCGGCGCGATGCGCAAGGTCGCCGGCTACCACTTCGGCTGGTGGGAGGCGGACGGCTCGCCCGTCGAGGCCCCCTCCGGCAAGGCGATCCGGCCCGCCATGGTCCTCGCCGCCGCCCAGGCGCTCGGCGGCACGGCCGCCGAGGCCACCGCCGCGGCCGCCGCCGTCGAGCTGGTGCACAACTTCACGCTGCTCCACGACGACGTCATCGACCGGGACGAGACGCGCCGCCACCGGCCCACCGCCTGGCGGGTGTTCGGCACCACCGAGGCCATCCTGGCCGGGGACGCCATGCACTCGCTGGCACTGCGCCTGCTCGCCGAGGACGCCCACCCGGCCGCCCGCAGTTCGGTCCGCCGGCTCACCGACTGCGTGGTCGAGCTGTGCGAGGGCCAGCAGATCGACTGCGCCTTCGAGCAGCGCAGCGACGTCTCGCTCGCCGAGTGCCTGGCGATGGCGGAGGCCAAGACCGGAGCCCTGCTCGGCGCCGCCTGCGCGATGGGCGCCCTGTACGGCGGTGGGTCGGAGGAGGCCGTGCAGGCGATGGACGGCTTCGGCCGGGAGATCGGCCTGGCGTTCCAGCTGATCGACGACCTGATCGGCATCTGGGGCGATCCGGCGGTGACCGGCAAACCGGTGGGCGCGGACCTGGTCGCCCGGAAGAAGTCGCTGCCGGTGGTCGCGGCGCTGGGCTCCGGCACCCCCGAGGGGGCCCGGCTCGCCGGGCTGTACGCCCTCGAACGCCAGCTCAGCCCTGAGGAGTTGGCACAGTGCGCGGCGTCCGTCGAAGGCGCCGGCGGCCGCGGCTGGGCGCAGGGCGAGTCCTGCGAGCGGATGGCGGCGGCGATGGCGCAGCTGGCCACGGCCGTCCCGGAGCCGTCGGCGGCCGACGAACTGCTGGTGCTGGCCGAACTGGTCACCCGCCGCAGCCACTGACCGGTCTCGTCCGACCGGGCTGGTCCGACCGGACTCGGCTGACCGGACTCGTCGGGAGCGGGAAGTCGGCCGGCCCGACTTCCCGCTCCGGGCCCGGAGCCTCAGCGCCGGTGGCCGGTGGCTGCCGGGCGCCCGGGAAGCGTCGGGCCACCCGACATGCTGACCCGTCCCGCCCCGCATAGCATCCCCTATGTACTCGTATGTCCAGAATTCCGGTGCGCGCCTGCGCCGCCGGCCTTCCGTGTACTGGGGAGAGCGACGAGCATGGCCAACCCGGCACTCGTGGACCCGGCCACGATCCGCGCGACCGCCGCCGAGGCCTGGATCCGTGGCTACCCGATCCTGCGGAACTACCGCACCCTGTACGCACAGGCACTGGACGACGCGGACCCGGGGTACGTCGGCGGCTTCGGCGTCTTCCGCCACCGCTCGCAGCCGTTCACTCCGGCCGACACCGACGTCGCCTCCCCCGACAACGACACACTGCACTCCTGGGCCTGGCTCGACCTGCGCGCCGAGCCGTGGGTGGTGTCCGTCCCGGCCGCGGACCGCTACTACGTCCTCCCGCTGCACGAACTCGACACCGTGTACGCCGGGTTCGTCGGTGCCCGGAGCACCGGCCAGGAGGCCGGCGACTACCTGGTGGCCGGCCCCGACTGGCAGGGCGAGCCCCCGCCCGGCGTCCGGGGAGTGCTCCGCACCGCCACCCGCCTGGTCGGCATCCTCGGCCGAACCCACCTCACCGGCGACACCCCCGCGGACGTCGCCGACCTGAAGGCCGTCCAGCAGCAGTACCGGCTGCGCCCGCTGCACGAGTACGCCGGCACCCCGGCGCCCGCCCCCGCGTCGGAGCCGGTCTGGCCGGTCTGGCGCGAGGAGGTGCTGGACACCGTCGAGTTCCTCAGCTTCCTCGACTTCCTGCTCGGCTTCTTCCCGCTCCGCGGGCCCGTCGAGCTGCCGCCCGCCGAGGTCGACCTGCGCGGCCGCCTCACCGACCTCGGCGTCGACGGGCGCGGCGAGTTCGAGCCCGCCACGCTGCCGATCGAGGTCCGGGCCGAGATCGAGCGCGGCATCGCGGACGGCCGCGCACGGCTGGAGCGCGCCGCCGCCGAATCCGAACCCACCAGCCCGGCCGCGCTCTTCGGCACCCGTGAGCGGATCGGCGGGGACTTCCTCCGACAGGCCCTCGGCGCCAGGCTCGGCCGCTACGGGCTGCCCACCGAGGAGACCTGGTGCGGCGGTTGGGCGGCGGACAGCGCGGGCAACCGGCCGCCGAACGCCAGCGACCGCGATTACGTCGTCCGCTTCGGCCCGGACGACCTGCCGCCGGCCCGGTACTTCTGGTCCGCCACCATGTACGCGCTCCCGGACCGCCTGCTGGTCGACAACACCCTGGACCGCTACGCGATCGGCGACCGCACCCCCGGCCTGGTCCGCGACCCGGACGGCGGACTCACCCTCCACCTCCGGCACAAGCGGCCCGCCGACGCCCAGCAATCCGCCAACTGGCTGCCCGCCCCGGATGGCCCGTTCACGGTCGTCGTCCGGCTCCACGGCCCGGACCGGTCCGTCCTCGACGGCCGTTGGCGCCTCCCGCCGCTCGATCCGAGCTGACCCGCAGCGCAGAAAAGCGCAGAAATCCGCACCGCAGAAATCCGCACCGCAGCGACCGCGCCGACCGGACGAAGGACACCCCGATGAACCACCCCGAGCTGGAGGCCCTGGCCGCCGACGCCTACGTCTACGGCTACCCGCTCGTCGCCGACCTCACCATGGTCGAGCGCTTCTCCAGGGGCGGCCTGGGCACCCTGCCGGCGGCGTCGTTCAACCACTTCAGCCACGCCACCCGGCTGGCCGGGCCCAAGGACCACTTCGTCTCGGTCAACAACGACACCCTCTACTCGATCGCCCAGCTCGACCTCTCCGAAGGCCCGCAGGTGCTGCGCGTCCCGGACACCGCGGGCGCCTACTACGTGCTGCAGGTCGTCGGCGCGTGGACGGACAACGTCGCCTACGTCGGCAGCCGAGCCACCGGCACCGGCGAGCAGACCTGGCTGATCGTCCCTCCCGGCTGGCACGGCACCCCGTCCGACCCGGCCCGGGTGATCGAGGCGCCGACCAGGGTGGCGACCGTCGTCGGCCGCTTCGCCTGCACCGGGCCGGACGACCTCCCCCGGGTCAAGGCCCTCCAGAAGGCCCTCACCCTGGAGCCGCTGGAGCCCGGCGGGCTGGTCGCCGGACTGCCCGAGCCCGATCCGGAGGTGCCCGAGCGGCTGGCCTTCTTCGAGCGGCTTCGGGTCTGGATGCAGGCCTTCCCGCCGGCCGGTCCTGACGTCGAGTACCAGCAGCGCTTCGCCCCGCTCGGCCTGCTCGACGAGGGCACCTCGCCGTACCGCGCGGCCGCCGCGGACTGGACCCTCGCGCTGGCCAAGGGCCTGGCCGCCGGCCGCGAACGGGTCGAGGACGCCACCCGCCCGCCCGAGGACCACCCGCCCGGCGAGTGGCGCTCGGCTCTCCACCTGTTCGACTACAACATCGACCACCTGGGCCCCGGCACCCTCGACGACCCCGAGTGGCGCATCCCCGACCGCCGCGCCGGCTACCTCAGCCGGGCCGCCGCCGCCCGGGCCGGCCTCTGGGGCAACCACGCCTACGAGGCCTCGTTCGCGATGACCTACGACGACTCCGGCGGCCGCCCGCTCAGCGGTGCGCACCGCTACACACTGCGGTTCGACCAGCCACCGCCCGCCGAGGCGTTCTGGTCCGTCACGATGTACGCGCTGCCGGACTACTACCTGGTGGACAACCCGATCGAGCGCTACGCGATCGGCGACCGCACCCCGGGCCTGGTGTACGGCGCGGACGGCTCGCTCACCCTGACGCTCCAGCACGAGCAGCCCGAGGACGAGGTGGAGGCGGCCAACTGGTTGCCCGCCCCGGTCGGCGAGTTCCGGCCGATCATCCGGCTCTACCAGCCGAAGCCGGCCGTGCTGGACGGCAGTTACCGGGTGCCGCCGATCGACCGGAGCTGACCGCCGTCGCCGCTGGGCGCGGACGTCGAGGGGGACACCGGACGCTCAGTGCGGAGCCGGGGTCGCGGTGCCCGTCGCGGTGCCCGAGGGCGGTGGCGAGGACGGGTGCGCCGACGCCGACGCCGACGCCGACGCCGACGCCGACGCCGACGCCGACGCCGAAGGCGAAGGCGACGCCGAGGACGACGCCGACGCCGAGGGAGCGCCGGCCGACGGCGACCCCGACGGGGACGGAGCCGCCGTGGCCGTCACCGACGGCTGCGGGGAACTGCTCGGCTGCGGGTCCGCCGTGGCCGACGCCGACGCCTCCGGTGCGGCGGGGGAGGAGGCCGAGCCGCCCCGGTTGTGCGGTCCGCCCTCCAGGGTGACGACCGCCTGCGAGGGCGGCAGCGCGATCCGGGCGGTCCAGTGCGCCGTGGGCGCGAGGTCCTCGTCCACGGTGACGGTCACGGTGATCCGCTGGCCCGGTGCGAGGGTGCCGGAGTCGCGGCTGAGCCGCAGCCAGGCGGCGTCCGTCACGGCGTGCCAGTGGATCTCGGTGGTGCCGGAGTCGGTGAGGGTGAGGATGGTCCGGCTGCCGTACTCGGCGGCCTCGACGGTGAGGAGTCCGACCGGGGCCGGTTCGGCTCCGCCCGGGCCGCCCCCGGTCGGCGCCTGTCCGACGGCGGGGGCGGGGGCGGCGACCAGGGCCGGACTGCCGATCGGGGTCGCCCCGCGGGCCGGTACCGGGACCGCCGGGCCCTGGAGGGTCAGCCGTGGAAAGGCAAGGGGCAACGTTTCTGCACCGATCACCCCGGCACCCACCGCCCCCGCACCCGCCAGCTCCATCCCCGGCACCCCCGGCAGCCCCGTGCCCGCCGGTGCGCCCGCCGTCGGCCACGGCTTCGACGGCTGCTGCCCGCCCGTCCGCCCGGCCTCCTCGACCCGCACCGTGGACACCGCGGACGCCGTCCCCGACCCGCCGCTCCGGTGCCCCGCCCACAGGGCGACCACCGGCGCCGCCAGGACGGCCGCGAGCACCCCGGTGGTCACCACCCGCCGACGCACCGCCAGTGCCCGGCCCGCGTCCGGCGCCCGGTGCCGGGGGAAGCCGCCCTGGTCGAACCGCAGCCCCGACTCGGCCGCCGGCACCGCCCCCGCCCGCCGCACCGCACCGACCGCCGACGGCAGGTGGCCGATCACCGACGGCAGGTGGGCCGCTCCGGCGCCCGGGGGCGCCGGAGCGGGGGCGGGAGCCGCCAGCAGCGGCAGCCCGGACATCCCCGCCGCGCCCTCCGTCGCCGCACCGGCCACCCGCCCCGCCGTCCCCCGGCAGGTCGGGCAGTCCACCACGTGCTGCACCAGCTCCCGGCGCAGCGCCGGGCCGAGCACCCAGTCCCGCCAGGACTCCGCCCCGGCCCCGCCGAGCCGGTCCAGTTCCGGGCAGCTGCCCACCCCGAGCACCAGCAACGCCGCCCTGGTCCTGGCCACCTCCGCCTCGGCGGCGGCGAGCAGCGCGCGGGTCCGCTCGAACGGCAGGCCCAGCACCGCCGCCACCTCGTGCGGGGTCAGCCGGTGCCGGACGGACAGCTCCAGCGCCTCGCGCTGCTCCGGGTCGGTGCCGGCCGCCTCCGGCCAGGCGAGCGAGGCCAGCTCGCGCCGCCGCCGGGCCGCCTCGGCCTCGGTCGGCTCCGCCGTGGCGTCCCGTCCGGCGCCGCCCGCGAGCCGCCGCAGGCAGCAGTACCGGGCCAGCGAGAACAGCCAGGCCCGGACCAGCCCGGGCTCGGTCAGCCGGGCGCCGTGCCGCCGTGCCAGTTCGCGGGCCTCGCGCAGGGCGCCGGTGGCCGCGTCGTGCTCGCACAGCACCGAGAGGCAGTAGGTGAACAGGCCGTCCACCTGCCGGTCGTACGCCGCCAGCACGGCGGCCGGCGGCCCTTCAGTACGCGTTGTCACCCGTCCGACGGTAGAGACGGCGGGCGGCGCACCCCGGCCGTTCGCCGTGTATGTACTTCTTTCGGGTAACAACATCGCCCATCTGTGTGGGTTTGGGCCCGGCTCCGGTGGAGCAAGGCGTTGTCGGACCCAGGCGCTACGGTGGGCCGCATGGCTGCCCGTACCAAGACCACCGCCAAGCCGCGCCCGGCGTACCGCTGCACCGAGTGCGGCAACCAGCTGCCCAAGTGGGTCGGCCGCTGCCCGGAGTGCAACGCCTGGGGCACGGTCGAGGAGTACGGCGCGGTGCCGATCCGGACGACCGCCGCGGGCCCGGTCAGCTCGCCGGCCCGTCCGATCGGCCAGGTGGACGGCCAGGTCGCGACGGCCCGCTCGACGGGCGTGCCGGAACTGGACAGGGTGCTCGGGGGCGGGCTGGTCCCCGGCGCGGTCGTCCTGCTGGCCGGCGAGCCCGGCGTCGGCAAGTCCACCCTGCTGCTGGACGTGGGGGGCCAGGCCGCCCCCCCCCCGCCCCCCCCCCCCGGACCCCCCCCCCGGCCCCCCGCCCGGGAGGGGCCGCGGGGCCGCCCCCCGGGCACACCGCACGCCCGGCCCCCCCCACACCCCCCCCCGTCCC
>NZ_JBFBHW010000039.1:0-82950 GCF_040685395.1 Kitasatospora sp. NPDC088779 | reverse complement strand
CCGCCCGGGGGGGGCCGCGGGGGGGGCCCCCCCCCCCCCCCCCCCCCCGGGGGGCCGCCGGGACCGGGGCCGTCAGTGCGGTGCAGCGGTCAGGACCGTCAGAACTGGACGTCGGTGCAGGAGTAGAAGGCGTTGCCGGTGTCGGCGACGTCCCAGACCGCCACCACCACCTGGTGCCCGGTACGACCGCTGGGGAGGGTCGCGGTGTGGGTGGTGGTGGCGGCGGGCTGGCGGCCGTTGTAGGGGACGGTCAGGAAGGGGGTGAGGTCCAGGCTGGCCCGGGTGATCGGCTGGCTGGCGTCGTAACCGGGCTTGGTGAGGTAGTACCTGAAGTTCGTGGTGGAGTGCCGGGCCTCGATGTACCAGGTGAAGGTGAGCTGCTGGCCCGCCGTCACCCGGGTGGTCGGCCAGGTGCCGTTGCGCGGGTCGTCCAGCGGGGCCCAACGGGCGTCCCCGCCGGCGCAGATGGTGCCGTCGGCCGGGCCCCGGCCGGGGAAGCCCTTCGGGCCCTCGACGCTCTGCGGTTCCCACTGGATGTCGCCGCAGTCCCACGGCACCCCGCCCGCTCCGCAGAGCGCGGACCGGCTGGGCGGCAGGTTGATGTAGCCGTGCGACTGGGCGGGCAGGGCCAGCACGAGCGGGAGCGCGATCGCGGCCGCGGCCGCGCCGGCGAGATGACGTTTGCGCATGGTGCTCCTCCGTGGGGGTGGATGGAGTGTGCGCCCGACGTAGGGCGCGCGCGTGGGGGCGCGGCCGAAGATCATGGCATGCCTGCGTCAGGTCGGTGCTGACACCGTAGAAGCCCCCGTCCGGGCCGTCAATGGTCTGAACCATTGCCGGGTCATTGCCGAGTCATTGCCGGGCCCCGTGCCCCCGTGCCCCGCGGGTCAGGGAACCAGGACGATCTTGCCGCTGACGGTCCCGGACTCCGCCAGCCGCAGGGCCTCGGCCGCCCGGGCGAGCGGGAGCCGGGCGGCGATCCGGGCGGTGACGTCACCGCGGGCGACGGCGGCGAACACCTGGGCGAGGTCGGACCGGAGGCGGGCGCGGAAGCGGTCCCGGCCGAGGGCGCGGCCGGCCCAGATGTTGTAGAAGTGGGCGCGGCGGCCGTTGGGCAGGGTGTTCCAGAGCCAGGTGCGGGCGAGGATCTTCAGCACGGGCCACTGCTTGGAGCCGGTGTCGTCGCGGGTGGAGGCGCTGCCGTAGGCGACGAGCGTGCCGCCGGGGGCGAGCAGGCGCCAGGAGTCGATCACGCTGCGCCCGCCGACGTGGTCGAACACGGCGTCCACCCCGCCGGGCGCCAGCTCCCGGACCCGGGCCGCCACGTCCTCCGTGCGGTAGTCGACCGGGGTCGCGCCGAGCTCCCGCAGGGCGTCGTGGTGTCGCGCGGACGCCGTGCCGATCACCTGCACGCCGGCCGCGCGCGCCAGCTGGACCAGGACGGAGCCCACCCCGCCGGAGGCGCCGTGCACCAGGATCCGCTGCCCGGCGCGCACCCGTGCCCGGCGGTGCAGCAGCTGCCAGGCCGTGATGCCGTTGACCACCACGGTCTCCGCCTCGGCTGCGGTGAGGCCGTCCGGGACGGGCACGGCGTCGGCGGCGTCGACGGTCACGTGGCTGGCCCATCCGCCGACCTTCATCAGCGCGGCCACCCGCTGCCCGGCCAGCCCCGGGTCGACGCCCTCGCCGGTGGCCAGCACCCGGCCGACCAGGTCGTAGCCGGGGACGAACGGGAACGGCGGCTGGTCGTAGTACCGGCCGCGGCGCATCTGCTGCTCGGCGAACGAGACGCCGCTCGCCTCCATGGCGATCAGGACCTGCCCCCGGCCGGCCCGCGGTACGGCTCCGTGCCGGATCTCCAGGCCCTCCGGCGCCACGATGCCCGGCAGTACGACCTGGACGAGGCGTTCGGTGTCCATGACGCCCTCCTTCTCGGTAGATGTTGTTGCCTTCGTTAGAAGTTATAACGAACGGCGTTGGTGAGAGTCAAGAGGGGGAGTGATAGCCTCTAACGAGATGGTGATGTCGTCGTCGTGAGGTCTGGAGGCGGCCATGGGCGCGTCGGATGTGAGGACTCCCCGGGAGCGCTACCGCGCCCAGGTGCAGGAGGAGATCAAGGAGCGGGCCTGGGAGCAGATCGCCACCGCCGGGGCCTCCGCGCTGTCCCTCAACGCCATCGCCAAGCGGATGGGCATGAGCGGCCCGGCCCTCTACCGGTACTTCGCCAGTCGCGACGAGCTGATCACCGAACTCGTCCGGGACGCCTACCGGAGCCTCGCCGACGCCTTCCAGGCCCGCGCCGCCGCGGGTACCGACGTGGCCGGGCTGGCGCAGGCCCTGCGCGGGTGGGCCCTGGACGACCCCCAGCGGTACCTGCTCGTCTACGGCACCCCCGTGCCCGGCTACCGGGCGCCCGAGGACACCACCCGGATCTCCGTCGAGATCATGGCCGTCCTGCTCGATGCCTGCGCCGCCGAACAGCCGCCCGTCGAGAAGTCACCCGCGGAGCAGTCACCGGCCGTGCCGCCGTCCCCGTTCGACGCCCACCTCGCCGAACACCGGGCCTGGGCCGGGGGGCACCCGGCCCCGCCGGCGGTCCTCCGCCTGGCCCTCGCCGTCTGGACCCGGCTGCACGGCGTGCTCTCCCTCGAACTCGCCGGCCACTTCACCGGCATGGGATTCGACCCCGCCGAGCTCTACGCCGCCGAACTCCGCTCGCTCACCGGCCGCTGACGGCGCGGCGCGGGCCCGTGTTCGCGGACGGACAGGGCCCCGGGCGGCCGTGTGGCGCCCGGGGCCCGTCGGAGGTCAGGCGTCGGAGTAGCTGAGGTCACCCACCGTCCAACTGCTCACGTCCTCGATGGCGATCCGGTACATGCCGCCGGTATGGGGCAGTCCGAAGTCGCCCTGGAGGATCCGCGCCCGGTGCAGGTGCAGGTGCGTCGGCCGTGCGGGCGCGCCGGCGGAGGGCGGGGAGAAGAGGGCGGCGAACGGCTTCAAGTGCTGTGAGGTGTGCAGGACTTCCGACACCCGCTCGAACCAGAGGTCCATCGGTGCGAGCCGGCCGGTGATGACCGCTCCGGGGACGACCACGGTCAAGGACATCTGGTTGCTGTGCTCGGACTCCACCATGGCGGCGATGTCAACGAGGAGCTCATCAGAGTTCGACATGCACCCAGACTATTGCGCCGCCGCCGGCTTCGGTGGCCTCGTGCACGGTTCGGCGCAGGCCGGGCGCGTGACCGTGCGCGCGGCCTGTCCTACGGCCTACGCACGGTCCGGCGTCCTGGGGAAGGTCTCGTGGATCGTTCCGGGGCCCGGGCCCTGGTGTCCCGGGGGGAGCCCCGGGTCAGAGCTTCCACATCTCGGCGTACGGAGGGGTGAGTCGCTCCTGGCGGGAGCCGAAGTCGACGAGGACCGCGATGTCGCTGCCGTCCTCGACGTCGACGACCCGGCCGAGGCCGTGCTTGTCGTGGGTGACCCGGTCGCCCGCGGCGAACCGCTTGCGGGGCACCTCGGCCGGGGCTTTGAAGGGACTGGTGGGCAGGTGGCGCCGGACTGCCGGTGATTTCGTCATCCCGATCAGTATGCTCCGAAAAACCGGGGAGCGGACCCTTCCGGAGGGCCGGAACCCCGCCGGGTGACAGGGCACGACCAGCCGGCCCTGGCTCGGCGGACCCGCCCGGCCCGAAAAAATTCTTCGCCCGACCGGGCCCCGCCGCCGGTGTCCCAACTGCCGTGGCGGCACCACCCGTTGCCGAGCCCGTCGGCGGGCGAGCCGCTCCCGTGGGGGAGGGGCCGGAAAGACCGGCCGCGGAATGTCCACCGCGACGAGCCCGGGCCTGCTACAGTCGATTTAGTTGCAGTAGTGGTTCCCATGAACTTTGTGTGCGCCTGCTGATGTATTGCAGGCGCATTTTTTGTTTTCCGGCTCTTTCCCCGGCGGGTGCTCATCGCGGCGACTCGACGGTCCGCACGGTGCGGACTTCGTACAGTCTCTCGAAGGAGATTTTTTTATGGCTACTGGTACCGTGAAGTGGTTCAACGCGGAAAAGGGCTTCGGCTTCATCGAGCAGGAGGACGGCGGCGCTGACGTCTTCGCCCACTACTCGAACATCAACGCCCAGGGCTTCCGTGAGCTGCTCGAGGGCCAGAAGGTCGAGTTCGACGTCACGCAGGGCCAGAAGGGCCCGCAGGCCGAGAACATTCGCCCGCTGTAGTTCTCTGCCACGGCACTCGCCTGGTAGCGAGGGGCCCGCACCGTGCACTACGCCCGGTGCGGGCCCCTCGGCCGTTCCACCCCCGAATCGCCTCCGGCCGTCCTGGCCGCCCCGGCCGTACCGGGCCCTGTGGATCCGCCTTCGGCCGTCGTCCGCCGTCCCGCGCGGGCCGTGTCGCGCCGACCGCGCACCGGCGCCCGCCCACCGGCGGCTGCACCGTCCATGCCTCGCCCGGCCGCATCGTTCGCGCCCCGCCCGGCACATCTCCGGCCCGTTTCTTGTGATCTCCGCGCGCCCGTGCAGCGGAGCCTTCCTCGCGACGTGCCGTCTTGAGGAAGGTTCCGTATGAACCGCTCGAATCGCCCGTCGCACCGCAGCCCGCACCGCCGGACCGGAGCCCCGAACCGGGCCCAGGGCCGATCCTCCCAGCAGGAGTTCGAACTCCCGGTCAGCACCACCCCCGCCCTGCCCGCCGTCGAGTCGTTCGACGAACTGGACATGCCCGCGGCCCTGTTGAAGACGCTGACCCGCCAGGGCGTCACCTCGCCGTTCCCCATCCAGGCCACCACGCTGCCGAACTCGCTGGCCGGCCGTGACGTGCTCGGCCGGGGCCGGACGGGCTCCGGCAAGACCATCGCCTTCGGCCTCGCGGTGCTGGCCCGCACCGCCGCCCGTGCCGCCGGCCGCAGGGCCGAGCCGGGCAGCCCGCTGGCCCTGGTACTGGTCCCCACCCGCGAACTCGCGCAGCAGGTCACCGAGGCGCTCACCCCCTACGCGCACTCGGTGCGGCTGCGGATGGCGACCGTGGTGGGCGGGATGTCGATCGGCCGCCAGTCCCAGGTGCTGCACCGGGGCGCCGAGGTCGTCGTCGCCACCCCCGGCCGGCTGAAGGACCTGATCCAGCGCGGTCACTGCCGACTGGACGACGTCGGCATCGCGGTCCTGGACGAGGCCGACCAGATGGCCGACCTCGGCTTCCTGCCGCAGGTCACCGAGCTGCTCGACCAGGTCTCCGCCGACTGCCAGACGCTGCTCTTCTCCGCGACCCTGGACCGCAACGTCGACCGGCTGGTGCGCCGCTTCCTCAAGGACCCGGTCACCCACTCGGTGGATCCGTCGGCCGGAGCGGTCACCACCATGGAGCACCACGTGCTGCATGTGCAGAACCACGACAAGAACACCCTGATCGTCCGCATCGCGGCCCGGGACGGCGGGGTGATCATGTTCACCGACACCCGGGACCGTGCCGACGCGCTGGTCGATGACCTGCTCGCCAACGGGGTGAAGGCTGCGGCCCTGCACGGCGGCAAGTCCCAGCCCCAGCGCACCCGGACCCTGGAGCAGTTCCGCACCGGCCAGGTCACCGCGCTGATCGCCACCAACGTCGCCGCGCGGGGGATCCACGTGGACGGCCTCGACCTGGTCGTCAACCTGGACCCGCCGGTCGACCACAAGGACTACCTCCACCGGGGCGGCCGCACCGCCCGGGCCGGCGAGTCCGGCACCGTCGTCACCCTCGTCCTGCCCAGCCAGCGCCGCCAGATGGCCCGGCTGGCGGCCACCGCCGGGATCGCCCCCACGGCCACCCGCGTCCACTCCGACGACGACGAACTCGCCCGCCTCACCGGCGCCCGCGTTCCGACCGGCATCCCCGTGACGATCCCCGACCCGGTCGTCGAGCGTCCCCGCCGCTCCGCCCGGGGTGCCGTCGGTGGCGGGCGCCGCCGCCCTGCCGGCGCTGCCGCCGCCCGTCATCCGCGTTCCGTGAGGTCCGCCGCGCGGTCCTGACCCGGTTCGTGCCGGTCCCGGTACGACGGCCCCGTGCTCCTCGCCCCGACGGGCGGTGGAGCATGGGGCCGCTCGCGTTCAGGCCCGGGGCGGGCCGCCTTCCTCGGCGAGCAGGAAGTCGAGGGCCGGCCGGGTCCGGTCCCTGAGCAGGTGGCCGACCTCGGGGAGGAAGGTGACCGACACCCGGGGGGCGGCCCGCTGGAGCCGGCGGCGGGTGTCGTGGGAGTCGATGAGCCGGTCGCGGCCACCGATGGTGACCTGCACCGGCATCTCCAGGCCCGCCAGGTCGTCGTCGGTGACGACCGGCAGCTTCTCCCGCCGCGGCCGGAAGTGCTGGTGGATGAGCAGCACGTACTCGCCGAAGGCGCGTTCCTCTGCCGTGGGCGGGACGGTGGTGGGGGCGGGGCCCAGGGCCAGCCTCAGCATCGTGCGCCGCCCCCAGTCCCCGAACGGCAGCACGAACAGTGCGGCGACCAGGACCCCCCGCTTCTGGCGGCCGATCCCGCAGGGGCAGCGCAGCGCCAGCCGGTCCACCCGCTGCGGGCGGCGGATGGCGTAGTCGAGGGCCAGCAGCCCGCCCAGCGACGTCCCCACGAAGGCGGCGTGTTCGACGCGCAGCGCGTCCAGCACGTCGTCCAGCCACAGCGCGTGCGCGTCGGAGTGCAGTTCGGGGCGCACGGGGGCGCTCAGGCCGGGCTCGCCGATCACGTCGACGGCGTAGACGCGGAAGTGCCGGGCCCACAGGGCCACGTCGTCCGCCCACATCGCCGCGTTCGCCCCGGACCCGTGCAGCAGGACCAGGGGCGCCGCGTCCTCGGGGCCGCAGGCCAGGACGAAGGTCGAACCCTGGCGGGTGGGGACGTGCAGCCGTTCGGCGGGCACGGGCCAGCGGTCCAGGAGGGCGGTGTACTCCTGGGCGAGGACGCGGGCGCCCTCGTCGGAGGTGTAGATGGTCATGCCGTACTCCAGCTCGCTCGATAGGTTGGTATCTATCCTTAAGCTACCGTGAGGAGTGAAGTAAAGGTGATTTTAGGGAGTGATGGGGAGTGGATCACCTTGGGCGGAAATGACTCCGGCCCGGCCGCCGTGGGGGCGACCGGGCCGGGAGGCTGGAAGGCTCAGGAGCGTTTGGGCGGCAGCACGGCCAGGGCGAGGAGGAGCACCAGGACGCCGCCGCAGGCGTTCCAGAAGCCGTTCTCCAGATCGCCGATCCCGAGCGAGAGCGGCTTCACCTCCCGTCCCTTCTGGTACACCCAGAGCACGCCGGTGACCACCGCGACCACGGCGGCCAGGAGCAGGCCCGGGCGCGAGCGCACCAGCAGCGCCAGCACCGCGATCGCCGCGGCGACGGCCAGGAGCAGGAACATCGACATGCCGGTCGACGTGGTGCGGGTGGGTGACATGCCCCGGAACAGGTCGGCGACCGGTACGGACCTCGGATCGCTCTTGGCGTACCAGGGCTGGAACGAACTGAGCACCAGCCCTGCCGCGCCGGCCAGGGCCAACAAGCTTGCTACGACGGTTCGCATGGGACGGGACCCCCACTTTCCTCTTGGTCGTGTTCCTCATGGCCGGCCGATCGTCATCACGATCGGCGCCCCCGCCTGGAGCATGCCATGGACAACCGGCCGGTCGGTGCCCAACAGTCGGATCAACGCCACAAGTTGGGCGATGGCCGGGTGTGGCGCGCGAGCCCGCGGAGCGCCGGAGCGCCGGAGCGCCGGGGCGGCGGGGCGCCGGGGCGGCGGGGCGGCGGGGCGGCGGTCGGGAGGCCGTCGGGAGGCCGTCGGGAGGTCAGAAGATCGAGCAGCCGGAGAGGGTGGTCAGGGCGTCCAGGGCGGTGACCGCGGCCACCGAGTTGCCGGCCTGGTCCAGCCGGGGGCCCCAGGCGCAGACCGCGGCCCGCCCGGGCAGTATGGCGAGGATGCCGCCGCCCACGCCGCTCTTGCCCGGCAGCCCGACCCGGAAGGCGAACTCGCCCGCCGCGTCGTAGGTGCCGCAGGTGAGCAGGACGGCGTTGACGCGCTTGGCCTCGCTGCGCGACATCAGCCGGGTGCCGTCGGTGCGCACCCCGTAGCGGGCCAGGAAGGAGCCGGCCAGGACCAGGTCCCGGCAGCTGGCGGACACCGCGCAGTGCGCGTAGTAGTGGTCGAGGACGGTCTCGACCGGGTTCTCCAGGTTGCCGTGGCTGGCGATGAAGTGGGCCAGGGCGGCGTTGCGGTGGCCGTGCTCGGCCTCGGACGCGGCCACGACCGGATCGGTGTCGAGCAGCGGGTTGCCGGACTCCCGGCGGAGGAACTCGCGGACCGTCCCGGCGGCGTCGCCCGTCATGGTCTGCAGGCGGTCGGTCACCACGAGCGCGCCGGCGTTGATGAACGGGTTGCGCGGGATGCCGTGCTCGCTCTCCAACTGCACCAGCGAGTTGAAGGGATTGCCGGACGGCTCCCGCCCCACCCCGCGCCAGACCGTGTCCCCGCCGTACGCCAGGGCCAGTGCCAGGGTGAACAGCTTCGAGACGCTCTGGACGGAGAACGGCTGCTCCCAGTCCCCGACCCCGTACAGCTCGCCGTCGACGGTGGCCACCGCCATGCCGAAGGCGTCCGGGTCGACCGTGGCGAGGGCCGGGATGTAGTCGGCGACATGCCCTTGGTCGCCGGTCGCCCGCGCGGCCGCCGCCGCGGCATCCAGCAGCAGCCGGTAGTCGAGGTTCTCTCCGGCGGGCATACCGTTCAACGCTGTTCCTCCATGAGCACGATCAGGACCACGACCTGGTCCGATACAGGATTATCCGTGCTCCGGCATGCGCGGATGAGCACCGAGGGCGAGGTCGGCGCCCGCGGGAGGGGCGGCCGGGGAGGCCTCGGGCGTCCGTCGATCCCCGGACCCGCCCAAAACGCAACTCGGTCATTCTCTTAACTGGGTTCAGTTATGCTGCTCCGTGCGTACGTGCTCCGTGCGTACGTGCTGCGGGCGCACGGCCGGGCGGAACCGGTGGCAGGGAAGTGACGGGGAAAGGGGTGCGGCGATGGCGGGAGACCTCCGGCGCGCGGACGGCGAGCGGACGGCGGCCGGCCTCGACGGGGAGCTGGAAGGCGAACGGGCCCATGTCGAGGCCTGCCGGGCGGCACTGGCCCGGCAGGTCGAGGACGCGGACCACCAGGTCGTCGCCGCGGAGGACGTCTCCGGCGACGGTGCCGGCGCGGAGGCCCTCGGCCGCTACCTGCGGACCCGGGCCCGGCGGATGCGGGAACTGCCGCAGAGCCCGGCATTCTTCGGCCGGCTCGACTTCGACGACGCCCCGGAGACCGGCGACCACCGGCGCCAGCGCTACCACGTGGGCCGCCGCCGGATCTCGGCCGACCCGGCCGCGCCGCCGCTGGTGATCGACTGGCGGGCCCCCGTCTCCCGGGCGTTCTACCAGGCGAGCGCCGACCGGCCGCTCGGCCTCGCGAGGCGACGGCGCTTCGGCTGGGCGCCGTCGAGCCCCGGCGCGCCCGAGGACCTCACCGGCCTGGAGGACGAGTACCTGAGCCGCGCCGAGGCGCGGGGTGGGCGGCGAGGCGCCGGCGGCATCCTCACCGCCGAGATCGAACGCCCACGGACCGGGCCGATGCGTGACATCGTCGCCACCATCCAGCCCGAGCAGGACACGCTGGTGCGCGGCGGGCTGACCGAGTCGGTGTGCGTCCAGGGCGCGCCGGGCAGCGGCAAGACCGCCGTCGGCCTGCACCGCGCCGCCTACCTGCTCTACACCTTCCCCCAGCGGATCCAGCGCGGTGGCCTGCTGGTCGTCGGCCCGAACCCGACCTTCCTGCGCTACATCGCCGAAGTCCTGCCCGCGCTCGGCGAGATCGACATCGCCCAGTGCACCGTCGAGGACCTGGTGGCCACGCACCCCGTCCAGGCGGACGACGACGAGCGGGCCGCCGTGGTCAAGCAGGACGCCCGGATGGCGGCCGTGCTGCGCCGGGCGCTGTACGGGCGGGTCGGCGCGACCGGCTCCGAGGCGTTGGTCGTCCCGGACGGCTCCTACCGCTGGCGCGTCCCGGCGGACGAACTGGACCGGATGGTCGCCGAACTGCGCGAGCAGGACGCGCCGTACGCGATCGGCCGGGAAAACCTCCGCACCCGGGTGGTGGCCGCACTCCAGGACCGGGCCGAGCGGCGGTCCGGGATCAAGGGTGGAGCCTGGCGGACGAGGATCGGCCGCTGCCGGCCGGTGGCGGCCTTCCTCGACGCGGCGTGGCCCGCGCTGCGCCCGGAGGCGGTGCTGGCGGCCCTGCTCGGTGACCCCGCCGTCCTGGCCGAGGCCGCGGACGGCCTGCTCGCCCCGGCCGAGCAGGCGGCGATCCGCTGGCACCGGCCGCCGCGCTCGCCGAAGAGCGCACGCTGGTCCGGGCACGACCTGCTGCTGCTCGACGAGGTGGCCGGGCTGATCGAGCGGCCGGCCGGCTTCGGCCACGTGGTGGTCGACGAGGCGCAGGACCTCTCGCCGATGCAGTGCCGGGCGATCGCCCGCCGCAGTGCCTTCGGTTCGCTCACCGTCCTCGGCGACCTCGCGCAGGCGACCGCGCCGTGGTCGGCGCGCAGCTGGCCCGAGCAACTGGCCCACCTGGGCAAGCCGCAGGCGGCCGTGGTCCCGCTGACCACCGGTTTCCGGGTGCCGGCGGCCGTGCTGGCCCTGGCCAACCAACTGCTCGCCGCGCTGGACGTGGGAGTCCCGCCGGCCCGCTCGCTGCGCCAGGACGGCGAACTGACGGTACGTCAAGTCGGTGACCCGGGGCGGTCGGTGGTGGAGGCGGTGCGCGGCGCGCTGGAGCGGGAGGGGTCGATCGCGGTCATCGCCGCGGACGCGGAGGCCCCGGGGGCCGCCTCGGCACTGCGGGAGGCCGGGGTGGCGGCCGCGTCGGCGGCGGAGGTCGGCACCCCGGCGCGGGTCACGGTGCTACCGGCCTCGCTGGTCAAGGGACTTGAGTACGACCATGTGATCGTGCTGGAGCCCGCCGCCATCGTCGAGGCCGAACCGCGCGGCCTGCACCGCCTCTATGTGGTCGTGACCCGGGCGGTGTCCCGGCTGGACGTACTGCACGCCCGTCCGCTGCCGGCCGCCTGGTCCTGACGCCAGCCGGGCGGCCGGCCGCGGACGGGAGGGGTGGGCCGTCAGGGAGCGGAGGTGGGGGCCTGGACGGGCGGGCCGGTGAGCAGGGTGCCGGTGTCGGAGTAGGGCCAGCCGTTCGGGACGCAGCCGTGCAGGCCCTTGATCTGCTGCATCATCACCGGTGCCGGCGCGCCCGCGCCCGGGCAGTCGACGTGGCCGTTGCCGAGGATGTGGCCGACCTCGTGGTTGACGGCGAGCGCGTGGTAGAGCTCGGGCTTGCCGACGTAGAACTCCGACAGCTCCGTCCAGCGCTTGAGGTTGATGACGACCTGGTGGCCCACGCCGCAGTTCACCGTGCCGCCGGTGTCCAGGCCGTACTGGCCGCAGATCCGGTCGGTGGTCTCCGGGGTGGCCAGGTAGACGGTGAAGTCCACCGGGTCGGCGGGCATGCGCTGGAAGGAGGCGGTGCCACCGGCGGCCCAGCCGTACTGGACGTTCCCGAGGACCGCGTCGACCTCGGTGGCGAACTGCCCGGGGCTCTCGGCGATCCCGTTCTCCGCCCGCACCTTGTAGCGGTACAGGTGCTCGCCGGTGCCGAAGCGGGGTGAGTCGCCGGCGGCCGTGGTGAACTGCATCGGCTTCTGCCCCTCGCCCGGGGCCCACGGGTGCCACCACAGCAGGCCGGCGGTCACGGCGCCGGCCACCACCAGGGCGAGCGCGCCGTGCCAGAGCCGCAGGCGCCGGAATCCGGTGAACCTCTTCATCGGCTGCCCCCGGCTGCGAGGCGCGCCCTCGCTCCGGTGGTCGGGTCGGGTCCGGTGGACCCGCCGGGTATGGAGGTGTGGGGCGTCGGGGTGGGCATGGCGGTGAAGGGCTCCTGGGCGGGTCCGGTCGGGATCAGACGAGTCTAGGCGGAGTTCGGACGGGGTTCGGTCGCGGAAAGGAAGGGCGTTATGGGGAGGAACGGGCGAAAGCGGACCACCGGTTCAGCCGGTCGGTGACGACCCGTCGGTCGCGCGGACCGATCGGTTCCCGGAACCACTCGAAGGTGCCACCCGTGCGGCGTGTCCCTCGGCGTCGGCGGCGCTTTCCGCTGTCGTGGTGCACGTTGATCACCGGCCGCGTCCGAGCGGGCCCGGCCGGGCTTCCCCACCCCACCTCACCTCACCGGAGGCACCACCATGTCCATCACCACCGTCCTCACCGTCGACGGCATGAGCTGCGGCCACTGCGAGAGGACGGTCAGCGCCGGGCTGGCCGCCCTCCCCGGCGTCACCGGGGTCAGCGCCGACGCGCCGACCGGCCGCGTCACCGTGGCGTCCGCGCAACCGCTCGACGACGCCGTGCTCCGTGGCGCGGTCGCCGGGGCCGGGTTCACCTTCGTCGGCCGGGGCTGACCCGCCCCCGGCAACCGGCCGAGGGGGAGGGGCGGCCCGGGGCCTGTCCGGCGGATCCGCCGGACAGGCCCCAGGCACCCGGGCCGTCCACCGGCGTCAGCCCATGCTCTTCGCGCCGTCCAGGGCCTCGCGGATGATGTCGGCGTGGCCCGCGTGCTGGGCGCTCTCGGCGACGATGTGCATCAGCACCCGGCGGGCCGACCACTCGGTGTCGGCCTCGAACCAGGGGGCCTTCGGCAGCGGCTGGGTGGCGCCCAGATCGGGGAGGGTGGCGACCAGGTCGTCGGTGCGGCGGGCCACCTCGGCGTACTCGGCCAGGACGCCGGCCAGCGTCTCGCCGGGCAGCAGGCGGAACTCGTCCGCACGGCGGGCGAAGTCGGCCTCGGTGAAGCTGCTGAAATCGGGCATGGCGGACGGGCCTTCCACGATGAAGGCCACCCAGAACCGCTCGACCGCGCTCACGTGCTTGATCAGGCCGCCCAGGCACAGTGCGCTGGCGGTGGTCCGCAGGCCGGCCTGCTCGTCGGTGAGGTCGCGGGTGGTGAAGCGCAGGAAGTGCCGCTGCTTGGCCAGGGCCGCCAGCAGGTCGGCGCGCTCGCCGGTGGTGGTGCTGTTGTTCGGGGTCGCGGTGCTGGTCATGGTGGTGGCCTTCCGTTCGGTTCCTGCTCCTTCGGACAAGGTCCACGCTAAACGCGATAGCGGCCACTTTCTGGCCTGAATTCCGGGATGATCGGGGTCATGGCGAACACCAGCACCCGGACGCTGCGACTGCTCTCCCTGCTCCAGACCCACCGTTACTGGCCCGGCGAGGAACTGGCCGACCGGCTCGGGGTCTCGATCCGCACCCTGCGCCGCGACATCGACCGCCTGCGCGAACTCGGCTACCCCGTGGAGGCGCAGCGCGGCGTCGACGGCGGCTACCAGCTCGCCGCGGGCGCCGCCCTGCCCCCGCTGGTGATCGACGACGAGGAGGCGGTCGCCCTGGCCGTGGGCCTCCAGGCCGCGGCGGAGAGCCCGGTGGAGGGCATCGCCGAGGCCTCGGTGCGGGTGCTGGCCAAGGTGGTGCAGGTGATGCCCGCCCGGCTGCGGCACCGGGTCGAGGCGCTGCGTGCGGTGACCGTCCCCGTCGGCGGGGGCGCCACGGCCGGGCCGGGCGTCGACCCGGACCGGCTCACCGTGGTCGCGCTGGCCTGCCGGGACACCGAGCGGCTGCGCTTCTCCTACACCGCCGCCGACGGCCGGCACGCCGAACGGCAGGTCGAACCGCACCGGCTGGTGTGCCTGCACCGCCGCTGGTACCTGGTCGCCTACGACCTCGACCGGCAGGACTGGCGCACCTTCCGGCTCGACCGGCTGAGCGCGCCGCAGGGCGGCGGCGTCCGGTTCGGGCCCCGTTCGCTGCCCGCCGCCGACGCCGCCGAGTTCGTCCGGGCCGGTCTCAACGGCGTACCGCGCCCGTACCGGGTGGCGGCGCTGGTGAACGCCCCGGCCGCGACCGTCCGCGCACGGGTCGGCCGGTGGGGCACCGTCGAGGAGGTCGACGCCGGGCGCTGCCACCTGGAGATGACCGCCGACTCCCTGGACTGGCCGGCCATGGCGCTCGGCTCGCTGGGCGCGGACTTCCGCGTCCTCGGCCCGCCCGAACTGCTCGACCTCGTCGAGGAGTGGGGCGCGCGGTTCACCCGGGCCGCGCGGGGCGGTGTGGGGGAGTAGGGCACCGGGGCAGGACGTCGGGCGGGCTCGTGCGGGCGGTGGCTGTGCGTGCGGTCGGGTGCTGCGCCCTGGAGCTGATCCTGACCGGGGACCCGGTCCCGGCCGCCCGTGCCGCCGAGATCGGACTGGTCAACGCCGTCGTCCCGGCCGGCGAACTGCTCGACGCGGCACGGGGCCTGGTCGACCGGATCATCCGGCACGCGCCGACCGCGGTGTCCGCCTGCCTGCGGGCCGTCACCCGTGGCATCAACCTGCCGATCGACGAGGGCCTCGCCGTCGAGGCGGCCTGCTTCGCGGCCACCGTGCCGACGGACGGGGTGCGGGAGGGGCTCCGGCGCTTCCTCGACCGCCCGGCGGCCGGCTGAGCCCGGTTCGTGCCCCTGGTCCCGGTGGTTCCGGGCTGGACTCGGCGTTCTTCGGCCAGGACGACGACAACGCGGACGGCCGGGCCATCCGATCGGATGACCCGGCCGTCGCGGCTCACAGCGGCTCGGTGCTTGCCGGGGGCGGGTGCGCTCACCAGGAGACCGGGTAGCGGACGGGATGCCCGCCGATCCGGCCGGGGATCGGCGGCTATAGGTGGGATGTTTCGTCTGTTGGGCAACCGTTGGACACTCCGCGGACGGACGGACGGACGGACGGACGGATGGACAGGCAGACGGGCGGATGGCTGGGGTGGGGCGGTCAGAGCACCGGGGGCTGTATGAGCGTCGCCGGGAGGTAGCCGGAGGAGAGGCCGAGCTGCCAGCCGTGCGCCTGGACGGCGAGTGCGGCCAGGGCGATCGGGAGGACCGGGAGCAGGCTGCGCGGGGCCGCGTCCGGAGCGCTGCTCTCGCGGTGCTGGCCGAGGCGGGCGGCGAGGGCCCGCTCGAAGGTGCTCCGGTCGTCGTCGAGCAGGACGCGCAGCAGCTGCTGGTCCGGCGTGAGCGGACCGGCGGCGTCCAGCGCCCGGGCGGCCGTGGCGCGCTCCTCGGCGTCCGGCTTGCGCAGGGGCACGGGGCCGGGGGCGACCCAGGGTGAGACGGCGGTCGGCACGACGTGGAGGTAGGAGCAGAGCGCGTCCAGCTCGGCGAGGCTCGCCGGATCGGAGGTCGAGTCCAGGTCCGAGTGGGGCAGGCCCTTGCGGACCGAGGGCCCGTAGTCGTCCTTCAGCAGCGGGCCGAGCATGCGGTGGCGCTCCTGGATCAGGCCGCTGATCACGCACATCGCGAAGGCGTCGACCCAGGTGGCGGCCGTGGGGGCGAAGTCGATGGTGTCGCCGAAGCTGGTCTCTTCGCTGGTCAGCGTCTCGCCGATGAACGGGAAGGGGACCTCGAAGTCGCCGCGGGGGAAGCAGCCGAGGGACAGCACACCGAGGGAGCACTCGGCCGCGGTCTCCAGGATGACTCGGGCGGGGTAGCCGCTGAGCGGCCGGCCCTCCAGGGTGAGCGCGCCGATGTGGTCGAGGAGCTCCTCGCCCATCGTCCGGATCTCCTGGATGGCCAGGCGGCCGTAGTGGATCCGGTACCAGCTGGTGAGGGCCCGGTCCTCGATGCCCTCCAGGGCCTGGGTGATCCGCTGGGGTGCGACCTGGTGGCGCGTGACCTCGACGTCCACGATCCGATGCCGCCTTTCCTTGATCGTCTGTTGACGGAACGGCACGCTAGCACCGGCCACCGACAGTCGATCACCCGTACGGACGAGGGGCGGCGGCCCGGCCGCCGCCCCTCGTCCGGGCAGGTCAGAACGCCGAGTTGGCGCACCAGTGCGCGAGCAGTTCCTCGTCCCCGCGCACGTCGAGGCGGGCGGAGGCCAGGTCGAGGCGGCCGTACAGGAGCAGCAGCAGATCGGCGGCGCTCGCGCGGACGGTCACGTCGGCCTCCGGGCCCGGGCCGTCCGCGTCGAGCCCGAAGCGGTCGAGCCCGAAGCCGTCGGGCCGCAGGCGGATCAGCCAGTCACCGTCCGCGGAGGTGGCGCTGCCGTCGGTGCGGGTGAAGCGGATGGTGCGGTCCGCGCCGCGCAGCTCGGCGATCCCCGGGGCGAAGAACGCGGCGAAGGGCAGGTTGGTGAGGAATTCGGACACCCCGTCGGCGGCCAGCTCCAGGTCGAGCACCGGGGTGCGCCCGAGGGCGAGTTCCGCGTCGGCGCGGTGCACCAGGGTCTCGAACAGCATCCGCCGTACCCAGAAGCGGGCGTGCTGGTCGGCGCCCCAGGCCCACATCGGGGCGTCGAGGTCGGTTTCCGCGAACGTGGCGCCGGCCTCGGCCGCGGCCTCCGCCAGCCAGGCGGGGTAGCCGTCCGGCCCGGCGGGCAGCCGCAGGTCGACCTCGCGGCTGCGGGGCGGCTGCTGGATCCGCTGCCGGAGCAGGACGGTGAACCAGCGCTGCACGCTGCCGGTGTGGCGGGTGAGGTCGGTCAGTGTCCAGCCGGGGCAGGTGGGCACCGGGGTGGCCGGGTCGGCGTCCTGGAGGGCGGCGACGAGCCGGGCGGTCTCCGCGGCGACGGCGGCGCCGTGGTCGATGGTGGTCATGAGGATGCTCGCTCGGTGTCGGGGTGGCGGGGAGGGGAGAAACGATCGGACGAGGGGGAGCGGTCAGGCGAGGGGCTTGTCGACGACGGCCTTGGCGTGGCTGAAGGTGTCGAGGGAGTACTCGCCGTGGTAGCGGCCCATGCCGCTCTCGCCGACGCCGCCGAACGGCAGCTCGGGCATGGCGAGGTGGGAGACCGGCAGTCCGAAGGAGAGCGCGCCGGAGGAGGTCTCCTCGGTCAGCCGCTGCTTGGTGTGCGCGGACTCGGTGAAGGCGTAGAGGGCGAGCGGCTTGTCGCGCTCGTTGATGAAGGCGATCGCCGCGTCGAGGTCGGGCACGGAGACGACGGGGAGGATCGGGCCGAAGATCTCCGCCCGCATCACGGGGGCCTCGGGGGAGACGTCGGCGAGGACGGTCGGGGCGAGGTAGCGGTCGGCGCGGTCGTGGGTGCCGCCGGTGACGGTCCGACCGTCGCCGAGCAGCGCGGTGAGCCGGTCGAAGTGGCGCTCGTTGACGATCCGGCCGTACTCGCCGCCGGTCGCCGGGTCGTCGCCGTACAGCTCCCGGACGGCGTCGGCGAGGTGTGCCTCCAGCGCGGGCGCGCTCTCGCCGATGGCGAGGACGTAGTCGGGGGCGACGCAGGTCTGGCCGGCGTTGAGGAACTTGCCCCGGGCGATCCGCCGGGCGGTGACCGCGAGGTCGACGCCGGGTTCGACCACCACCGGGCTCTTGCCGCCGAGTTCCAGGGTGACCGGGGTGAGGTGCCGGGCGGCGGCTGCCATGACGATCCGGCCGACGGCGCCGTTGCCGGTGTAGAAGATGTGGTCGAAGCGCTGCTCCAGCAGCGCGGTGGTCTCCGGGACGGCGCCTTCGACGACCGCGACGGCCGCCGGGTCGAGGTAGCGCGGGAGCAGTCGGGCGAGCGCGGCGGAGGTCGCGGGGGCGAGCTCGCTGGGCTTGAGGACGGCCGCGTTCCCGGCGGCCAGTGCGCCGACCAGCGGGGACAGGGCGAGCTGGAGCGGGTAGTTCCAGGGCGCGATGATCAGGACCACGCCGAGCGGGTCGCGCACCACGCGGGCCGCGGCGGGCTGGAAGAACTCGGGCACGGCGGCGGGCTTCGGCCGCAGCCACTGCTCCAGGTGGGTGACGGTGTGGTCGAGCTCGTTGAGCGTGAAGCCGATCTCGGTGCGGTAGGCCTCGGCGGTGCTCTTGCCGAGGTCCTCGTGCAGGGCCTGGAGGAACGCCTCGGACTGCTCGGTGAGCAGCGAGCGCAGTGCTGCCAGCTGGGCCTGGCGCCAGGCGAGCGGCTTGGTCCGGCCGGTGTCGAAGGCGGCGCGCAGGCGGGTGACCGTGGCGGCGGCGGTCTCCGGGGTGGCTTCGGAAGCGGCTTCCGGGGTGGCGGCGGGGGTGTGGTTCATGAGGGTCTCGCGGTCCTTCCAGCTGCCTTGAGGTCGTCGATGGTTTATGACCTCAAGCATTCTTGGACGGTAAACCTCAATGGTTGAGGGTGTCAAGCAATGTGCCTATGCTCGAACCGTGCACCAGAACCCCCACCCGGACCCACCGGCCACGCCGGGCGAGCTGATGGATCAGCTCGCCCGGGTGGCCGCGGCCTACTACCGCCACTTCGCCTCCGCCGCGGCCGGGCACGGGCTGACCCTGATGCAGGGCAAGACCCTCAGCCTGCTCACCCGGCCGCGCTCCATGCGCGCCCTCGCCGGTCTGCTGTCCTGTGACGCCTCCAACGTCACCGGCATCGTCGACCGGATGGAAGGCCGCGACCTGGTCCGCCGCGAGCCCGACCCCGCCGACCGCCGGGTCAAGAGCATCGCCCTGACCGACCGGGGCGAGCAGACCGTCCGGCTGATCCGGGCCGACCTGATGTCCGGCCTGACCGCGCTGGAACAGCTCTCCGGCCAGGACCGGGCCGCCCTGGGCGCGCTGCTGGACCGGGCGTTCCCCGAGACGGCGACCCCGCCGGCCTGAGGCCGGGCCGCCGATCCGAGGCGGGGCCGGAGCCCGGTCAGAGCTTCTCGGCCTCGTGGACCTGGTGGAGGTGGACGAGGACGTCGTGGGCCCGTCCGAGGGCGACGGAGGGCAGCGGGTCCTTCGTGAACGTGGACCCGGCCTCGTAGACGGGGCGGGCGGTGTCCAGCCAGTCGCGGACCACGCGCGGGGCGGTGCGCAGGTCGACGTAGTAGTCCTGGCGGCGGACCTGGTCCAGGGTGTACTCGTTCATGCCGGGCGTGGCCGCGGGCACGGTGTTCTTCTCCCAGTCGGTGCCGAGGGCGGCGCCCATGGTGAGGAAGGAGCCCCGGTCGAAGGTGAACCCGATGTTCAGGTACTCCGGGCCGAAGGTGTCGCGCAGGATCGAGCCCTGCGTCTTGGGGTACATCTCGGGATCGCTGGCCAGGTAGCCGACGTGCCCGTTGTGGGCCGAGAGCAGCATCCGGTCGCCGGTGTGGCGCTGCCACCACGCGGTGTTGTCGGCCATGGCCTGGTCGCGGATGACCTCCGCGGCGTTCACCGAGGCCGGGTCGGTGAGTTCGAAGGTGGCGAAGGCGAAGGTCTGGGCGATGATGCGGGCGTGCTGCACGGCCCAGTCGTACTCCTCGCCGCCGTTGCCCCTGGCGGCGGTGACCAGGTCCAGGGCCTGCTGCGCCTTGGCGGCGTTCTCCTTCCGCTCGGCCACCGGCCGCTTCAGGTAGCCGACGGTGTCGTCGAGCGGGCGCAGGCCCGCGTACAGCCCGTCCACGCGCGCCAGGGCCGCGGGGTCGGCCTTGCGCAGGTAGGCGTCGACCCGGGCGAAGACCTCCTCGCCGAGCTTGGGGGCGCCGACGTCGTCGCCCATGAAGTGGACCGGGCGCTCCGGGTGCTGGCGGTTGTACTCGCGCATCCAGCTGATCAGGTCCACGAACTCCTGGCGCTCCCAAGGTGATTGGCCCAGCTCGTCCTTGACGATCTGCCGGGCGTCGCCCTTGCCGTCCTGGAGGAACTTGTCGATCTTCAGGCCCGCCGACCAGCTCATCTCCAGGGCGAAGGTGGTGAAGCCCTTCTCCTGGACCAGGTAGCGGAAGACCCGCTGCTTCATGGTGAAGAACTCGTGCGAGCCGTGCGTGGCCTCGCCGAGGCCCACCACCTTGGCGTCCCCGACCATCGCGCCGAGCGCCCGCAGGTCGCTGGTGCTGCCGCCGGGCTCGGTCGACCGCAGCGGGTGCGCGGACCGCTCCAACGCGCGGACCACCGTGCTCCGTTGGCCGTCCGCCGCAGGGGCGGCGGAGGCCACCGGGGCCAGCAGGGCGGTGCCGGCGGCTGCCACCGTCACCGCGATCAGTCCGCGTCGGCCGACCGTTCGCTTGTTCGCCGTGGTCACGATCTCTCCTCAGTTTCCTTGTCCCGAAAGCTCGGTGAGAAGATCATCGTTCGCGGCGGGGGTGCGGCGCGCTGGGGCCGACCGCCGGGTTCCTCGGGGGGATAACCCCCGACCTGCGTCGATGCGGGCTCCGCCGGGTGGGGCGGACAGGACACTGAGGGGGCCTCTGGCCAGGCTCCTATAAGGTCATGCTCCGCCCGGCCGGGGCCTTGGGAACGGGCCCCGGCAGCCGGACGGAACAACCGGAGGACAGCCCAGCAGGGCGTCAGTCAGTGGCAGAGCCACGACCACCGGAGACCCGGTTACCACTATCAGTGTCAGTGGCGTCCGTTAGGGTGCGGACCGGCGGCCCGGCCACGCGGGCCGGCGCGAGGTGAGGGGGCGTCATGACGGGCGGTACCGAAGGGGCGGGGGGCGAGGAAGGCATCCGGTGGCTCGCGGACGCCGGGTGCTCCGTCGACGGCGTCCTGTTCGCCCGGGGGATACCGCCGCAGGAGCTCGCCCGCCGGATGGGCGCCGATCCGGCCGCCGCGGCCGGGCCGCTCAGCGGCACCGAGGTGTGGGACCTCGACATCGAGGTGTTCCGCCCGAGCGACGACGGCGACGGCGTGATCCGGGTCGGCGAGTCCGGTGACTGGTCCTTCGCGGTCGAGTACGGCGACTCCACCGGCGGCGAACGGCTCACCGAGATAGCGCGCGACGGGGTCGAGGTGGTCCACTTCCGCCCGATGCCGGACCACCCGCCGGCACTGCTCGACTACGCCCGCGACGGCGCGGTGCTGTGCGGGTTCGGCCTCGCCGAGGAGCGCTGGCGCTGGGGCCGGGAGCCCGACCTGCTGGTCCCCGAGCTGGTCGCCGCGGGCGTCCTGGAGCCCGACGGGATCACCCGCGGCCCCGGGGGCGAGCCGCCCGCGGCCGTCCGCCGCCGCACCCTCGGCGTGGTCGGGCGGCGGTTCGGGCTGAGCCTGCCCCGGGCCGTCCTCGGCGAGCTGCGGCTGCCGGCGTACGCGGTGCGGGGCAGGCCGGGGATGGAGCCGCAGGGTAGTTGAGCCCTGCCGTCCCCGGGCCCGCCCCGGGCCGTCCCCGGGCTGCGTGCCGGACGTCCCGGACGCGTGATCAGCCGGAGCGTGGCCCGGTCCGGCCGGCCCGGGCCTCCAGGTAGCGCCGCTCGGCGAGGCTGGCGGTGGCCTTCGCGGCGCGCCGGTAGTGCTCGTGGGCGCCGGCCGGGTCGCCGGCCTTCTCCAGCAGGTGCGCCCGGACGGACAGCAGCCGGTGGTGCCCGGCCATCCGCCCGTCACCGTCCAGGGCGGACAGCAGGGCCAGTCCGGCCGCCGGGCCGTCGGTCTCGGCGAGCGCGATCGCCCGGTTGAGGGTGACCATCGGGTTGGGCGCGATCCGTTCCAGGATCAGGTAGAGGGCGTGCACCTGGGGCCAGTTGGTCTCCTCGGCGGTGGCCGCGTCGGCGTGCGTGGCCGCGATGGCGGCCTGCAACTGGTAGGGCCCCAGGGTCGGCCCGGCCAGCGCCGCCTCGACCAGTGCGACGCCCTCGTCGATCAGCGCCCGGTCCCAGGCCTTGCGGTCCTGCTCGTCCAGCGGCACCAGGTCGCCGGCCGGGGTGGTCCGCGCCTCCCGGCGCGCGTGGGTCAGCAGCATCAGTGCGAGCAGCCCGGTGACCTCGTCGTCCCCGGGCAGCTGCGCGTGCACCGTCCTGGTCAACCGGATCGCCTCGTGCGCGAGGTCGGGGCGGTGCAACTCCGGTCCGGAGGTGGCGGTGTAGCCCTCGTTGAAGATCAGGTAGAGCACGTGCAGCACGACCCGCAGCCGTTCCTCGCGCTCCGCGCCGTCCGGCAGGGCGAACGAGCTGCCGGCGGCCCTGATGCGCTGCTTGGCCCGGCTGATCCTGGCCGCCATGGTGGCCTCCGGCACCAGGAACGCGCGGGCGATCTCGGCGGTGGTCAGACCGCCGACCGCCCGCAGCGTCAGGGCGGTCCGGGAGGCCGCGGTGAGCGTCGGATGGCAGCACAGGAACAGCAGGACGAGCGTGTCGTCGGTGTCCGGCACCTCCGGCGGCACCACCTCGGTGGCCGTCGCCGACTCCCGTTCGCGGCGCGCGCGGTCGCGGCGCAGCTGGTCGATGAGCCGCCGGGCGGCGACGGTTACCAGCCAGCCGTGCGGATTGTCGGGCATGCCCTCGGACGGCCACTGCACGGTGGCGGCGAGGACGGCCTCCTGGACGGCGTCCTCGCACCCTTCGAACCGGCCGTACCGGCGAACCAAGGTGCCGAGGACCTGTGGCGTGAGCGCACGCAGCAGGTCCTCGAAGTCCGGTGCTGTCATGCCTCCAAGTGTCCGTCGGCGAACATCACCTGCCGCACCTCGACCCCCAGGCCCTCGATCGCGGTGTCCGGGATCAGCGCCGCCAGCGCGATCGCCCGCTCCTTGTCCTCGCAGTCGATCAGGTAGAAGCCGCCCAGGTACTCCTTGGCCTCCAGGAACGGGCCGTCGGTCACCACCGGCTGGCCGTTGCGCACGGTCACCACGGCGGCCTGGGCCGGATCGGCCAGTGCCTGGGTGGTGATCAGCTCTCCGGACGCCTTCAGCGCCTCGATGAACTCGCCGTGGCCGTGGCCGATCGCCGCCTTCTCCTCGTCGGTCAGCGCGTCCATCACGGCCGGGTTGATGTGCAGGCTGATCAGGAACTTCATCTCGTGCTCCTCGTGTTCCTCGTGGTTCGCGGGCCCGGCTGGGCTCCTCGACCGGTGGTCGGAGCCGTCGCCGCGGTCTTGACGTCCTCCGCCGGACGTTCGGAGGAATCTTCGCGGCCGGATCGCCACCTCGCACCTCGCACATCTCCGCATGGCCCGCATCGGGAGGGCCGGGGGCCGGGAATCGTCCCGCCGTCACCCGGGAGTGTGATGGTCACGTCACCTCGGGCGCCGCTACTGTGGCCCGGTGGCGGAGCGTCACATGGAGCGGGTGGGCCGTCCCGGCCGGTCCCGTCGGGAAGGGCAGTCATGAAAAGCACTCGTCGTGTGTTCGGAGCGGTGCTCGCCGCCGCCGCCCTGGCCGCCTGCGCCCCGTCGACGTCGCCCGCTGCGGCCTCGATCGCCGCGCCGGCCGCCTCGGGGTCCGAGGGAGCCAGGGGAGCCGCGCCGGCCGCGGTGGCGAGCAGGAAGGCGGCCTGGACCGGCCAGTTCCGCGGTTACGGGACGGACCAGTGGAAGCACGCCTGGGGCGCGGTCGACCAGGGGACGTGGGGCGGTTCGGACCTGAGCGCGGTCGACGACGCGGCCGCTCCCGGGGGCGGCTCGGCGCTCCAGGTCACCTACGGTGCCGGGTCCTCCTCCAACCAGTGCACCGACTGCCCGAACCCGGGCGGCGGCCAGTTCTACACGGATCTGACCACCCTGGGCCTGTCCGCCCTGGCCCAGGGCGAGACGCTGGACCTGAAGTACTCCCTCAAGTTCCCGGCCGGCCGGGACTGGGGCAAGGCGGGGAAACTGCCCGGGCTGTACGGCGGCAAGATCGGCGAGGAGTCGGGCGGCAACCACGGCGCGGGCTGGTCGACGCGCTACATGTGGCGCGGCGCCAAGGGCGTGCCGGACAACGGCGAGGTCTACCTCTACACCCCGACCAACTCCGGCCCGACCGGCTACGGGGTGGACGAGGGGCTCGGTGACTGGCGGTTCCAGGCCGACGGCGCGTGGCACAGCGTCGAGCAGCTGGTCGACCGCGGCACCGGGGACGTCACCGTCTGGTACGACGGCCGCCAGGTCTACGCGGCGCGCGGGGTGGCCTCGGGCATCGGCAGGATCCCCTTCGGCGGCGTGTTCTTCTCCACCTTCTACGGTGGCCACGACACCAGTTGGGGCCCGGCGAGCACCCAGCGCGCCTACTTCGCGGACTTCTCGCTGTCCTCCGGCGTCCAGCACTGACCGTCAGCCGACGGTCACCGTCACGGTGAAGGCCCGCTGCCCGGGCGGGCAGGCCAGCGCCTCGCCGCAGGTGGTGCGGTGGGCGGAGAGACGGGCGGTGCCGGGGGCGGCGGCGAGGAAGCCGGCGGTGACCTGGCCGCAGCCGCCGCCCGGCCGGCAGGAGGGGGCGGGAGTGGTCGTGGTTGCGGTCGGACGCAGCGTCCGCGGGCTGTCGCCGGCGGCCGGGGACCAGTAGGTGCTGTGCAGCTCGACCCGGATGACGGTGCCGGGTGCCACCCGCACGGTCGTGCCGTCGGCGTGCTCGTCGAGCACCAGGGCGGGCGGGCCCGGCGCGACGGGGCCGGTGTTCGACGAGCAGCCGGCCGCCAGGGCGAGCAGGGCGGCCGCCGCGAGCGTTCGCACGGTCACGGCTCTCCTCCTTCGCGGGGTGCGAGGCGCGGGGCGCAGTGCCACCGGGCGCAGTGTCACCGGGGCGGGCCGTGGTGGCCCGCCCCGGCGGCGTCAGGGGCGTGGACGGGCGGTGGTCAGGAGACGGTCACGTCGTCGTAGTAGGTGTAGGTCGGGTCGCCCGGGTAGTTGTCGTCCACGTTGGTGAGGGTGAGCGTGTAGCTGTGGCCCGGGGTGACGGTGCCGGAGGCGGACTTCCAGCCGAGGCCGCTGGTGCAGGTCTTGGCGAGCACCGTGGTCGTGGTGTTGGTGGTGTTGTCCTTGAGGGTGGCGGTCGCCCAGTCGTAGGTGACGGTGTCCGGGCAGGTGACGTCGTACCAGAAGGCGACCTTGCTGCTGCCGGCCGGGGCGGTGAAGGTCTGGCCGGCCGTGGACGTGGTGGTGGGGCCGGTGGAGCCGAGCATCGCGCCGTAGCCGCCGGTGTGCTTGGCGGCGCTGGCGGCGGCGGCGCTGCCGGTGGAGGTCCAGCCGCTCAGGGTGCCGGTCTCGAAGCCGCCGTTGGTGAGGCCGCCGCCGCCCGCGGAGGTGACGGTCCAGCCGAAGGCGGCGGAGCCGGAGGCGCCGGTGGCGTCCTTGGCGGTGACCGTGACGCTCGCCGTGCCGGCGGTGGTCGGGGTGCCGCTGATCAGGCCGGAGGCGGAGATGGACAGGCCGGCCGGCAGGCCGCTCGCCGTGTAGGTGAGGGTCTGGCCGGAGGCGCTGTCGGTCGCCGCGATCTGGAGGCTGACGGCCTTGCCGGTGGTGCCGGCCTGGGCGCCAGGGTTGGTGACGGTGACGGTGTTGCCGGTCGTGCCGCCGACGATCGGGTGGGACATCTCGCAGCCGCCCGCACCGCTGTTGAAGTCGTTCGCCCAGGTCGACTGCATGGCGAAGCTGCCGGTGGTGAAGCCGACGTTCGCCGACGCGCCCTGGCCGCTGCTGACCCAGGCGCACTTGTCGCCGTTCTCGGCGCCGCTGCTGTCGGTCCAGCCGCCGGCCGGGTTCTGGTCGGTGATGGTCTCGGCGTACTCGTGGCCCTCGACGATGGTGACGCCGTCCAGGGTGCCGGCCGTCCCCGCGTTGACGAAGCCCTGGCCGCAGCCGGAGCCCGCGTCGGTCACGTACGGCAGGTTGGTGAAGGCCAGTTCGCCGTACGGGGAGGAGACGGCGCCGCCGGTGAGCGTGGTGTCGCCGGTGTAGTCGTGCCAGGCGCAGAAGTTGCCGGACGCGGTGTTGAAGCCGTCGGGGGTGGTGCCGGTGGGGGAGACGACGACGTACTGGTCGTTCCGGTTGGCCGCGGCGGTGGTGTTGCCGAAGTGGCCGGACGCCTTGACCGCCTCGGCGCCGATCTGGTTGCCGGTCGCGGAGGCGGGCGCCGCGGCGGAGGTGTCCACCCAGACGCCGGCGAGCGCGCCGCCGGTGGGGTAGGCGACGTGCGCGGAGCTGCCCGGGCAGGTCTGGGAGCCGGTGGCGACGCCCTCGCAGTACTGCGTCATGACGCCGGACCAGAGTTCGCTGCCCGCGCCGATGCCCTTGAACAGCTGCTGGAGGCGCGGGGCCATGCCCTTGGCGTCGCCGCTGAGCGTGGTGTTGCCGTTGGCGTCGGTGCCGGAGCTGCCCCACTGGGAGCCCCAGAACACCAGGTAGACGTGCTCCGGTCCGGTGGTCACGCCGATGCTCGGACTGCCCGCCCCGCCACCGTAGTTGAGGTTGTTGGCGGAGGTGGCGTTCGGTGCGGCCTGGTGGCCGCGCAGCGGGACGGCGCCGTGCCGGTACGGGTGGTTCGCCGACGCCGTGGGGTGCGCGGCGTCGTCGGGCTGCGCCTGGGCGGGTGCCGCGGTGAAGCCGGCCGCCGCGAGGGCGAGCGCGGCGACGCCGGTGAGCGCCGTCCGTCCGGCGTGACGGAACGTGGGGGTTCGGCCCATGTGAGGGTTGCCTCTCTCATGCCGACCACCCGGGCACCGGTGGGTGGCGGGTGGTCGCGAAGGACAGGGAGAGGCCGGAGGCGGTGGAAATGCCTGGATGACCCGCCGCACAACGGATCACCGGGGGGAAACAGGCCCGCCTCGGCCGCCGAGAAGCAAAGCAGCCGCCGGAGAACTGGGTCAACGAGCCTGACGGTAAAGTGAGTTGCCTTGATTCCCGCGTAATGGAAAAGCCCCCAGATGGAGGGGGCGGCGGTTCGGATTCTCCGAGCCCGCACACTGTATGCGGGTTTCCGTTAACCGTATGAACGGCCTTGGCCAAAAACGGATTTGATGGTGAGAAACAGGTAAGACGTTAGTCGCCGGGCAGGCACGCGCGCAAGCGCGAGCCTCCGACGTGTGGAGACCGCCTCCCTTGTATGTGGGGGGCGGTCTCCAACATCACCAGGGGGGGCTGGCGAAACGTCGGTGTTGATTGATGAAGCCGGTTCAGGCCATGAGCGCGGCGTTGCGCAGCCGGGCGGCGGACCGGGCCAGGAAGAACGCCGCGAGCAGGGCGGGGCAGAAGCCCACCGCGCAGGCGGCGAGGACGGCTGCCACGGTCAGGCCGACCGGGGACACGACGGCGGCGGCGATGCCGGCCAGCGGAGTGACCAGGACGGGGGAGAGCAGCAGCAGGGCCGCCAGCCGCTTCTCCCGGCGGCTCCACTGCGTGGACCGCCAGACCCTGCTCGCGGCGATGACGGCGGCGGCCAGCGCGAGCGGGGGCCCGACGACCGGGACGAACGACAGCGGAACCGGCAGCACCGCGAAGACCAGGGTGCGGACGGTGCGGCCGCGGCTCTCCGGCTCCGGTCGGGCGCCGCCCTCCTCGTCGAGCGCGGCGTCGGCGATCTGCCGGGGGCTGCCCAGCTGCTCCAGGACCCGCCGGACGGCGGCCTCGTCGGCGGGGTCGCACTCGGCGAGCGAGACCTCGACGTGCTCGCGCAGGTCCGCGAGCAGTTCGCGGCGGCGCTCCTCGGGCAGCGGGGCGGTGTACCGGGCGACCGCGTCCAGGTGGGCGCGGACCAGGGGGTGCTCGATGGGGTTGTTCACGGGTTCTCTCCCGGGGCCAGGACGTGGTCGACGGTTTCGCGGAAGGCGGGCCACAGCGTGGTGAACTCCTCCAGTGCGCTGCGGCCGGTGTCGGTGAGGGTGTAGTACCGGCGGGACGGGCCGCTGGCCGAGTCGCGCAGGAAGGTGTCGGCGAGGCCGGCCCGGCGCAGCCGGGACAGCAGGGGGTAGATGGTGCCCTGGCTGGTCGCCAGCATCGGGAACCGGCCGAGCTCCTGCAGCAGCTCCACCCCGTACCGGGGGCCGTCCCGCAGCAGCGCCAGGACGCAGTACTCCAGTACGCCCTTGCGCAGTTGCGTCGCCACCGGTCCGTCGGCCGTACCGGCGTCGCCGTCGTGGTGTGTGATGCCAGGTACCATGCGATGCAAGATAGCATGCGACGCCAGGTAGTGGGCGATCCGGACGCTGCTCGCCGCCGAGGGCCGCGGGAGCGGGGGTCACCTCACCCGGACGGCGGGTGGCGGCCGGACCGGCGCACGCCCCTCCACCGGGCCTTCCGACGGGCGCGACCGCCCCACCGCCCCTAGGGTCTGTGGTGCGTTGACCGTGCCGAGCGCCGGGGCGCACGCCGCCCCGCCGTCCGCCGGGGCGCGCCCGGTAACCCGAGAGGTGGACCGCTCCATGCACACCGTCGTCCGCGGCGCCGGCGCTTTCGGCCTGGCCGCGCTGCTGCTCGCCTCCGCCGCCGGCTGCCAGGGCGACGCCCGCTCCGCCGTCGAGCCCGCGCCGACCTCCCCGGCCTCCCCGGCCGGTTCGCCCGGTTCGCCCGCCGCGTCCGCGACCGGACTCGCGGCCCAGCGGCTCGACTGGCAGGCCTGCCCGGCCCCCAGCCCCGCGCAGGGCAGCGGCACCGCGCCCGCCGGTGACTGGCAGTGCGCCACCCTCAAGGCGCCGCTCGACCACGGCAAGCCGGACGGCCCGACCATCGACCTGGCCATGATCCGGAGCCGGGCGAAGGACGAGAAGCACCGGATCGGCTCGCTGCTGTTCAACTTCGGCGGCCCCGGTGCCTCCGGCGTCGCCACGTTGCCCGCCCTCGCCGCCGACTACGCCTCCCTCAACGCCCGTTACGACCTGGTGAGCTTCGACCCCCGTGGGGTCGGTGCCAGCGCCGGGGTGAGCTGCCTGGACGACAAAGCGATGGACACCACCCTGGAAATCGACAACACCCCCGGGACCCCCGACGCGGTGAAGGCGCTGGACGCCAGCAACGCGCAGTTCACCGCCGCCTGCGAGCACAACTCCGGTCCGGTGCTGCCCTACGTGGACACCGAGAGCGCCGCCCGCGACCTCGACCTGATGCGGCAGGTGCTCGGCGACCAGAAGCTCTTCTACTTCGGCATCAGCTACGGCACCCAGCTCGGCGGCGTCTACGCGCACCTGTTCCCGCAGGAGGTCGGCCGGATCGTCCTGGACTCAGTCGTCGACCCGACGAAGGACCCGCAGCAGGCCGCGCTCGGCCAGGCCCAGGGCTTCCAGCTCGCGTTCGACAACTTCATGAAGGCCTGCGCCGCCGAGGAGGCCGCCGCCTGCCCGACGGGTGCCGGCGGCGTCGAGGGCACGGCGGCGGTCACGGCGCTGCTGCAGAAGCTGGAGCAGTCCCCGCTGCCCACCACCAGCGGGCGGCAGCTCACCGAGACCCTGGCCGTCACCGGGATCGCCGCGGCCCTGTACAGCGAGGAGACCTGGCCCGTCCTGGCCGCCGGGCTCACCGAGGCGATGCAGCAGGGCGCCGGCAACACACTGCTCCAGCTCTCCGACGCGATGTTCGGGCGCGACCCGCAGGGGCGCTACACCAACCTGAGCGCTGCCAACCGGGCGATCAACTGCGTGGACGCCCGGCAGCGCTACTCCGACCAGGACGTCGAACAGCAGCTGCCGCAGTTCCGCACCGCCTCCCCGGTGTTCGGTCCCTACTCCGCCTGGGGCCTGACGAGCTGCACCGGCTGGCCGGTGCCGGGCAAGGCCGACCACCCGGACGTCTCCGCCGCCGGCGCGGCCCCGATCCTGGTGGTCGGCACCACCGGCGACCCGGCCACCCCGGTCGAGGGCGCCCACGCGATGGCGCAGCAGCTCGGCCCGGGCGTCGGCGTCAACGTCACCCTCCAGGGCGAGGGCCACGGCGGCTACAACACCGGCGACCCGTGCCTGAAGCAGGCCGTGGACGCCTACCTGCTGGACGGCACCGTGCCGGCCGACGGGAAGACCTGCAGCTGAGAAGTGGCCCACCACGATGGTGATCGATTGGCCCTGGAAAGCGGTCCACTCGGCGCCTAGGCTTTTCACCGTGACCACCAAAGTCGATTTCTACTTCGATCCGATCTGCCCGTTCGCCTGGATCACCTCCCGGTGGATCCTGGAGGTCGAGCGCCACCGCGAGCTCGACCTCACGTTCCGGGTGATGAGCCTGTCCGTCCTCAACGAGGGCCGCACCGACCTGCCCGAGCGCTACCAGCGCCTGATGACCACCGGCTGGGGCCCCGTCCGGGTCTGCATCGCCGCCGCCGAACAGCACGGCGAGCACGTGCTGCGCGACCTGTACACCGAACTCGGCACCCGCCTGCACGACCAGGACCGGCCCGCCGACGACGCCGTCATCCGGGAGGCCCTGGTCGCGGCCGGACTGCCGGAGGAACTCGCCGCCGCGGCCGACAGCACGGCGTACGACCTCGCGCTGCGCAAGAGCCACCACGAGGGCATGGACCCGGTCGGCGAGGAGGTCGGCACGCCGACCATCCACGTCGACGGCGTCGCCTTCTTCGGCCCGGTGCTGAGCGCCATCCCGCGCGGCGAGGACGCCGTCCGGGTCTTCGAAGGGGTGCGGCTGCTGGCCGGCTACCCGAACTTCTTCGAGCTCAAGCGGACCCGGACCGGCTCGCTCGACTTCTCCTGACGGCGCCGCCGGCCCCCGCGCCGGGGCCGACCGGTTCGTCCTGAACCTCCCGTCCGGGCCCTTCTCCCCCCACCATGGAGAGGAGGGCCCGGCGGCGGAGAGGCGGTGAGCGTGGATGATCACCCGAATCCGGCTGCGCGCCGCCCGCCACCCCGCGACCCCGCCGCCCCCGGGCAGGGGCCCCGAGCGGCCCCGCACCCCCGGCGGCCCTCCGCCGCCCAAGCCGCCCGCGCCCGCGATGCGCCGCTGGCTGCTGCCCGTCGCCGTCCTGGTGACCCTGCTGCTGCTCATCCTGTTCTCGCGCTCCGGCTCGACCGGCGCCAGCTACGGCTACACCGACTTCCTCAACCGGGTCGGCGCCGGGCAGGTGAAGACCGTGGACATCACCGACACCGGCGGGGTCACCGGCACCCTCAAGGACGGCACGCACTTCACCAGCCAGATCCCGACCGCCCTGGACACCTCCCAGCTCAGCGGCGAGCTGGCCGGTCAGCACGTCGACGTCACCGCCAGCCGCAGCGGCGGCAGCTCGATCTGGTCCACGCTGCTGCTGTTCCTGCCGCTGCTGCTCTTCGGCGGGCTGTTCCTGTGGTCCGGCCGGATGGCCGCCCGCTCGCTCGGCGGCGGCCTGAGCGCCATCGGGCGCTCCCGCGCCAAGATCATCGAGGCCGAGCGGCCCGCCACCCGCTTCGCCGACGTCGCCGGGTACGAGGGCGTCAAGCAGGAGGTCAGCGAGGTGGTCGACTTCCTGCGCAGCCCCGAACGCTACGCCGCCGCCGGCGCCAAGGGACCGCGCGGGGTGATCATGGTCGGCCCGCCCGGCACCGGAAAGACCCTGCTCGCCCGGGCCGTCGCCGGAGAGGCCGAGGTGCCCTTCCTCTCCGTGACCGGCTCCGGCTTCGTCGAGATGTTCGTCGGCGTCGGCGCCTCCCGCGTCCGCGACCTCTTCGACGAGGCCCGCAAACGCGCGCCGTCCATCATCTTCATCGACGAGATCGACGCCGTCGGCGGGCGCCGCGCGGGCGGCACCCGGCTCGGCGGCAACGACGAGCGCGAACAGACCCTCAACCAGCTGCTCTCCGAGATGGACGGCTTCGACCCGACCACCGGCATCGTCGTCATCGCCGCCACCAACCGCCCGGACGCCCTCGACCCGGCCCTGCTGCGCCCCGGCCGGTTCGACCGCCAGGTCACCGTCCCGCTGCCCAACCAGGCGGAACGGGCCGCGATCCTCGCCGTCCACGTCCGCGGCAAGACCCTCGCCCCCGATGCCGACCTGAACCGCATCGCCCGCGGCACACCCGGCTTCTCCGGCGCCGACCTCGCCAACCTGGTCAACGAGGCCGCCATCAACGCCGTCCGCGCCGACCGCGCCACCCTCACCGCCGACGACCTCGACACCGCCCGCGACCGCGTCCTGCTCGGCCGCCGGGACTCCTCCAACGCGCTGCTGCCCGAGGAGCGCCACGCCGTCGCCGTCCACGAGTCCGGGCACGCCCTGACCGCCGCGCTGTGCGAACACGCCGACCCCGTCGCCAAGGTGACCATCCTCCCGGCCGGCGTCTCCCTCGGCGCGACCGAACAACTCCCCGAAGCGGAACGCCACCTGTACACCGAGGGCTACCTGATCGACCTGATCACCGTCCAGCTCGGCGGGCGGGCAGCCGAGCTGGTGGTCTTCGGCGAGGGCTCCACCGGCGCCGCCAACGACCTCGCCCACGCCACCGGCGTCGCCACCCGGATGGTCCGCGAATTCGGCCTCTCCCCGGAGCTCGGCCCGGTCGGCTACTCCAGCGGCTCCCCGAACTACCTCGGCGACGGCCCCGAGGACCTGTTCCGCCGCCCGTACTCCGAGCAGACCCAGCGCGCCGTCGACGAGGCGGTGGCCCGCCTGCTGCGCCGCGCCGAATGCCGCGCCGTCGACCTGCTCCGCGAACACCGCCACCACCTCGACGAACTGGCCGCCCTGCTGGTCGCCCAGGAGACCGTCGACGGCGCCGTCGTCCTCGACATCCTGCGGCACCCCGCGTAGGCGCTCGCCCCGGCCCGCCGCAGCACCGCCACCACCTCGTCGAATGCGTCGAACCCGCTGGTAGCGTCCAGGGCGGGCACCCACCGTGTCACCTTCACCCGGGAGTCGATATGACCGAAACCCTGTCCGCCGACCTCCAGCGGGAGATCGCCCGCACCCTACGGGTGGCCCCCGTCCCGAGCCCCGAGCAGGAGGCCGAGCGCCGGGCCGACTTCCTCGCCGACCAGCTCCGGGCGGCCGGCGCCCGCACGCTGGTGCTCGGCATCAGCGGCGGCGTCGACTCCACCACCGCCGGGCGGCTCTGCCAGCTCGCCGTCGACCGGCTGCGCGCCGCCGGACACCAGGCCGAGTTCTGCGCCATGCGGCTGCCCTACGGCACCCAGGCGGACGAGGCGGACGCCCGCCGCGCACTCGACTTCATCCAGCCGGACCGGACCCTGACCGTCGACATCAGGCCCGCGACCGACGCCGCCCTCGACGCGCTGGCGTCCGCCGGCCTCACCTTCGCCGACCGCTCCCACGAGGACTTCGTCCGCGGCAACGTCAAGGCCCGCCAGCGGATGGTGGCCCAGTACGCCGTCGCGGGCGCCACCGGCGGCCTGGTCGTCGGCACCGACCACGCCGCCGAGGCGGCCGTCGGCTTCTTCACCAAGTACGGTGACGGCGCCGCCGACGTGATGCCCCTGGATGGACTGACGAAGCGTCAGGTCCGCTCCCTGGCCGAGGCCTTGGGGGCTCCGGCGGACCTCGTCCACAAGACTCCCACCGCCGACCTGGAGACCCTCGCCCCCGGCCGCCCAGACGAGGACGCCCTCGGCGTCCCCTACGAGGCCCTGGACGACTTCCTGGAGGAGCGGCCGGTGAGCGAGGAGGTCTTCCGCACCGTCCTCGGCCACTACCGCCGCACCGAGCACAAGCGCCGCCCGCCCGCCACCCCGGCGTAGGGCGTGTCTTCAGGCCGGGTGGGGACACCACCGTCGGCAGCCCCGGTGACGACCCGGGCGGGGGCGTGGTTACGTACGGGGAACAGGCTTCGACATCGAAGGGGGACGGCGTGGACGAGGTGACATCGCGTCCGGTGGCATGGGTGGTCGGCGGTCGGGAGGAAGTCCGGGACGACGGCTGGGGGAGCGTCGGGGCGGTGATCCGGGTGGACGGCGCGCAGTTCGGTGAGGAGGCGCTGTACGGGCTGGCGGACTTCTCGCACCTGGAGATCGTGTACCACTTCGACCGGGTGCCGGCCGACAGGGTGGAGACCGGTGCCCGGCGCCCGCGCGGCAACCCGGACTGGCCGCTGGTCGGCATCTTCGCCCAGCGCGGCAAGAACCGCCCCAACCGGCTCGGCGTCTCGCGCTGCCGACTGGTCCGGGTGCAGGGCCTGGACCTGCACGTGACCGGGCTGGACGCGGTGGCCGGCACGCCGGTGCTCGACATCAAGCCCTACCTGGCCGAGTTCGGCCCGCGCGGAGAGGTCCGTCAGCCCGCCTGGTCGGCCGAGCTGATGCGCGCCTACTACGTCGCCGAGACGGACTGACGCACGGACGGGTCGGCGCCGGTTGGGGTGAGGAGTTCACGCCGGGGAGGTCGCGGACACCCTGGTGGGCCGTGCCGGCACCCCCGCCGACGTCGCCGAGACGGGCCCCAGGGGCGGGCGGTCAGTCCCCGTCGGTGTCGGCGGCCGCGGTGGGGGAGCCGCCGGACTTGATGCCGAGCTTGGCCTCGGCTGTGGTCCAGTCGGTGGCGATGGCCTGCTGGGCGGCGGCGAGGGTGGCCTGGCCCTTGCAGATCGCGGTGTGCAGGTGCGTCTCCACCGAGTCCTTGGGGTTGTTGGGGCCCTTGCCCGGGACATGGCCGGGGGAGGGCGGCTGCACCCACAGGTTGCGCGGGTCGTTGGGGTCGCCGCCGAGTTGCAGGCTGATCAGGTGGTCGTACTCGGCGTCGCCCATCGGGCCGGTGTAGCCGTAGGACTTGGCGTTCTCGGCCTTCTCCTTGCCGGTGATGTTCGCCGGCGGGCGGATCGTCGAGGTGTAGCCGCCCGGCTTGCAGATGGTGTCGTTGATGTTGCCCTGGTTGACCGCCGGGCTGATCGCGCCCGGGGTGCACTTCGGGTCGGGCAGCGGCTGCTTGTCCGCGGTGTAGCGGTACGTGCAGCTGCCCGGCGCGGGCTGCGGCTGGACGTCGTAGGAGCTCTTCGGGCCGGCGCCGGTGACGATCGCCGCCGGGGCGGGCGGCGCTCCGGCGGCTGCGGCGTCGGCTGCGGGCGGGGCGTCGGTGGCGGAAGAGGCCGGGCCGTGTCCGGCCGGCCGGGCAGTGTGGCCGCCGCCGGACGAGCAGCCTGAGGCTGCGGCGAGCAGGGCGGCCACGGCTATGGCCAGGGCGGCGCGGGCGGGAGCCGGCACGGGTTCCTCCAGATCGGGGCGGTGGGGCGCGGGGCGGGCCGACGGACCTGCCGGTTGCCGCGCCAGCGGACACTACCGCCTGGAGGGGCCGAAGGGGTGACGGCACGTCCGGGCGCGGGAGGACCGCTCAGGGCGTGCGGAATCGTTGACCAGTACGGTCCCTGGGCCGTGCGCCTGGGCAGCCGAGGCGGCGGGGTTCTCGGCTACGACGCCGTCCAGCGGAAGTTCGCCGGTGCGGTGACCCTGACCGGCTACGAGGTGGCCGAGGTGTACCTGGTCGGGCCCAAGGGCGACGGCTCGTCCCTCCGGGTGGTCGGCTTCTGACCGCGGTGCCGCTGCGGGGCTGAACCCGGCCCCGCAGCGGTGGGCCCCACTGCGTCGACGGGCCCTACTGCGTCGCGATCCAGTCCGTGACCAGCGTGTCCAGCACTCCCAGCGGCAGGCTGCCGTGCCCGATCAGCTGGTGGTGGAACTCCCGGATGTCGAACCGGGCGCCCAGCGACGCCTGCGCGCGCTCGCGGTGCCGGACGATCTCCCGGCGGCCGATCAGGTACGCGGTCGCCTGGCCCGGCCAGGCGAGGTAGCGGTCGATCTCGTTGCGGACGTTGGCCTCGGTGGTGGCCGTGTTGTCCCGCATGAAGGCGATCGCCCGCTCCCGGGACCAGCCGTAGTGGTGCAGTCCGGTGTCCACGACCAGGCGCACGGCCCGCAGCGCGTCGAGCGACAGCATGCCGAAGCGGGAGAGGTCCGAGCTGTACAGCCCCATCTCGTCCGCGAGCCGCTCGGTGTACAGGCCCCAGCCCTCGACGTGGGCGGTCAGCTGGCCGCTCGGCCGGCGCCGGAACTCCGGCAGGTGGTGCAGCGTCTGGGCGACGGCGATCTGCAGGTGGTGCCCGGGCACGCTCTCGTGGAAGGCGATCGCCTCGTACTCGTACCTGAACCTGGTCTGCGGGCGCAGCGTGTTGATCCAGTGGGTGCCGGGCAGGCCGCCCGGGCCCGGCGGCTGGTAGTAGGCCAGTGGCCCGGTCTCCGCCTCGATCGGGTCGATCTCCCGGGTCACGCAGTCGGCGATCGGGTAGGCCCGGAAGTAGTCGGCCGAGGCGCGGCGGGCGCGCTCCAGCGCCTCGTCGACCAGGGTGATGATCTCCTCGGCGCTGTCGAAGCGCAGCGCGCGGTCCTCCCGCAGCGCGGCCAGCACGGCGTCGGGGCCGGTGATGCCGAGCACCTTGCCGCCCAGCTCGGCGAACTCCGCGCGCAGCTGCGCCAGGGTGTCCAGGCCGATCCGGTGGACCTCCTCCGGGGTGAGCCCGGGCCGGGTGTAGCGCGTGACGGCGTCGGCGTAGCCCTCGGTGCCGCCGGGCACGTGGCAGACCCCGGCCCGGTCGTCCGGCCGGGCGTCCGCGGCCAGCCGCTGGGCCAGGCCGGCCCGGTAGCGGGCCACGGCCGGGCGCACGCCGTCGCGGACGATCACCTGGCCCCGGTCGAACTCCGGGCGGCCGTGCAGCGCGCGCAGCAGCTGGTCGTCGTCCGGGCCGGTGACCAGGTACGCGTCGAGCTGGTCGAGGGCGGCGTCGACGCCGCTGCGCAGTGGCGTGCGGCCCTCGGCCGCGGCGTCCAGGTGGAGCTGCAGGGCGGCGTCGAAGTAGCCCGGCAGGCCGGCCAGCCGCTCCAGGTACGCGTCGGCGCCCTCCTGGTCGACGGAGGTCATGGCGAGCGAGGTGAAGGCCTCGTTCTGCGGCGCGGTGATGGTCGCCGAGATGCTGAAGTCGCCCAGCCCGTGGGTGATCCGGCCGGTGCCGTTGTCGATCAGCCGCCCGAGCACGCGGTGGGTGACCAGGTCCTCGCCGGCCAGCGCGTCCACCGGGATCGCGGCCAGTCGCGCCCCGAAGCCCGCCAGCGCGTCCCGGTGGCGCAGCGCGGACGCGCGGGACGGGTCGGGCACCTCGTGGGCGTAGCCCTCGACCCCGCTCAGCGTCGCGTCGAACGGGGCGTGGGCGTTCTCGGCGGCGAAGTACTCCTCGGCCAGGGCGGCGAGTGCGGTGGGGGCGGTGAGCGCGGCGGGTCGGTCGTGGTGCGGTTGGTCGGTCATGCGCGCTCCCCGGTCCGGTGTGGTCAGAGTGACGAGGGTTGCCTGGGCGCCCCGGTGGCGCCGATTATTCGGAGTCGGCGGCGGCGCGGTCAATACGCGGCGCGGAGAAAGGGGTTCTCCCCGGCGCCCGGTGGCGCCGCCGCCGACGCCCCGTCAGCGGTAGCCCTCCGGCGCGGCCGGCTTGCCCGCGTCCTGCACCTCGACCAGGTAGCGCCAGCAGTCCGGCCGGCTGCCGTCGCGGTCGGTGAAGCCGTACTCCAGGGCCAGCTGCCCGCTGGACACCGACCCGCCGTTCCAGCGGGAGACCTCGGGGTCGGCGGCGAGGGCGGCGACCGCCCGGCCGACGAAGTACGGGCTCTCGGAGATGCCGAAGTGCGGCTCCCGGGCCACGGCGTCGCGCCAGTTCTCCTCGGTGACGCCGAAGTGGCCCAGCATGATCTCCGAGCGCATCCAGCCGGGCGTGAGCGCCAGGGCGGTGGCGCCGCGCGGACCCAGCTCGTGGCCGAGAGCGAAGGCCATCCGCAGCACGGAGGCCTTGGCGAGGTCGTAGAAGAACGAGTTGCGGTAGGTGTCGCGGTTGTACTCGGCGGTGCCGTCGGTCATCTCGACGACCAGGCCGCCCGGGCGGCGCAGCAGCAGCGGGAGGGCGTGGTGGCTGGTGACGGCGTGCGTCTCCACCGCGAGGCGGAGCAGCCGCAGGCCGTCGTCCAGGTCGTGCTCCCAGACCGGGACGTTCCAGCCGAACAGGTTCTCGCCGCCCCAGATGTCGTTCACCAGGACGTCCAGCCGGCCCTGCTCGGCGTCGATCCGCTGCACCAGGGCGGCCACCTGGGACGGGACCAGGTGGTCGGTCGGCACCGCGATGCCCCGGCCGCCGGCAGCGGTGACCAGGTCCGCGGTGTCCTCGATGGTCTCCGGCCGGTCGTACTCCGAGCGCTTCTCGCGGGTGCTGCGCCCGGTCACGTACACCGTCGCCCCGGCGGCGCCCAGCTCCACCGCGATGCCCCGCCCGGCTCCTCGGGTCGCCCCCGCGACCAGGGCGATCCGACCGTCCAGCACTCCCGCCGCCCCTGTTGCCCCTGCTGTCTGTGCCATCCGCAAGCTCCCTGTCCGCATGTCCGCCGACGACTGTGCCGACGCCCGTGGAACGGACGTCGGCACCAGCCTTGCGCAGGGGTCTGACAATCGGGCCCGGCCGGCGGCCGGAGCGCGCGGGTCAGCCGGCCTTGGCGGCCTTGGCAGCCTTGACGGCAAGCGCCGCGGCGTCCTTCTCCTGCTTCTCCTTGATTCGGGCGGCCTCCTTGCGGACGTCCACCTGGTTGGCGCGCTCGTGCTGCAGCCAGAGCGGGTTCTCGGCCTTGACGGCCTCGATCTGCTCGGTGGTGAGCGCCTCGGTCACGCCGCCGCGGGCCAGGCCGGCGATGGAGACGCCGAGCTTGGCGGCGACCACCGGGCGAGGGTGCGGGCCGTTCTGGCGCAGCTCCTGGAGCCACTGCGGCGGGTCGGCCTGAAGCGCGTTGAGCTCCTCGCGGGAGACCACACCCTCCTGGAAGCCGGTCGGCGCCGCGTCGAGGTAGATCCCCAGCTTCTTGGCGGCGGTGGCCGGCTTCATGGTCTGGCTGGTCTTCTGCTTGAGCGATGTCATGGTGACAAGGGTAAGGGAGTGCGCGGGCGCTCCCGGTCACGGTCGGTAGCCTTGCCCTGTGACAGACATGCAGGTGAACCCGTCCTTCCGGCTCGCGTACGTCCCGGGCGTGACCCCCGGCAAATGGGTCCGGGTGTGGTCCGAGCGGCTCCCGGACGTGCCGCTCGACCTCCTCGCCGTCCCGGCCGGGGACGGCGAGGCGACCCTGCGCGAGGGCACCGCGGACGCCGGGCTCGTCCGGCTGCCCGTCGACCGGGACGTGCTCAGCGCGATCCCGCTCTACGCCGAGACCACCGTCGTGGTCTTCCCCAAGGACCACTGGCTCGCGGCCGCCGAGGAGGTCGCGCTCGGCGACCTCGCGGAGGAGGTGGTGTTCCACCCGCTCGACGACACCCTCGGCTGGCCGGGCGGGCTGCCCGGCCGCCCGGCGATCGAGCGCCCGGCGAGCACCGCCGACGCCGTCGAGCTGGTCGCGGCCAACGTCGGCGTGCTGCTGGTGCCGCAGTCGCTGGCCCGGCTGCACCACCGCAAGGACCTCACCTTCCGGCCGGTCGCCGAGGCGCCGCAGTCCCAGGTGGCGCTCGCCTGGCTGGAGGAGCGCACGACGGACCTGGTCGAGGAGTTCATCGGCATCGTCCGGGGCCGCACGGTCAACAGCTCGCGCGGGCGCGGCGCCCAGCCGGCGGCCGAGCCCCAGAAGGCCGCGGCGCCGCGCAAGTCCCAGCCGCAGAAGTCCGGCCAGCAGAAGGCGGGTCAGCACAAGGGCGGCCAGCAGAAGGGCCGGCCGAAGCCCGCGGCGGGCGGCCGGGGTGCGGCCGCCGCCAAGCGCGGCAAGCCGAAGCGCCGCTCCTAGTCGGAAGCCCGGGTTCGTCCGGGTGCTGGCCGGGGCCCGGCGGGGCGCGTACCGTCGGGCCCGGGCGCTGCCCGCCCCGTCCGGCCGAGGGGTTGAAGGAGCGGGGCCATGTGGCACGACCTGGTGATCGTCCAGATTCCGATCGTGGAGAAGATCCTCCGCACGATCGCGGTCTACGCCCTGATCCTGATCCTGTTCCGGATCGCGGGAAAGCGCGGGCTGGCGGGCCTGAACACCTTCGACATGGTGGTCATCTTCCTGCTGTCCAACGTGGTGCAGAACGCGATCATCGGCAATGACAACAGCCTGCTCGGCGGCGCCATCGGCGCGGTCACCCTGATCGCGGTGAACGCCGCCGTCACCCGCTGGCTGGCCCACGACCCGCGTGCCGCCCGGCTGTTGGAGGGCACCCCGACCACCGTGGTGCGCGACGGCAAGCTCGTCCCGGGCGCGCTGCGCGGGCTGGCGCTGCGCGCGTCCGAGATCGAGCACGCCGTCCGCGTCCAGAACGGCGACACCATCCGCGACGTCGCGGTCGGGCGGCTGGAGCCCGACGGCCAGCTGGTGATCAGCCTCAAGCCCGCCGAGCAGAGCGCCACCCGCGGCGACGTCGAGGACCTGCACCGACGGTTGGAGGCCATCGAGCGGCTGCTCACCACCCTGGCGGCCGACCGGCGCAGCGAAGACTGACCCGGCGGCCACCCCAGAGGTCTGGGATGGGAACGGCCGCACCCGGCCCGGCAAAATTGGCGTAGACCACTTCCGTCCACGCTCGCCGGACCGCCGTCCGGCCGGAGGAACGCATGCTGCGCAGACTCTCCTGGATCCCGGCCCTGACGGCCGTCCTGCTCGCCCTGGTGGCCGGGCCGACGGCCGGTACGGCATCCGCCGCGACCGAACGTGAATTCCTCCAGGGCTACGGGCAGTTGGTGCCGCTGCCGGCCCCGGTGACGCCGGCGCAGCAATGCGTCGAGCGGCGGCTGTTCCTGGACGCCGGCACGTACGCCTGGAGCTTCGGCACGCCGGGCGGCAACGTGCCGTCCCAGGACGTCCAGCTCTCCTCGGGCTGGTTCCGCTGGACGATCTGCGTGTACCCGCGGGCGTCCGTCTACGGCGCGACCACCTGGCTCGACCCGGAGACCCCCGGCCAGCCGCACCTGGAGCGGACCACCAGCTTCGACGTCACCTTCGCCTACACCTACACGTGGGACTCCATGCTCTACCGCTGGCAGGGCGTCCCCCGCCCGCCGCGCACCATGTGACGCATCGTCGGGCAAGGCTCCCGTCCGCCGCCCGCGCGGGGCGGGAGCCCCGGTCACCACGGCCGGCGGGCGAGGGTGGCCGTGAAGGGGCGGGGGGACAGCGAGGAGCTGCGGGTCGGGCGGACCGGGCGGCCGGGGGTGGGGGTGACGGTCCAGCGGGCCGCGATGGTGGCGATGGCGAGGGCGGCCTCGGTGGTGCCGAACACGTCGCCGATGCAGCGGCGGGGGCCGAGGCCGAAGGGGGCGTAGGTGCCGGGGGAGGGGCGGGTGTTGGTGAGCCAGCGGTCGGGGTCGAAGCGGGCGGGGCAGGCGAAGACGTCGGCGCGGCGGTGCAGCAGGTACGGGCTGAACAGGATGGTCGCGCCGGCCGGGACGCGGTGGCCGCCGAGTTCGGCGTCGGCGGCGACGACGCGGCTGAGGATCCACACCGGCGGGTAGAGCCGCAGCGTCTCGGTGACCACCCGGGCGGTGAGCGGCAGGGCGGGCAGGTCCTCGTGGCGGGCGGGGCGGCCGTCGAGCACGGTGTCCAGCTCGGCGTGCAGGCGGTCGCGGATGGCCGGGTGGGCGGCGAGCAGGGTCCAGGCCCAGGAGAGGGTGGCGGCGGTGGTCTCCATGCCGGCGAGCAGGAAGGTGACCACCTGGTCGTGGATCTCGGCGTCGGTGAGCCCCCGCCCGTCCTCGTCGCGGGCGCTGAGCAGCATGGACAGCAGGTCGTCGTGGTCGGTGCCGGCGGCGCGGTAGTCGGCGATCAGCCGCCGGGTGACCTCCTTCAGGTCCTGCCGGGCGCGGCGGAAGCGGCGGTTGCCCGGGGTGGGGATGCGGTCGGCGCCGGGCAGCGGCATCATGACGCGCCGGCCGACGCCGCGGGTGATGACGTCCATGCTGTCGTGGACGGGCAGCGCGCCGGCCCGCTCGTGGGCGGCGAACAGGCAGCGGGCGGTCACCGCGGTGGTGAGGCGGTACATCGCGGCGGGGACGTCGACCACGTCGCCGTCGCTCCAGGAGGCGGTGGTGCCGGCGATCTCCTCGGCCATCATCGCGGCGTAGCCGGGCAGTCGGTCGCGGTGGAACGCGGGTTGCAGCATGCGGCGTTGGCGCCGGTGCGCCGCGGCCGGGCAGGTGGCCAGGCCGTCACCGAAGACCTCGCGGGCCTTGTCGAGGACGAGCCCGCCCTTGTCGTAGGTGCGGTCCTCGGTGAGCAGTTGGCGGACCAGCTCGGGGTGGCAGGCGACGTACGCGTCCAGCGGGCCGAGCCGCAGCCGGACGAGGTCGCCGTGGGTGGGCAGGCCGGCGACGAACTCCAGCGGCCGGCGGACGAAGGCGGGGGCGTGGCCGAGCAGGGGGAGGGCGCCAGGAGCGGTGGCCGAGGTGTACTGGGTGGGCACGGGCGTCACCTTGGGGTGGGGGGTGGACCGGATCGGTTCGTGATCCGGCCTTTCCCCGGGGCCGTCGGCGAAACGATCTCCGACCGGCGGGTGGGGTGAACACGGGGGCGCATGCCGAACGCCCGTGCGCCGTCAGGGTTCGGCGGCGGGAGCCGGGGGTGGGGTATCCCTCGGCGCGGCCCCGCGCCTACACTGCGAACTCTTGCGCGACTACCGGTCAGTAGGGATTGGGGAGTTCGGATGACCGACGAGCGGGCCCACGGGTTCACCGACGACGCCCTCGGCGCGCACGACGCCGTGGCCCTGGCCGCCCTCGTCCGCGCCGGCGAGGTGGCCCCCGCCGAACTGGCCGCGGCCGCCGCCGCCCGCGCCGCCCGGGTCGACCGGACGCTCACCCCCGTCGCCCACCCGTCCTACGACCGGCCCCGGCTCGGCCCGGACGGCACCGACGGCCCGCTGTACGGCGTCCCCACCTTCCTCAAGGACAACGTCGACCTGCGCGGCCTGCCGACCGGTATGGGCAGCGAGGCCTTCCAGGCCCGCCCGGCCCGGCGCAACTCCCGCTTCACCGACCAGTTCCTCGCCACCGGCCTGGCCGTCCTCGGCAAGACCCGGCTGCCCGAGTTCGGCCTCAACGCCTCCACCGAGTTCGCCACCGCCCAGCCGGTGCGCAACCCGTGGAAGCCCTCGCACTCGGCCGGCGCCTCCTCCGGCGGCTCGGCCGCGCTGGTCGCCGCCGGAGTGGTGCCGATCGCGCACGCCAACGACGGCGGCGGATCGATCCGGATCCCGGCCGCCTGCTGCGGACTGGTCGGACTCAAGCCCACCCGGGGCCGCCTGGTCACCAACGCCCAGGGCGGCAAGCTGCCGATCGACCTCGTCACCGACGGCGTGCTCACCCGCTCCGTCCGCGACACCGCCGCCTTCTACGCCGCCGCCGAGCGCCACCACCGCAACCCCGCGCTGCCCCTGCTCGGCCTGGTCGAAGGCCCGGGGCAGCGCCGGCTGCGGATCGGACTGGTCGTGGACTCGCCGCTCGCCACCACCGACGGACCCACCCGCACCGCCGTCGAGCAGACCGCCGCCCGGCTGGAGGCACTGGGCCACCACGTCGAGGAGACCACCCTGCCGTTCGGCGAGGAGTTCTCCCGCGACTTCGTCCTCTACTGGGGCTACATCGCCTTCGCCATCGCGGTCAGCGGCCGGCTGATGCTGGACCGCAGCTTCCGGATCAACCGGCTCGACGGCCTGACCACCGGGCTGCGCAGGCTCTACCAGCGGGAGTTCCTGCACACCCCGGCCGTGCTGCGCCGACTGCGCGGCGCCGAAGCCGCGTACGCGGGCCTCTTCCGCACCCACGACGTGATCCTCTCGCCGGTCCTCGCGCACGCCGCCCCGCCGATCGGCCACCTCAGCCCGAACGTGGCCTTCGACGAGCTGATCGAGCGCCTCCAGCGCTACGTGGCCTTCACCCCGGTCAACAACGTGACCGGCGGCCCCGGCATCGCCCTGCCCACCGGCGCCGCGCCGAGCGGCCTGCCGATCGGTGTGCACATCTCGGCCGCGCACGGGCAGGAGCGGCTGCTGCTGGAGCTGGCCTTCGAACTGGAGGCGGACCGGCCCTGGCGGCGGATCCAGGACTGACCGGGCCTTCGCGGGGCGGACGCCAGGGCGGGCGCTCCAGGACTGACCCGGCCCCCGGCCGGCCCGGCCCTCAGACGGGCACCACCGCCCGCGCCGCCTGCACCTCGCGGTGCAGCCGGCCCAGCGCGCAGTCGGGCGGGAGGGCGTCCGGCCCGGCCTCGGGCAGCGGCCCGCCGCCGCGCAGCGCCCCGGCCAGGTCGCCCAGCTCCCGGACGACGGCGCCGACCTCGGCCGGGGACGGCGCCGGAGCGCCGTGCTCGACCCGGACCCGGGTGGCGGTCGTGGTGTCCACGATCCGCTCGACCGCGATCACCAGCGGCCACCAGGCCTCGGCCCGGGCCCCGACCGGTGGCGGTTCGGTGAGCGCCCGCTGGAACTCGCTGCGCACGGCGGACAGGTCCCGGTAGAGCCGCCGCCGGTACCGGGCGCGGGCCGGCTGGTCGGCCCCGGGCGCGGTGGTGAAGGCCAGCGAGACGTACGCGGCGGTGTCCGCGACGGCGTCGGCCAGCCGCTCCCCGATCCGGGTGTGCCAGGAATCCGGCCACAGCAGGTAGCCGGTCAGCAGCGCGATGCCGCAGCCGATCAGCGAGTCGTACAGCCGGGGCAGCACCAGGTGGAAGCCCCGGTGGTTGAGCAGGTCGGAGAGCAGCAGGATCACCGGGGTGATCGCCGCGGTCTGGAACGCGTACCCCTTCGCCGACAGCACCGGGATCAGGGTTGCCAGCGCCGCCATCACCGGCACGTCCCACCAGCCGTGCGGCACCTCGGCCAGCACCGGAATGGCGATCAGCAGCCCGGCGGCGGTGCCGAGCGCGCGCAGCACCGCCCGGGAGAACACCGAGCCGAAGTCGGGCTTCAGCACGAAGGTGACGGTCAGCGACACCCAGTACGAGCGGGGCACCGCGATCACCGACACCAGGATCTGGGCGAGGCCGATGCACAGCGCCAGCCGCAGCCCGTACCGCCAGGACGCCCGGGACAGCAGCAGCGCGTGGGCGGCCCGGCGGGCGCGGACCTGCAGTGCGGCGGGCCGGCCGAGCGGGTCGTCGCCGGCGTACGGGTCGGGTGCGGGCTCGTGCGCGACGGCCCGGGCGTGGCCGATCGCGGCAACCAGGGCGCGGGTGGACGGTCCGGCCGGATCGGGCAGTCCGGGCGGCGGGGTCGACCCGACGCGGCCCCGCTCGACGGCCGCGGCCAGCTCGCGCACCGCCGCCGGGTAGGCGGGTGGCAGCGGACCGTACTCGCGCGGGCGCAGCTGTGCCGCCGAGGCGGCCTCCACCACCGGGATGGCAGCGTTGAGCTGGGCGAGCAGCCGGACCAGGGTGGGGGAGCGGCCGTGCCGGCGGGCCCGCCGGGCGAGCAGCAGATCGTAGGACTGGTTCAGCGACTGGGTGAGCGCCTGCCGCGCGTCGTCGGCTCCGGGGGTGCCGGCGGCCTCCAGGAAGTCGGCGACCGACCGGTAGGTGCCGGCCACGGCGAAGCGCTCCGGCGCGCCGCCGCGCAGCGGCCAGGCGAGCAGGGTGAGGCCGAGCACCAACAGGCCGCCGAGCAGCAGCAGTCCGGGCGGCAGCCACCAGGGGGAGGGCAGCGGCAGCCCGGCACCGACCACCGCGTTGAGCAGCAGGAGCAGTCCGGACACCGAGGCGACCGCGCCGATCGAGGAGATCATGCCGGAGACCAGGGCGACGGTGGTCAGTACGGCGACGGCCGTCCAGCCCGCACCGTACACCAGGGTGCCGAGCAGGATCCCGAGGGCGCCGAAGAGCTGCGGCACGGCGATGTTGAACACCCGCATCCGGTAGGCGTCCGCGGTGTCCCCGATGACCCCGGACAGCGCACCCATCGACACCAGCGCGCCGTACCCGGGCCGGTCGGTGGCCGTGCCGACCGCGAGCGGCGCGGCCAGCGCCACCGAGGCCCGGGCGGCGGCGGCCCAGGGGACCGGCGCGGCCTTGGGGCGCAGGCTCGCGGTCAGCCAGCCGGGCGGGGTGAGCCGGGTGGCGGCGGGGCGGTGTGCCATAGGCCCAACGTACGGCGCGAAGGGCGGGGCGCAACGCTGGGGAACTCGTTTCGGTTCACGTCCGGGTATGTCAATTCCCGAAACATACTCCGGCTTATGTCACTCTCCGAAACATAAAGCGAACCCCGAGGGGTCATCTGAACTGCGCGGATTTCCCTATTGGTAACCAGCCGTCGAGGGTTGACACCATTAGTTGGTCTAGTCCAACGTATGAGGGGCGCGGTTCGGCCGGGGCTGAGGCAGGGTGAGAGGCCGTGCCGGACGGACGAGTTGGCCCCCTGACGTGGCGGAACCTTGCACGGTCGGGGCCCGGGCGAGGCGGAGCGTATGCGGACGGCATGCGGTCCACGGGCTGAATTCCACGCACGGCCGGTGACGGGCCGTCGGCTCGCCGTGCCCGCACTGTGCGTCCAGGAAGCGCTGCGTTGACTACGAACCATGGAGTGACTGCCCATGCCGAGCCCTGACGGATATCTGCACCGAGCCGCCTCGGCGCGCCCCTACTTCAGCGAGGACGGGGAGAGCTACCTCGCGCGCACGGCGCTGCGCGAGGTCCGCAAGGAGCGCCCACTGCGGGTGCTCTCCGAGGAGGACTTCGCGTTCTGGCAGACCTACGGCTACATCGTGGTCAAGGAGGCCATCCCGGCCGAGGCCGCACGGCGCCTGCTCGACTTCGCCTGGGACTTCCAGGGCCTCTCGCCCGACCGCCCCGAGGACTGGTACCGCGAACGCGACTACCGCGACGAACTCGACCGGGAACTGCACATCTACGGCTTCGTCGAGGCCTACCACCACCAGCTGATCTGGGACAGCAGACAGGCCCGGAGGGTCTACGACGCCTTCGTCGACGTCTGGGACTGCGAGGAGCTCTGGGTCACCCTCGACCGGCTCAACCTCAACCCACCGAACATCCGCAACCGCGACCGCGCGCTGATCGAGCCCACCGACCGGGGCTTCGACATCGAACTGCACTGGGACGTCGACACCACCCAGGGCATGCTGCCCCAGCGCGTCCAGGGCATCATCGCGCTCGACGACACCCGGCCCGACCACGGCGGCTTCCAGTGCGACCCGGAGCTGTTCCGCCGCTTCAACGAGTGGCAGGCCGCCCAGGCCGCCGACCGCGACCCGATCCGCCCGGACGTCGACCGCACCGAGTTCCCGGTGGTGCGGCCCGAGTTGAAGGCCGGTGACCTGCTGATCTGGAACGGCCTGCTCGCCCACGGCGTCGCCCGCAACACCTCCGAGAACGGCGTCCGCGCCGTGCAGTACCTGTCGATGATGCCCGCGCTGGAGGAGGCCGCGCAGATGCGCCGCTCCCGGGTGGAATCCTGGCGCACCCTCGCCACCCCGGACTGGAACCGCACCCTGGTCGGCGACGCAACCCGCCATGAGTCGCTGCGCTACGGGCCCGCCGAACTCACCGAACTCGGTGAGCGGCTGCTCGGACTGCGCTCCTGGCACGACCCGGATTCCACGGGCGACCGGCCCGCCCCGCAGCAGCCCGCCGAGTCCGCGGGGGAGCCGGCATGCGCGCCGTCTGCCTGACCCTGCCCACCAACCGCGAGTGCGCGGCCACCATCGCCGCGATCGGCGCCGAAGCCGCCTACGCCGCACGGCGGTTCGGCGTCCGGGTGCACCTGCTGATCCTGGACTCCGCCGACCCGGCCACCTACCGGCGGCACGCCGAGGCCGTCGCCGCGCTGCCCGCCGTCGGGTCCGGTGCCGCTTCCGGCACCGCGTTCGGGGCCGGGGAGGTGGTCGTCCACCACCTCGACGAGGCCGCCCAACGCGGCTTCCTGCGCGACGTGATCGAGCGCTCCGGCGCCGCCGGCCCGGACGGGCCGCTCGGCGACCAGCTGCTCGACCTGATGCTCCCCGACGCCGTCTCCTACGGCGCCTGCACCAACCGGGCGTTCCTGCTCGCCGGCGCGCTCGGCTGCGCCTCCGTGCACCGCCGCGACTCCGACAGCGCGTACCAACTGCTCGACGGCGAACCGGTGTTCCCGATCGAGCACGAGCTCGCCACGCTCGGCCTCAAGGCGGCCGACGCGGCCGCCGCCGTCACCGAGGTCACCCTCGACCCGGTGCACACCGACAAGCCCGTCGCCCTGGTCGGCGGCTCCTTCGTCGGTGAACTCTCCGTCGACATCGGCGAGATCCGCGAACTCGACCCGGACGCCTACCACCAGGTCGTCGCGCTCTGGGCGCCCACCGGCGCGAGCGAGCAGGAACGCCGCGAACTCGTCGCCGACTCCTTCACCGGCGGCGGCACCGACCCGTTCCGCCACGACCGCGCCGTGCTCGACCTGCCCGACATCTGGCGGATCGACATGTGCAACGTCGCCCTCGACCACGAGGTCTACGACCGCGTCCCGTTGCCGCCCGCCACCGCCACCATCGGCAGCGACTACTTCCTGCTGCACCTCGTCCGCGATGCCACCCTGCCCGGCGTCGTCCACAACCGGCACATCGTCAACTACTACACCCCGGAACGGCGTACCGGCGCGGGCTTCACCGCCTACCAGCTGCGCTACGCCAAGTTCCTGCTCTCCATGCTCTACCTGTACCCGGTCTACTCCGAGATGGAGGCGGCCGGCGGGGCCCTCCTCGACGAGGCGAACCACATCCGCGCCGACGTCATCGCCGACTCCGCCCGCCGCAGCGCCGCGACGGACCGCGCGGAGAACCACCGACGGCTCGATGCGCTGGACCACTGCTACCGGCGACTCGGCGGGAAGTACGCCGAGTTCGCCGACCACCTGGCGCCCCAGCGGGCGCGTCTGCTCGACGAAGCGCAGGCGGACATCGAGGACTTCGCGCTGCTGATCGACGCGTGGGGCCCGCTCATGCGGGCGAGCAAGGCCACGCCCGCCGACCGGCTGCCGCGGTAGCCGCACCGGGAGCCATTCGTGATACGTCAGACCATCGCCCACCGCGCCCCGGCGCACCACACCACCGCCCACACCGGCGTCGCGCCCGACCCGGCCGCGCACGACCGGACGGCGATCCGCGCCGCCCTCGCCGCCGCCACCGACGACCGGATCATCTACGACCTCGACGGCATCGAGCGCCAGTACACCGACCTGATCGGCGAACTGCCCGACGTCGCCGTCCGGTTCGCCATGAAGGCCTGCCCGGTGGACGAGGTGCTCGGGCGCCTCGCCGCCCTCGGCTCCGGCTTCGACGCGGCCAGCCCCCAGGAGATCGCCCAGGCCCTGCGCACCGGGGTGAGCCCCGACCGCATCCACTACGGCAACACCATCAAGTCCGACCGCAACATCGCCGAGGCCTACCGACTGGGCGTGCGCGACTTCGCCACCGACAGCCTGGAGGACGTCGCCGCCATCGCCGAACATGCCCCCGGCTCCCGGGTGTTCTGCCGGGTCGCCACCTCGGGCGACGGCGCCCTGTGGGGCCTGAGCCGCAAGTTCGGCTGCTCGCCCGAGGACGCCCTGCGCGTCCTGGACGCCGCCCGCTCGGCCGGCCTCACCCCGTCCGGACTCTCCGTGCACGTCGGGTCCCAGCAGATGACCGCCGAAGCCTGGGGCGCCGCCGTGGACTCGCTCGCCGCCGTCCTGGAGGCGCTCAACTGGCGCGGCATCACCCCGCAGCGGATCAACCTCGGCGGCGGCCTGCCCGCCCTCGGCGTCCTGGACCGGCACGGCCGCCCGCTCGACCCGCCGCTGGACAAGATGTTCGCGGTCATCCGCGAGGGCATGGACCGGCTGCGCACCGTCAACGCCGCGCCGCTGGAGTTCCTGCTGGAGCCCGGCCGGCACCTGGTCGCCGACCACGGCGCCATCCGCGCCCACGTCGCCCGGCTCTCCTCCCGGCACCAGCTCGACGGCACCCGCGAGGACTGGCTCTTCCTGAGCTGCGGCAAGTTCAACGGCCTGTACGAGATGGACGAGCTCCAGTACCGGCTCGAATTCCCCACCCACCCCGGCGGCCAGTTCGTCAACGCCGTCGTCGCCGGCCCGACCTGCGACAGCGACGACGCGTACGCCCAGGAGGACGGCCTGGTCCGCGTCCCGCGCGCGATCGCCTCCGGCGAACCGGTCTGGATCCTTTCCTGCGGCGCCTACGCCACCGCCTACACCACCCAGGGGTTCAACGGCTTCGAGCCGCTGCCCTACACCTGCATCGGCGGGACCGGCGGCCCGGACGGAGACACCGGCAGATGACCGACCTCCGCATCCGGCTGCTCCAGGAGGACGACTGGGACGGCGTCGTCGCGCTGGAGGAGCGCGCCTACGCCGCCAGCGGCCTGTCCGAAGGCCGCGAGGCGCTGCGCTCCCGCCACCGCGCCTCGCCCGACACCTGCTTCGTCCTGGAGCACGCCGACGGCCTCGGCGGCTACCTGCTGGCCCTGCCCTACCCGCTGTTCCGGTGCCCGGACCTCAGCCGGGCCGAGGCCGGCGGGGTCCGCGCGACCAACATGCACCTCCACGACCTGGTCGTCGCCGAGGAGCTGCGCGGCCGCGGCCTGGCCCACCGGATGCTGCGCGGCCTGGAGGAGACCGCCCGGGCCCGCGGCTACCGCACCATGTCCCTGGTCGCCGTCCGCGGCTCGCAGGTGGTGTGGGCCCCACTGGGCTACCGCGCCCGCCCCGAGATCGGACTGCCCGGGAGCTACGGCCCCGAGGCGCTCTACATGGCGATGCCGCTGGGCCCGGCCGCTGCTTCTGTCGCCGTCCAGGCCCCGGCCGCCGTCCCGGCCGCCGTCCAGGCGTTGACCTCCTCCACCGACCCGTCCCCCGGGTTCCCACCCAGAGCCGAAGTGGGCTGATGCACATGTCCCCCGTTCGCGACGACTTCCGCCGGTCCCAACTGGCCATCGCCGCACTGTTCTTCCTGCTCGGATTCCAGTACGCGACCTGGGTCTCCCGGATCCCCGCGCTGAAGACCAGGCTCGACCTCGGCGAGGCCCAGATCGGCCTGCTGCTGATGACCTGCGGGGTCGGCGCCGCGGTGTCCTTCCCGCTGGTCGCGGTGCTGATGCGGCGGTTCGGCTCCCGCCTGCTGTCCGTGCTCTCCGCGCTCGCCCTCGGCGTCGTCCTGGTCGCCCTGTCCGTGGTGCCCGACTACCCGCTCACCCTGCTGGTGCTGTTCTGCGACGGCGTCGCCGTGGGCTGCCTGAACGTCGCGATGAACGCCCAGGGCGCGGCGCTGGAGGCCCGCTACGCGCGGACCACCATGTCCCGCCTGCACGCCACCTTCAGCGCCGGCTCGCTGCTCGCCGCGCTGCTCGCCTCCGGCGTCACCGCCTTCACCGGCACGCTCGCCGTGCACTTCGGGGTCGCCGCCGCGCTGCTCGCGGTGCTGGTCGTGGCCGCCCGGCCCGGACTGCTCACGGACGACGCGCCGGCCGCGGCGCAGGACGGGTCGGACCAGGAGCAGGCACCGGCCGCGAAGAAGGACCGCCGCCGCTTCGTCCTCCCGGCCGCGGCGACCCTCTGGATGGGCCTGGCGATGGTGTTCGGCACCGTCACCGAGGGCGCCATGAACGACTGGTCCGCGCTCTACCTCAAGGACGTCGTGAACGCCGGTGCCGGGCTCGCCCCGCTGGGCATCGCCGTCGTCTCGGTGATGATGGTGCTCGCCCGGATCTTCGCGGACGGCTGGCGCACCCGCTTCGGCGACGGCCGGATCGTGCGGACCGGCAGCCTGCTGGCCGGCGCCGGACTGGCCCTCGCGCTGCTCGTCGGCGGCGTCGTGCCGACCCTGATCGGCTTCGCCTGCGTCGGCCTCGGCGTCGCGGCGGTCACCCCGTGCGTCTACGTCGCCGCGGCCCGCCAGGGCTCGGACGCGCTCTCCCTGGTCGCCGCGATGGGCACCACCGGGCTGCTCGCCGGGCCCGCCGTGATCGGCTTCATCGCCGACGCCACCAGCCTGGTGTGGGGCATGGCCGCCGTCGCCGTCTCCGCCGCGGTCGTCTCGCTCTGCGCCACCCGGATCGGCTGGCCCGCCCCGGAGCCCCGCCCCGAGCCCCGCCCCGAGCCCCTCGACGGCCGACTCGCCCCGGACGCCAGCTAGCTCCCCCCGCAGACCTCGCCCGGAACGCCGCGCCTGCCCCGTCGCGGCGTTCCGGGCGAGCCGCGTTCCGGACGGTGGACCGGGTCAGCCCGGCAGGTCCGAGCCCCCGGCGGCGACGTGCCGGGCGAGGCGCTCGCGCAGGGCGGTCAGCCGGGCGATCTCGGCGTCCAGGGCGGCGAGCCGGGCGGTGACCACGGGGGCGAAGGTCTCCAGGCCGGGGGAGTCCGAGCAGCGGCGCGGCGGCTCCTCGGTGAGCAGGTCCAGGCGGTGCGGGCGGCTGGCCAGGTCGTCGACGGTCAGCCCGACGGCCAGCAGCCGGCGGATCGCCCGCACCCGGGCGACCTCGATCGGCCCGTACTCGCGCTGGCCCGAGGCGGACCGGGCCGGCGGCGGCAGCAGCCCCCGCTGCTCGTAGAAGCGCAGTGCCCTGGGCGTGGTGCCCGCCGCTGCCGCCGCGTCCCCGATCCGCATGGCCGTTCCTCCTCGGTGCTATGCGAGGTCGACGATCGTCGCCCCGAAGGTGTCCCCGTCGAACAACCTCCGCAACGCCTGCGGCGCCTGGTCGATGCCCGCCACCCGCGTCGACGGGAAGACGATCTCGCCGGTGCGCAGCCAGCCGCCGAACCGCTGCCGCCACTCGGCCTCCAGGTCCGGTTGGTCCACGCCGGTGAAGCCGCGCAGGGTCAGGCCCAGCATGATCACCCGGAAGCTGTCCACGAGAGCCGGCGAACTGCCGCCCCGCCGCTCCGGCGCCAACTGCCCGGACAGCGCGCCGACCAGGGCGAACCGGGCCCCCGGCCGGGCCGCGTCGACGGCGGCCGTCAGCTGCTCCCCGCCGACCAGGTCCAGCAGCACGTCGACGCCCTCCGGCGCGGCCTCGGCCAGCTGCGCGGCGAACGGCCGCTCGCCGCGCACCAGTACCGCGTCGTAGCCGAGTTCGGCGGTGAGCCGCTTCGCCTTGGCGGGGGAGCCGGTGGTGCCGATCACCCGGGAGGCGCCCAGCAGCCGGGCGACCTGCCCGGCCAGCGTGCCGACCGCGCCCGCCGCGCCGGTCACCAGCACCACGTCCCCCGGGCGCACCCCGGCGCAGCGGGTCAGCCCGCCGTAGCCAGCCGTGCCGGGGGAGAGCAGCGCCACCGGGTCCGGGAACCCCGGGTCGACCGGAGTGAACCCTGCGGCGTCCGCGACCACGAGGTCCCGCCACCCCCGCAGGTGGGTGACCAGGTCGCCCGGCCGAAGGGGCCCGCCCGCCGGAGCGGCCAGCACCTCCCCGAGGGCCGGCCCGTACAGCGCGTCCCCGGGCCCGATCGCCGGCAACGGCGCCCCCGTGAGCTCGCCCCCGATCAGCGTGCGCAGGCCCGGGAAGACCAGGAAGGCCCGATTGCGGACGACCACCTCGCCCGTCCCCGGCGCCGGCAACGGCTCCTCCACCACCGCGAAGTCCCCGGGCCCGGGCAACCCGCCCGGCTCGGTGACCAACCGGACGACCCGGGCCGTCGTGGGCAGCGTCATCGCAGCACTCCTCCGGAACCGACGCGGCGGCCGATCCACCGCGGGTGCCCGGACGCTAACCCCTGACCCGTGCGTCAGGGGCAACCCCGCCGGCCCGGGAGGGTGTCCGACGGGGTGTGGGTGTGGGGGTCTTCTAGAGTCGCCTGCGGAACGACCGTAGGACCAGGCGACTGTGAGCCGAGCCGAGAGGGACGAGCACCATGAGTGAGCAGGCCGTCGAGCCCTACCAGCCCGTCGACGAGGACTGGCGGACCGCGCTGGCCGTCGTCGCGCACCCGGACGACATGGAGTACGGCGCCGCCGCGGCCGTCGCACGGTGGACGTCGCAGGGCAAGAAGGTCGTCTACGTGATGGTCACCAGCGGCGAGGCCGGGATCGACTCGATGGACCCCGAGGAGTGCGGGCCGCTGCGGGAGGCGGAACAGATCGCCTCGGCGCGGGTGGTCGGCGTCGACGTGGTCGAGTTCCTCGGGTACCCGGACGGGATGGTGGAGTACGGGCTGCCGCTGCGCCGCGACATCGCCCGGGCGGTGCGCCGGCACCGGCCGGACATCGTGATCACCAGCAACTTCCGGGAGACGTACGGCGGGACCGCCCCCAACCAGGCCGACCACATCGCGGTCGGGCGGGCCGCCCTGGACGCGGCTCGGGACGCCGGTAACCGGTGGGTGTTCCGGGAGTTGCTGGCCGAGGGCCACGAGCCGTGGAACGGCGTCCGGCAGGTGTGGGCGGCGGCCTCGCCGGAGTCGGGCCACGCGGTGGACACCACCGAGCACTTCGACCTGGGCGTGGCCTCGCTGGAGGAGCACAAGGCGTACCTGGCCGGGCTGGGCGGGCTGGGCGGGGCGATGGCGGACGCGCGCGAGTTCCTGGAGGGTGCCGGGCGGGGAGCGGGCGGCCGGCTCGGGGTGCGGTTCGCGGCGCCGTTCGAGGTGTTCCCGCTGCGCTGAGCCACCTGGCCACCCGGATGGGCCGGCTGCCCCCACGGCCCCGCTGCCCGGAACGCTCGCCGGGCTCGCGCCGCTGCTCACCACCCCGCCCGGGTGGGGTGCGGGGCGGCGGGGGAGTCGGTCAGCGGTCCGCCGGGCGGTGCTCGATGGCGCAGTCGGGGCCGGGGTAGATCAGACCTTCGTGGCCGTCCTCGAAGCGGACCATGTACGGCGGTTCGCCGTCGACGCCGCGCACCTCGACGATCTCTCCCTTCTGGTCCGTCATGCCCACCGACCTGCTGTGGATGTGGAGCTGGTCACCTACCGCTGCGTGCATGGTCTGCTCCTCGGGTCGTGGCGGCCGCCTCCGCGGCCGTTCCGCTTTCCACTGTGCTGCTGCGGCGACGGGCTCGCAACGGCGCGGGCGGGCGGGACACGGGGGCGGGGCGGGACCCGAGGGGCGGGCGGGGACCGGTCTCAGCCAACGGGCGGCTGCTCCGCGAGGTAGGCGCGGACCAGCCGCTTGCACTCGGCGATCAGCGCCGGATCGCCCTGCGGATCGCCGCGGAAGGCCAGCTTGAGCACCGCGTCGGCGGCCTCCAGGGCGACCCGCAGGGCGAGGGTGAGCGCCGCCGGGTCGCCGGTGGCGAACACCTCGCCGCCGAGCGCCTGGAGGCGCAGCGCGACGGCGGTGTTGTTGTCCACGCCCGGGTCGAGCAGGTGCCGGTCGTCCCGCAGCCCGGCGGGGGCGGTCGCGTCGGCGAGGCCGAAGTCGAGCTGGCCGAATCCGGGCACCGCGCGCTTCATCGCGACGAACTCCTCCACCGCGAGGTCGGTGAACCCGGCCGCGTCGAGGGGCGCGGCGGTCGCCAGCCGGTGGTCGAGCCGCTGGAGGTAGCGGTCGAGGTTGCGGCCGGCGAGGGCGGCCAGCAGGTCCTCCTTGCCGGCGAAGAACTGGTACAGGGTGCCGATCGGCACCTGGGCGCGCTGGGCGACCTGCTTCGTGGTGAGCGCGGTGGCGCCGACCTCGTCGAGCAGCCCGGCGCAGGCGTCGAGGATCCGGCCGTACCGCTCCTGGCTGCGCTGCTGGACCGGACGGCGCCTGGTCACGGGGCCCCGCCCGGCGCTCTCGTGACTCCTGGTGTCGCCGCTCATGACGTCACTGTGCCGCATCCGCTGTGCCAGCGGCGAATCACCGGGGCTCAATGGGTCCGGAGTTTCGGGTGGGGAACGAGTAGATCGGTGGCTGGAGCTGAACGTCACGGTGGCGGGAAGATGTCCAGGAGTCGGCGATGGTCTTGTGGTGGACACGAACAACGGTTCATACTCCTCAGCGGACTACCTTGCGTGATCAACTCGTGCCCTTTCGTGGTGAACGTGTGTCAGCTGTGGCGACGACGGACGAACCCGGCGCCACCCGAGGTCTGGATGATCCCGTGCGTTTCATAGAACCCGTTCAGGTCCCATCCGCCGTGCCCGACTGTGCGACCCGTCATCCGGAAGGAGGGGGCCGGTTCGGTGACGCAGACTTCCGGAGGGCGTGAAGCCCTAGACACCGAGCAACACCGCCAGTTCCTGGAATCCGGATACCTGGTCCTGCCCGGCCTGGTGCCGGAGCCGCTCGGGGCCAGGCTGGCCCCCGAGGTCGACCGCTGGGTGGACGAGGGCCTACGGGCCCGCTCGATCGCCGCCTGCACCGACCCCGCCCGGCACGGCCCGCCCCCGGTGCTGGAACTGGAACTGCCGGCCCACGGCGAACTCCTCACCCACCCACCGCTGTTACGCGCGCTGTCCGGTCTGATGGGGCCGTCCTTCGTCTTCCACCACCTGCACAGCGACCGCCAGGCCCCGGGGATCCCCGGCAAGGCCTGGCACCACGACTGCGAGCCCAACGACCGCGCCGACCCGTCGCTGCTGATGGTCCACGCGCTGCACTACCTCGGCGGCCTCGACGAGAAGGTCGGCAGCCTGGCCGTCCTGCCCGGCTCGCACCGGCGTACCGTCGGGAAGACGGCGTACGCCCACCACGGCACCGCCGAACTGCCCGGCGAGGTGGTCATCGACCGGCTGCCGCCCGGCTCCACGGTGCTTCTCAACTCGGCGCTGTTCCACACCCGCAGACCGGCGCCGGACGGCCCGGGCAGGCCCCGGTACTTCATCGACGCGTCCTACTGCCAGGTGGGGGCGCGCTGGCGCCCGGTGAAGCCGCACTGGCGGCTGATGCTCGCCCGGGCCCGTGAACTCGGCCTGGCGGAGGGCCGGTGGCCGGAGCTGTTCGCGGAACGGCACTTCACCGAGTACGTCGGAACCGCCTGACGGAACTGTTCGATCGGAACCGCCTGACCGGAACGCCCTGGCCGGAACAGCATGATCGGAACTGTCTGAGGAGCACCGCGTGGAGATCGTCACCGCCGTCGCCTACGCCGAGGTCCACCACGCCTACCTGCGGGACCACCCGGTGGAGCGCGCCCACGAGGCGAACAGCAACCGGGACGGCGAGGAGAACGTCGAACGCGCCGGCCGGATCCCCGGCGGCTGGTGGCGCATCCGGCTCTCGCGCTCGGACGTCCTCGGCGTCGTCCTGCCCTGGCACCTGAGCGAGGGCGGCGCGCGCGAACTCGTGCCCCGCTCCGGCCTGACGGTGGCCGAGGCGGCCGAGCGCATCCGCTCCGACGAGGCCGCCTGGTCGGCCGCGAACCCGGTCTGCGCCGCCAAGCTCCGGCTGCTGCGGTGGGCCCCGTTCACCCCGGTCTACCTGAGCACCGGCGCGGTCGACCACCCCGACTACACGGACCTGCTGGTCCGGGAGGGACTGATCCACATCGACGGCCTGCACCGCATGCTGGCCTGGGAGCTGGCCGGACGCCTGCCCGACCGGCCGCGCCTGGACGCGTTCCTCGCGGGCGACCCCCTGGTCGTGGACCCGCACGCGACGGGGCCGGTCCGCGCCGGGCGGGCGGCCCGGACGGGAGGCGAGCCGGAGTGACCTTCGCGACGCAGCACGTCCGGTCCACGCCGTCCGCACCGTCCACGCCGTCCAACCGGGCCGCGTCGTCCGCCCGGTCGCTGTCCGGGTTCCTGTTACGGCTCGCCCGGGAGCACCCGGACCGGACCGCCCTGACCGACGGCGACCGCACCCTCGACTACCGCACCCTCGACGCCGCGGCCGGCCGGATCGCGGCCCGGCTGGCCGCGTCCGGCACCGGCCCGGGCGACCGGGTCGCCCTGCTCGGGCCCCGGGACGCCCGCATGCTGGTGCTGCTGTACGGCGTGCTGCGCTCGGGCGCGGCGGCGGTGATGGCCGACCCGGACTGGTCGGCGGCCGACCTCGCCCGGAGGCTGGCGGCCGTCCGGATCGGCCGGGTGCTCAGCACCGAGGCGGCCTTCCCCGGGCCGGAGGGCCATCCGGCCGAGGTGGTGGACGTCGACCGGCTGGCCGGGCCCGAGGGCCTGCCCGACGCGCCGGGCAGCGTGCCCGCCACGACCGGTGACCTCATGCCCGGCGGGGCCGGTGACCTCATGCTCTGCGGGGCCGAGGAGCTGATGCTCGGTGCGGCCGAGGACCCCGCGTACCTGTCCTTCACCTCGGGGTCGAGCGGCGAGCCCAAGGCGGTGGCCGTCACCCACGCCAACGCGGTGCACTACGCGCGGGCGCTGGCCGACCGGCTGGGCTTCACCGAGGCCGACGCCCCGTGCGTCGCGCACGTCACCACGCTGGCCGCCGACCTCGGCCACACCGCCTGGCTGCTGGCCCTCGCGGTCGGCGGTTCGGTGCACGTGGTGCCGGACGGCGAGGTGCGCGACCCGGAGGCGTTCTGGGCGTCGCTGCGGCGCGCCGGGGTGTCCGTGCTGAAGACCACCCCCTCGCACCTGACCGTCCTGCTGGAGGGTCGGCCCGGCGACGCCCCGCCCCTGCACACCGTGCTGCTCGGCGGTGAGGCGCTGCCGCGCCCGTTCGCGGCCGCCCTGCTCGACACCGGCGTCACCGCCCGGCTGGTCAACCACTACGGCCCGACCGAGACGACCGTCGGCGCCACCTGCTTCCTCGCCGCCACCGCCCGCCAGCTGCCGGCCGAGGAGCCGACCGTCCCGATCGGCACCGGGATCGGCGAGGTGCGGCTCGCCCTGCTGGACGGCGACGGGCGGCCGGTGCCCGACGGCGCGGTGGGGGAGCTGCTGATCGGCGGCCGGGGCGTCAGTGCCGGTTACTTCGGCCGGCCCGCCGAGACGGCGCGCGGCTTCGTCCGCCACGACGGTGAACGCATGTACCGCACGGGCGACTTGTGTCGACGCCGGGCGGACGGGAGCCTGGTCTTCCTCGGCCGGGTGGACCGCCAGGTCAAGATCCGGGGCTACCGGGTCGACCTCGCCGAGATCGAGCGGGCGATGGACGACTTCCCGGGCGTCGCCCGGTCCGCGGTGCTGGTCCGGGAGACCGCCGTGGGGAACCAACTCCTGGCCGCCGTACGGTTGTCGGCCGACGGCGCCGGGCTGGCCGGGATCGGCTCCTACCTGCGCGACCGATTGCCCGGCTACTCCGTGCCGCAGCCGATCCTGACCCTGCCGGAGTTCCCGGTCGGGCCGAACGGCAAGCTCGACCGGGATCGGCTGGCCGAGCTGGTCGCCGAACTGGTCGAGGCCCGGGCGGAGTCGGGGCCGTCCTCGGACGGGGACGCGCTGGCCCGGTCGATCGCCGGGTTCTGGGCGGCCGCGCTGGGCCTGCCCGGGGTCGGGCCGCACACCGACGTGCTGGACCTCGGCGGGGACTCCATCCTCGCCATGCGCACCGTCGCCTTCCTGCGCCGGTCGGGCCTGCGCGTCCACTACGACGACTTCTACCGGCACCCGACCGCGCACGGCCTGGCCGCAGCCGCCGCAGCCGTACCGGTTCCGGCCTCCGCTCCGGCCGGGCGGACCGGAAGCGGCGACCGGGGGAGTCAACTCGCCCCCGCGCAGCGGTGGCTGTACCTCCAGCGGTCCGTCGACGACCTGCGGCACTGGAACCAGTCCGTCCTGCTGCGCTGCCGGACGGCCGTCGACCCGGCCGCGCTCTCGGCCGCGCTCGCGGCCGTCCTGGAACGCCACCCGGCGCTGCGGCGGCCCGTCTCGCCGGAGGGCTACGACGCACCCCGGCCGGTGGCCGACCTCGACCCGCTGTCGTTCTCCCGGATCCCGCGCGGGACGGCCCCGATCGCCGAGACCGTCGCCGGGGTCTGCACCGAACTCCACCGCAGCCTGGACCCGTTGGCCGGCCGGCTGCTGCGCGCCCACCTGTTCACCGGCCCGCCCGGCACCGACGACCGGCTCGCCCTGATCGCGCACCACCTGGTGGTCGACGGGCTGTCGTGGCGCATCCTGCTGGACGACCTCGCCCACGCCTACCGGGCGGTGCTCGACCAGAAGCCGGCCGACCTGCCGCCGACCCCCGACTTCTACCAGTGGGCCGCTGCCGCGCCGCCGCCCCCGGCACCGGCGTCGCCTTCTCCGGAGTCCGCGCCGGAGTCCGTGGTCCGCGCGCAGCCGGCGGCCGTCGGCTGGACGCTCGACGAGGACGGCACCGCTCGGCTGGTCGGCCGCCACGGCGGCGGGACCGGCCTGGAGGCCTTCCTGCTGGCGGCCTTCGCCGACGCCGTGACCGGCTGGAGCGGCCACCCGCGGCTGCCCGTCGAGGTGGAGACCCACGGCCGGGACACCGCCGGCGATCCGGGCGAATTCCTGGACACCGTCGGCTGGTTCACCGCCGTCAAGCGGCTGGTGGTCGAGGCGTCGGCCGGCCCCGAGGGGGCCGCGCAGCGCCTGCGCGAGGCCCCCGTCCAGGCGATGGACGCACCCGGCACCCGCTCCGCCGTCGGGTTCAACTTCCTCGGCACCTTCCGGCTGCCCGACGAGCCCGCACTGGACTGGACCGTCGCGGACGAGCAGGCCGGAGTGGCCCGCTGCACCGGCGGAGACCCGCTGTACGACCTGCGGCTCACCGCCCGCATCGTGGAGAACCGGCTGGTCGCCGACCTGGTGTACGGGTGGCCCGGTCTGCCGCACCCAGCCGCCGAGCGGATCGTCGCCGCGTTCGCCGGGACGGTGGCCGCCGAGGCCGGTACCGGTGCCGGTACCGCCACCCGTCCCGTCCGGGCGCCGCTGTCGACCTCCGGCCAGCTGCTCCACCCCGGCACCCGGGCACCCGCCGTACCGGCGGCCCGCACCACGGTGCGCGAACCCGCCCGGGTACTGCTCACCGGCGCCACCGGCTACCTGGGGCGGCACCTGCTCGACGCCTTCGTCCAGCGGGGCGCCCACGTCACCTGCTTGGTCCGGGCCGAGCACGACGCCGGCGCCGTCCGGCGGTTGGGCGCGGGCGCCGACGACGGCCGGATCCAGGTCGTCGCCGGGGACATCGACCGGGAGGGGCTGGGCCTGTCCCCGGCCGGACTGGCGTGGGCCCGGGGCGCGCAGCTCGTCGTGCACGCCGCCGCGGACGTCCGGCTGGTGGCCTCGCCCGACGACCTGGAGCGGACCAACCACACCGCGGTGCGGCGGCTGCTCGGCTGGATCGACGAGCACGCCCCGGCGGCCCGCGTCCACCACGTCTCCACGCTCGCCGTCGCGGGCGGCGTGGACGGCCCGCCCCGCCGCTTCAGCGAGGCCGACCTGCGGATCGGCCAGCACTTCCGCACCCCGTACGAGCGGACCAAGTTCGCCGCCGAGCAGACCGTCCGCGCCTGGGCGGCCACCGGGCGGGCCGCCTACCTGTACCGCAGCGGCCACATCGCGGCGCACAGCCGGACCGGCGCCTTCCAGGCCAACATCGGCGACAACCGGATCTACCAGCTGATCCGCGGCTACCTGCTGGCCGGCGCCGCCCCGCGTCGGCCGCGCACCACCTACGCGTTCTCCTACGTCGACACCGTGGCCGCCGGGATCGCCGCGATCGCGCTGGACCCGTACGCCGCGCCCGGCGCCTACCACGTCGAGAGCCCGCACGAGACGCCGCACGACGAGCTCGTCCGCTGGCTCGCCGGCCACGGCCACCCCGTCCGGCTCACCGACGACGAGGCCTTCGCGGCGGCGATCGCCCGGGCCGAACGCGACCACCCGACGGCGGCGGGGCTGGCCGCCGCGTGGTCCCTCCAGGAGGAGCGCAACGTCCTCGTGGACCGCGCGTACACCACCTCCGTGCTGGACCGGCTGGGCGTCCGGTTCGCCGAGCCCACCTCGCAGTGGTGGTCGGCCGCGCTCACCCGGGCCGCCGAGGCCGGCTACCTGCCGCCCGTCGCACCGCCGCACTGACTCCCGTCCGCCGCACTGACTCCCGTGCGTAGGACCGACCCCCGTCCGCCGTACCGACCCGTCCGCCGCGCCGGCGCCCCGTGAGCCGCGCCCCCACCGACCCGTACCCCCAGACCCATGGAAGGCGGACCTCGTGTCCCAGCTCTCCCCGGTGCTCAAGCAGGCCACCCCCGTCGTCGCCACCCGCGGCGAAGGACTCCACCTCTTCGACGCCGACGGCCGCCGCTACCTCGACTTCACCTCCGGCGTGGGGGTGACCAGCACCGGCCACTGCCACCCGCGCGTGGTGGAGGCGGTGCGCGAGCAGGCCGGCCGGCTGATCCACGGCCAGTACACCACCGTGCTGCACGACCCCCTGCTCACCCTCACCGAGCGGCTCGGCGAGGTGCTGCCGCCAGGCCTGGACTCGCTGTTCTACGCCACCGCCGGCACCGAGGCGGTGGAGGCGGCGCTGCGGCTCGCCCGGCACGCCACCGGCCGGCAGAACGTGATCGTCTTCGAGGGCTCCTTCCACGGCCGCACCATGGGCGCGGCCGCGCTCACCACGGCCGGCAGCCGCTTCCGCGCGGGCATCGGCCCGGTGATGCCCGGTGTCGCGGTGGCGCCGTTCCCCGACGCCTTCCGGCTCGGTCTGAGCCTCGGGCTGAGCGAGGCGCAGGCCGTGGAGCACGCCCTGCGCGGACTCGACCAGGTGCTCGCGACCGTCAGCGCCCCCTCCGAGACCGCCGCGATGTTCGTCGAACCGGTGCTCGGCGAGGGAGGCTACGTGCCCGCGCCCGCCGGGTTCCTCGCCGGGCTGCGCGAGCGCGCGGACCGGCACGGCATCCTGCTGGTCGTCGACGAGATCCAGACGGGCTTCGGCCGCACCGGCCGGTTCTGGGCCCACCTGCACCACGAGGGCGTGGTGCCCGACGTCCTGATCACGGCCAAGGGCCTGGCCAGTGGCTTCCCGCTGTCCGCGATCGCCGCGCCGACCGACCTGATGCGGCGGGCCCGGCCCGGCTCGCAGGGCGGCACCTACGGCGGCAACCCGGTGGCCTGCGCCGCCGCGCTGGCCACGCTGGACGTCATCCGGGACGAGCAGCTGGTCGACAACGCCGCCGAACAGGGATCGCGGCTGCTGGACGGCCTGCGGGCGGTCGCCGCCGGAGCGCCGGGCGTCGCCGACGTCCGGGGCCTCGGGCTGATGATCGGCAACGAGTTCTGCCACCCGGACGGCTCTCCGGACCCGGACACCGCCAAGCGCGCCCAGCAGGCGGCGGCTGACCTCGGCCTGCTGCTGCTGATCTGCGGTATCCACCTGAACGTGGTCAGGATGATCCCGGCCCTGACCGTCACGGCCGGGCAGGTCGACGAGGCGCTGGCGCTCTGGTCCAAGGCGGTGGCGGCGGCCGCCGCCCAGCGGTAGAGAGGAGTGGTTCCGCACATGTACGACGACACGGTGTCCGAAATCGGCTGGAGCAGCGAGGAGTTGGAGGCGCGGCGGGAGCAGTGGTCGCTCCCGCTCGACGAGGGTGAGCGACAACTGCTCTGGGCGGACGCGCGGGCCGGACGGTGGGGCGCGGCCGAGCCGGTCCGGGCGAAGCTGCGCGCGCTCGTCCAGGGCGGTGCCCGTTCCGTCGGCGTCGCCCACGTCACCGGGCTGATGGATCCGACCGCCCCGGAGGAGGAGGTCGCGGCGGCCCTGTCGTTCCTGCTGCGGGACTTCGGCGAGATCGTCCCGCAGAACGGGCGCGGCGACCTCACCCAGGTGCTGCACGACCAGGACGGCGACGGCAACACCGAGCTCGGATTCCACTGCGACACCTGCGACCTGCTCGTCCTGCTCTGCATCCAACCCGCCTACAACGGTGGAGGGTTGACCAAGCTGGCGAGTGCGCGGCACGTCTACGACCTGATCAAGCGGGAGCGGCCGGACGCCCTCGCCACCCTCACCGAGGACTGGACCTTCGACCGGACCGGTCGGGCCGGGCCCCAGGTCGTGGTCTCCCCGATCCTCTACACCCAGAAGGACGGGACCATCGCCTGCTACTACCAGACCCGCACCGTCCGCTCGTCCCCCGACCGCGGCGGCCCGCCGCTGACGGACCGCCAGTGGGACGCGCTCGGTGTGCTCGACGAGGTGCTCTACCGGCCCGAGATCGCCTTCGGCCTCCCGATGGCCGCCGGAGACCTGCTGATCATCCGCAACAGCCGGGTCCTGCACGGGCGTTCGGCCTACGTGGACGAGCCTGCGCCGAACTCCCGGCGGATGCTGCGGATCTGGATGAACACGGAGGACATGTGACCGGGAGCGTACAGGCGCCGCACGGGCGGACGGCCGTCGTCACGGGCGGCGGCAGCGGGCTCGGCCGGGCCGTGTCCCTGGCCCTGCTGGGCGCAGGCTGGTCCGTCGCGCTGGCCGGGCGACGCAAGGACGCCCTCCAGGAGACCATCGCCCTCGCGGAGGTCGACCCCGCCCGGGTGCTGGCCGTCCCGACCGACATCCGCCAACCGGAGGAGGTCGCGGCCCTGTTCGACGCCGTCCGCGACCGCTTCGGCCGGGTCGACCTGCTGTTCAACAACGCCGGCGCCGCCGCCCCGCGCCGACCCATCACCGAGACCCCGTTCGAGGACTGGAACCGCGTCCTGGACACCATCGTCACCGGGGGCTTCCTCTGCGCTCGTGAGGCCTTCCGGGTGATGAGCACCCAGTCCCCGCAGGGCGGGCGCATCATCAACAACGGCGCGCCCTCCGCCCACGTCCCGCGGCCCAACTCCATCGCCTACACGGCCGCCAAGCACGCCGTCCTCGGCCTCACCAAGGTGCTCTCCCTGGACGGCCGCGCGCACGGCATCGCGGTCGGCCAGATCGACGTCGGCAACGTCACCCCGGTCGACGGCGGCCCGCAGCCCGCCGCCATGCAGGCGGACGGCACGATGGCGGTCGAGGCGACCATCCCGGTGGAACGCTTCACCGAGGCCGTCCTGCTGATGGCCTCGATGCCGCCGGACACCAACGTCCAGTCCCTGACCGTCCTGCCCACCACCATGCCGTACATCGGGAGGGGCTGAACCGTGCTGGTCAGCGCACGCTGCTTCGACGAGTACCGCGCGATGTTCGCGCTCACCGACGGCGACCTCGCCCCCGGCCGGCGCATCCTGGACTGCCCGGGCGGCGCGGCCAGCTTCACGGCCGAGGCCGGCCGGCGCGGCATCGACGCGGTGGCCGTCGACCGCGAGTACGCCCGCCACCGGGAGGACCTCGGCGTCCTCGTCGAACGGGAGACCCGGCACAAGCGCGACCAACTGGTCCGAGAGGCATCGGACTTCGTCTGGACGTGGTACGGCGACCCCGACCGCCTCACCCGGCAGTGGATCGCCAACGCCCGCGACTTCCAGGCCGACATCGCCGCCCGCCCGGACCGCTACGTCGCCGGCTCACTGCCCGAACTCCCGTTCGCCGACGACTCCTTCGACCTGGTCCTCAGCTCGCACCTGCTCTTCTCGTACGGCAACCGGCTGGACGGGGACTTCCACCTGGCGGCCCTCCTGGAACTCGCCCGGATCGCCCGCCGCGAAGTCCGGCTCTTCCCCGTCATGGTGTACGACACCGGTGTCCGCTACGGGGAGCTGGACGGGTTGCGCCAACACCTGGACGTCCTCGGGATCACGAGCCGCGTGGAGCGGGTGGACTACGAATTCCAGCCCGGTGACAACGAGTTGCTCGTGCTGTCGTGCGCCGACTACCGGCCGCTGGCGCGGACCGGGGCCGGAGCGCCGGGAGCCGACGCGTCGGTGCCGAGCGCCGCCGACCCGGTGCGGTGGCGGCACCGGGAGAACCCCTGACCTCAGGCCTGAGCCCTGCCCGTGCCCCTGGCCCTGACCGACGCCGACTCCGCGTCGGTCAGGGCCAGGGGCCTGACCTGGGCCTGGGCCCAGGCCCAGGTCACCCGCCCACGGGGGCGGATCCGGCGGCGCCGCCCCCGAGGTGGGCGGCAATCCTCCGCGCGCACTCCAGCGACTCGGTGCGCGAGGTGTCCACCTCCAGGTCGTAGCGCACGCCCTGGTGGACCAGCTCCGCCTGCGAAGCGGCCATCCCCAGGATCCGGTTCCCCCGGGCAAGCTCCCGGCCGGTGGCCACCGCCGCCTCGCAGCGGACCCCGACCCACAGCACGTCCAGGCCCACGAGTGCCTTCTCCCAGCGGAGTTGGGACTCCGACCGGCCGAGGAAGACCTCGTCGACGATCACCCGCGCGCCCGCCCCCGCCATGGCCGCGACCCCCGCGATCCACGCCGCCTCCAAGGCCCGGAACGCAGCCCCGACGCTCACCCCGCCATCGGCCGCGAAGCCGATGCCCCCGTCCGTATCGTGCAGGGACGCGGGCGCCGCCTCGATCAGGGTGTCGACCCCGACCGTCAGCCAGGGCTCCGGCAGCACCGCCTGCAGGCACCGGGCGATCCCGGACTTGCCCGAGCTGGAACCGCCGTTCAGCACAATCACCTGAGTCGCCATCCCGCCACCGTAGCCACTCCGGCACCACGTCCCAACCGGTTATCGGACGCCCGGCGAGAGCCTGGCCGCCGAGGGGTGGGGCGCGTCGGGAGGGGGTGGGACTGGTCACGGTCCGTGTCGACGTGGTGACGGCGCGATCACTCGTGCGGGGGAAAAGCGATGGTTGCGCTTTGAACAGTCGCGGTGGCTGGCCAGACTGGTCCTTCTCCGACCGGCCGGTCGGAGGTGGTGAGCGAGGGGGAGCACGGGCATGGGCATTTCGCCGTACCGCGGCATGTGCGGCCTCGCCGCCGAGCACCCCGGAGGCCCGGACCTCCTCGCGGGAGTCGCCAGACCGGCGCCGCACGGCGAGGCCGACGCCCTCCGCCGGGACGTCGGGGCGTGGCTGGTGGCGAGCGGCGTGCTCGGCGGTGACGTCCAAGGGTTCCTGGCACAGGGCCACCTGGACCTGGTGGCGGAGGCGTGGGGCGACGTTCCCCGGGGTCCGCGGCTGGTCGCGGCGGCGAAGTGGCTGGTGCTCACCTGGATCCTCGACGACCGCTTCGACGACCAGTGGATCGGCGGGCCCGTCACGGCGGCCCGGCGGACCGTCCGGGCACTCACGGACGTCCTGGGCGGTGGTTCGGGCGGCGGTTCGGACGGCGTTCTGGGTAGCGTTCCGGGCGGCGGCTCGGGTGGCGGCTTGGGTGGTGCTTCGGACGGCGGTTCGGATGGCATCGAGCCGCCCGGCGACGCACTCGTCGAGGCGTTCGCGGTGCTGTGGCGGGAGACGGCCGAGCTGACGCCGCCGCAGTGGCGGTCGCGCTACGCGGCGTACTTCCGCGCGTACCTGGACACCTCGCTCGGCTACCTCGACGAGACCCCGCTCCGCGACACCGCCTTCCGCGACACCGCCTTCCGCGACACCGCCTTCCGTGACACCCCCTTCCAGGACCTCGGGGCCGCCGCCCCGGCCGGCGCCGTGCAGACCGTCCCCGAGTACCTCCGCCGACGGGACCAGGACGGCGCCGTGTCGTGCGCGGCGGGCTGGATCGAGCTCGCCCACGGCCTGGACCTCGCCGACGAGGTGTTCCGGCACCCGAGGGTGGCGGACCTGCTGATGCGCTTCAACCACGTCGTCTGCTGGGTCAACGACCTCTACTCCGCAGAGGGGGAGTCCGCCGCCGGGAACGGCAAGAACCTGCTGCGCTCGTTCACCGTCCACGAGGGCCTGGCCCCCGAAGAGGCGTCGGCCCGGCTCGGGGCGCTGTGCGAGGCCGAGTCGACGACGCTGGAGTTCCTGGCGGACGGCATCGCCCGCGACCCTTCGTCGCCCGGCGAGGTGCGGGCCTTCGCCCTCGGACTGGTCCGCTTCACCCGCGCGCTCATCCACTGGACGGCGACGGCCGCCCGCTACCATACGGAGTCACCGCGATGATCCCCCGTCCGCCCGGCGGCCTGCCGCTGCTCGGGCACCTGGTGCCGTTCCTGCGCGACCCGCTGGCGTTCCTGCGTTCCCTGCCCCGGTACGGCGGCCTCGTCCAGATCAGACTGGGGCCGGTCTCCGCGGTGGTGGTCTGCGACCTGGAGCTGACCCGGCACGTCCTGCGCGAGGACCGGGTCTTCGACAAGGGCGGGTTCCTGTTCGAACGGGTCCGCGACTTCGCCGGCAACGGCCTGGTGACCTGCCCCCACGCTGACCACCGCCGCCAGCGCCGCTACGTCCAGCCCGCCTTCCGCGCCGACCGGATCGCGCGGTACACGGAGGTGATGGCCCGGGAGGCCCGGCGGCTGGCCGGGTCCTGGAGCGACGGGCAGGAGGTCGACATCACCGCCGAGTTGAGCCTGGCCGCCGGGCGCAGCCTGGTCTCGACCCTGTTCACCCGGCTGCCGTTCACCGGCCTCCAGGAGACCGTCGACGACTTCGTGCTGCTGATCGGCGGCTCCTACCGGCGCATGCTGCTGCCCCACCGGCTCAACCGGATCCCGCTGCCGGCCAACCGCCGCTACGACGCCGCCCGCAGCCGGCTGGTGCGCCTGGTCGACGAGGTCGTCACCGCCTACCGCGCGGATCCGGAGGACCGGGGCGACCTGGTGTCGACGCTGGTGGCCGCTGACGCGGGCGGGCAGGCGCTCTCCAACGCGGAGGTCACCGACCAGGTGATGACGATCTTCGCCGCCGGCTTCGACACCATCGCCAACTCCACCGTGTGGGCCCTGCACCTGCTCGCCCAGCACCCGGACATCGCCGATCGGGTCCGGGCCGAGGTGGACGCGGCCCACGTGGACGCGACCGGGGTGACCGTGCTCGGGGTGAACGCGCCCGAGGCGGACGCGCTCGGTGTGGACGCGGCCGAGACCGACGCCACCCCGGCGGCCGGCACGTCGGCGAGCGTGGACGGGCTGGAGCTCACCACCCGGGTCGTCCGCGAGGCCGTCCGGCTGTACTCCCCGGGCTGGCTGCTCACCCGCGTCACGGCCACCGACACCGAACTCGGCGCGCACCGCCTGCGCGAGGGCACGACGGTCGTCTACAGCCCCTACCTCCTGCACCGCCAGTCCGCCCTGTTCCCCGACCCCGACCGCTTCGACCCCGAGCGGTGGGTGGGCGTCCACCCGCAGCGCGGCCCGTTCATCGGCTTCGGCGCGGGACCGCGCCGCTGCGTCGGCGAGCAGTTCGGCATGACCGAGTCCGTCCTGCTGCTCGCCACGATCATGCGGGCCTGGCGGCTGGAGCACGTCCCCGGCCGGACCGTCCGCGAGCTGCCGCTCGCCACGCTGCGCCCCGGCCCGGTGTGGATGCGCGCGACCCGCCGGGACGGCCTCGCCTCCACCGGAGCCGCCGGGTGAGCACGGCCCTCGTCCTCGGCGGCGGCCTGGCCGGCACGCTGGCCGCCGCCGCCCTGGCGCCGCACGCCCGGACCGTCACCGTTCTCGAACAGGACGTCCTGCCCGTCCTGCCCGGCCCGCGCCGGGGCCTGCCGCAGGGCGAGTTCAGCCACATCCTGCTCGGCGGCGGCGCGGACGCCGTCGAGGAGGTCCTGCCCGGAACGCTCGACGCCCTGCTCGCCGCCGGCGCCCACTACCGCTCGATCCCCGCCGGCCTGCTGATGCGCCTCGGGCCGGGCTGGCTCCAGGGCTTCGACTCGCCGGCCTACCTGATCGCGTGCAGCCGCCACCTGCTCGACCACGTCGTGCGGCGGCGGCTGCGCGAGCAGGCGAACGTGACGGTCCGCGAACGCACCTCCGTCCTCGGCCTGGTGGGCGGCCCGGGCCGGATCGTCGGGGTCCACATCGAGAACCCGGACGGCTCGCGGGAGACCCTGCGGGCCGACCTGGTCGTGGACGCGACCGGCCGCCGCTCCCGCGCCCCGGAGTGGCTGCGCGCGCTGGGGGTCAAGGGCCTGTGCGAGGAGACGGTGGACGCCGGACTCGCCTACGCCGCCCGGGTGTTCGAGACGCCGGGCGGAAACGAGGGCTTCCCGGTGGTGAGCATCGTGCCCGTCCCGGGGCGTGGCCGGCCCGGTCGGGGCGCCACCATCATCCCGATCGAGGACGGGCGCTGGATCGTCACGCTCTCCGGCACCCGGGGCGGCGAACCCGCCAGGGGCGAGCGCGAGTTCCACGACTTCCTGAAGGCGCTGGACCACCCGGTCGTCCACGACCTCGCCCGTGCCGCCCGCCCGCTCGGCCCGATCCGCACCTGCCACGGGACACTGAACCGCCGGCGCCGCTACGAATGCTACGAGGGCGGCCCGCTGGCCGGGTTCGCCGCCACCGGCGACGCGGTGGCGGCGCTGAACCCGGTGTACGGGCACGGCATGACGGTCGCCGCCCAGTGCGCCGCCGCCATCCGCGCCGCCGTCGACAGCGAAGGCCTGCACCCGGGGGTGAGCGCACTGATCCAGCGGCGGATCGCCAGGGTCGTCGACACGCCCTGGGACATGGCCAAGGACCAGGACGAGGGCTTCCCGGACGCGCTGTCGAGCCACCCCGCCACCGCCGCCGGGCCCGCCGCCGTGTTCACCCGCTGGTACACCCGCCGGGTGCTGGGCGCGGCCCTCACCGACCCCGCCGTCTCGGCCGCCTACTTCGAGGTGTTCTCCCTCGCCGCCAGACCCGCCCGGCTGGCCAGGCCCGCGGTGGCCCTCGGCGCACTGCGACCCCGGCGCGCCCACCCGCCGACCGCCGGCCAGGCGATCGCCCGCTTCCCGGGGGTGGCCGCACTGGCCGGGCCGTACTGACCGGCCCGGACGGTCGGAACCGCCCTACCTCCCGCTCAGGTGCTCCTGTTCACGCCGTCGCCGTTGCCGTCGCCGCCCTCGGACGCCCAGGTCCCGTCCCGCCAAGATCGGTCGGACGGACCCGGGGCGACCTGACGGCGTCGGTCACCGAGCCGCCGCGGCCATGGCCTCGCGAACGGTGATCAGGCATGGATCGCAGTAGCGGTCCGGGCCCGCCGACTCCCCGCCGCCCGCGGCCGGCGCGACGCGCTGGGCGGGTTCGAGGAAACGTCCGCACAGGGACGTCGACGAGTCGTTCTTCGTCACCACGTGCCACACCACGGCCGGCGGTGACACCGCCGGGTCGTGCTCGGCCCACATCTCGTACACGGCAGCCTCCCGAATCGCTGGGGCCCGGTCACCCCATGCAACCTCCCTCCCCGGCGGTCGGCCACCGGACGGGGCCCGGTGGGATGGCGCGCGGGCGGTCGGGGCCCGTCCGGCCACTCCCGCCGGGGCGCGCGCCGCGCTCCTCCGGCCGGGTTTCCCTTGTCGTGGTGGCCGGTTGCCCCTGGCGTTTCGGTGTCGCGTCAGTAACATGAGTTCCCCTCACGTTCACGTCAGGAGGCAGTCATGCCGGACCGCTACGACCTGCCGACGGGGTTCCGCTGGGGCGCCGCCACCGCCGCCTACCAGATCGAGGGGGCGGTGACCGAGGACGGCCGCGGGCCCTCCGTCTGGGACGTCTTCGCGGCCCGCCCCGGCACCGTCCGCGACGGCCACACGGGCGCGGTGGCCTGCGACCACTACCACCGGTACCCCGAGGACATCGCGCTGATGAAGAACCTCGGACTCGACGGCTACCGCTTCTCCATCGCCTGGCCCCGTGTGCTCCCCACAGGCAGCGGTCCCGTGAACCCCGCCGGACTCGCCTTCTACGACCGCCTGGTGGACGCCCTCCTCGACGCCGGCATCACCCCGCTCCCCACCCTCTTCCACTGGGACCTCCCGCAGGCCCTGGAAGACGGCGGCGGCTGGCTGAACCGCGACACCGCCCACCACTTCGCCGACTACGCCGCGATCGTGACCGACCGCCTCGGCGACCGCGTCCCCGCCTGGATCACCCTCAACGAGCCCTTCGTCCACACCGTCTTCGGCTACGCCCTCGGCACCCACGCCCCCGGCCGCACCCTGATGCTGGAGGCCCTCCCGGCCGCCCACCACCAGCTCCTCGCCCACGGTCTGGCCGCCTCGATCCTCCACGACCGCGGCCTGGAGGTGATGCTCTCCAACAACCTCACCCCGGTCGAGCCGGCCACCCCCTCCGACGCCGACCTCGCCGCCGCCCAGGCCTACGACGCCCTCCACAACCGCCTGTTCACCGACCCCGTCCTCCTCGGCCGCTACCCCGACCTCTCCGCCCTGGGCGTCCCCGACGACCTGTACGGCGCCATCCACCCCGGCGACACCGACCTCATCGCCGCCCCCGGCCTCGACGGCCTCGGCCTCAACTTCTACAACCCCACCCGCATCGCCGCCCCCACCGAGCCGGGCCTCCCCTTCGACTTCGTCGACATCCCCGACGTCCCCCACACCGCCTTCGGCTGGCCCGTCGTCCCCGACGCCCTCCGCCAACTCCTCCTCAACCTCCGCGACACCTACGGCAAATCCCTCCCACCCATCACCATCACCGAGAACGGCTGCTCCGTCACCGAGTCCACCACCCCCGACCAACCCCGCATCGACTTCATGTCCGCCCACCTCGACGCCCTCGCCGCCGCCATCGCCGAAGGCGTCGACATCCGCGGCTACTACACCTGGTCCCTCCTCGACAACTACGAGTGGGCCGAGGGCTACCACCAGCGCTTCGGCCTCATCCACGTCGACTTCGCGACCCAACAGCGCACCCCGAAGGCCTCCTACACCTGGTACCGCGACCTGATCGCCGCCCACCGGACCCACCGATCGAGGTCGTAGCAGCCGTTGCGGCCGGAGCCGTCGGCGAGCCGGCGCAGCGATCGACCCCGCCTTCCGGCCGTGGTCGCTGTCCGCCGACTCCTGAACCTGGGTCCAGTCGGCCCGGACAGGTTGGCGGCTCACTCGGCACCGACCGGGTGTGCCTCCCCGCACTGCCGCGGCGACTCCTGCGAACCGCGGACCTTCGGCGTCGGTTCGAGCTGATCGGAGCCGCTCCTGCCCACCGGCCGGCTCCGGGTCCGGTCCCTTCGACGGCGTGCGCCCGGCTGGTCGCGGGGCGGGTGAGCCGTTCGGTGTTGCGGCGGGACATGCTGCCACCTGCGCTTCGCCCCCATCAGCGTAGTGTGGCCCGCTCGTGCCCGGGGCGCGGTGGATCATGGGTGTATGGCCAGAGACACGGGCCGCTCCTCCTGGCTGCCCCTGCGCCGATCGGGTAGCCGTCGTGAGCGGCGACACCCACGCTCAGCCCCGCGGGAGCAGTCGGCGCATCGCCTGTGGTCGGTGATGAGCATCCGGAGTGTCGCCGGTCAGATGTTCGTCCTACAGGTGCTCATCGTGCTGTTGCTCGTGGTGACGGCCGTCGTCGTGCTGCTGGTCCAGTCCCGCAGCGACCGGTTCGACGCGGCGCGCGGTCGCACGCTCGCCGCGGCCCAGGCGTTCGCCCACGGGCCCGGCCTGGTGGCGACGATGCAGGGCCCCGACCCCAGCGCGGTGCTCCAGCCGCTGACCGAAGAGGCCCGCACGGCTGCCGGGGTCGACTTCATCGTGGTGACCGACCGCAACGGCATCCGGTACACCCACCCCGATCCGGAGCTGATCGGCAAGATGTTCATCGGCACCATCGGGCCGTCGCTGCACGGCCAGGTCACCGTCGAGGACGTGCACGGCCCACTCGGCTCCGAGTACCAGGTGGTCGTCCCGGTGGAGGACTCCCACGGGGCGGTCGTGGGCATCGTGTCGTCCGGGATGAAGGTCTCCAACGTGAGCAGCGCGTTCAACCGCCAGCTGCCGGTCGTCCTGGGCGTCGGCGCCTTGGCGCTCGGCCTGGCCACGGCCGGTACGGCGCTGGTGGGCAGGCGTCTGCTGCGGCAGACCCGCGGCCTGGGGCCGGAAGAGATGACCCGGATGTACGAGCACCACGACGCGGTGCTGCACGCGGTGCGCGAGGGCGTGGCCATCGTCGGCGGCGACGGCCGGGTCCTGCTCGCCAACGACGAGGCGCGCCGCCTGCTCGACCTGCCCCCCGACGTGGAGGGGCTTCCCGTCGCCGACCTCGGCCTCGCCCCCCGCACGGCCGAACTGCTGATCTCCGACCGCGCGGTCACCGACGAGGTGCTCCCCGTCGGAGACCGCCTGCTGGCCGTCAACAGCCGCCCCACCGACAGCGGGGGAGGCCCGGCGGGCAGCGTCACCACCCTGCGCGACTCCACCGAACTGCGCGCCCTCGCGGGGAAGGCCGAGGTCGCCCGCAGCCGGCTCAGGCTGCTGTACGAAGCGAGCCTGGCCATCGGCACGACCCTGGACGTCCGGCGCACCGCGGAGGAGCTCGTCCGGACGGCCGCCCACGAATTCTGCGACTACGCCACCGTCGACCTCGCCGAGGCGGTCCTGGACGGCGAGGAGCCGCGGGCCCTGGTGGTCGATGCCCCGGTGGAGCTGCGGCGGGTGGCGCTCGCGGGCGTCCGGGACGATTCGCCGCTGTACCCCCAAGAGGAGCTGGTCAGGTGGGATCGGGGCACCCCGCAGGCGGCGGGTTTCGTCAGGGGGCGCCCCACGCTGGTCGCCGAGCTGGCGACCGACGCCGGCTGGCGCATGCAGGACACCGAGCGCACGCAGGCGGTGCTGGAGTTCGGCCTGGCATCGCTGATCGCCGTTCCGCTGTCGGCACGGGGCGTGCTGATGGGCATCGCCTGCTTCTGGCGCAGCCGTGACCGAGGTCCCTTCGAGGACGAGGACCTGTCCCTGGCCGAGGAGCTGGCCGCCCGGGCCGCCGTGTCCATCGACAACGCCCGCCGCTACACGCGCGAGCACACGATGGCCGTCACCCTCCAGCACAGCCTGTTGCCGCGCGCGTTGCCCGAGCAGAGCGCCCTCGACATCGCCTACCGCTACCTCCCCGCCCAGGCGGGGGTCGGCGGCGACTGGTTCGACGTCATCCCGTTGTCGGGCACCCGGGTCGCGCTCGTCGTCGGGGACGTGGTCGGCCACGGCCTGCACGCGGCCGCGACCATGGGCCGCCTGCGCACCGCGGTCCAGAACTTCTCCACCCTCGACCTGCCGCCGGACGAGCTCCTCGGACACCTGGACGAACTGGTCGCCCACATCGACCAGGAGACGGCGGCAGCCGAGGGCGAGCTCGCGATCACCGGCGCCACCTGCCTCTACGCCATCTACGACCCCACCACCGGCATCTGCGCCCTGGCCCGGGCGGGCCACCCGCCGCCCGCCCTCGTCCACCCGGACGGCACGGTGGAGGTCCTCACCCTTCCCGCCGGTCCGCCGCTCGGCCTGGGCGGGATGCCCTTCGAAGCCACGGAGGTGCGGGTGCCGCAGGGCAGCAACCTGGTCCTCTACACCGACGGCCTCATCGAGGACCGCACCCGCGACATCGGTGTCGGCCTGGACGTCCTCACCGCCACCCTGGCCCGCGCCGACCGATCGCCCCAGGAGGTCTGCGACGCCGTGCTCGACGCCCTGCTGCCCGTCCGCCAGACCGACGACATCGCCCTGCTCGTCGCCCGTACCCGGGTGCTGGCGCCCGATCGGACCAGCGAGTGGGACGTGGCCGCGACCCCCGAGGCCGTGGGCAGGGCGCGGGCCGAGGCGACCCGGCAGCTCACCGAGTGGGGCCTTGAGGAGGCCGTGTTCGTCACCGAGCTGGTGCTCAGCGAGCTGGTGACCAATGCCATCCGCCACGGGACCGAACCGATCAGGGTGCGGCTGCTGTACGACCGCACGCTGATCTGCGAGGTCGCCGACACCAGCAGCACCGCCCCGCACCTGCGCTACGCGGCCGCCGAGGACGAGGGCGGTCGCGGCCTGTTCCTCGTCGCCCGGCTCGCCGAGCGCTGGGGCGTGCGCTACACCCCCTGGGGCAAGATCATCTGGGCCGAGCAGTCGCTGCAGCCGAGCGCCTCGATGGCCTGGCCCGTGATCGAGTAGCCCGTGATCGAGTAGCCCGAGTAGCCGGGGGAGGCCTGTGGTGGTCGAGTAGCCGGGGGAAGCCCGTGTGGTCGAGCCGGATCAGCCGGTGGTGAGCACCATCCGGAAGCGGGCCTTCCCGGCGAGCATCTTCTGGTACGCCTCCTCGGCGTGGTCCAGCGGCACGGTCTCGGTCATCGGGCGGATGCCGTGCAGGGCGCTGAACGCCATCGTGTCCTCCACGTCCTGCGCCGTGCCGGACGGGTGGCCCCGGACGACGTTGGCACCCATGAGCAGTCCGGCCGGACTGATCGCCATCGGAGCGGTGTCCGCCCCGATCACCACCAGTTCCCCGCGGGGGGCCAGCCCGTCCAGGGTGGACGCGATGGCCTCGGAGTTGCCGGCGGTGGCCAGCACGGCCCTGGCGCCGCCGAAGGACTGCAGCGCCTCGGCGACCGGGGTGCCGGCGGTGCTGTCGACGTAGTGGTGGGCGCCCAGTTGCTCGGCGAAGCCGGCCTTCTCGGCGCCCCGGGCGATCGCCACGGTCTCGAAGCCCATCGCGACCGCGTACTGGACCCCGAGGTGCCCGAGGCCGCCGAGCCCGAGCACCGCGACCAGGTCGCCGGGCCGGGCGCTGCTGCGCCGCAGCCCGTTGTACGTGGTCACGCCCGCGCAGGCCATCGGCCCGGCATCGCCCGCCGCCAGTTCGTCGGGGATCCGGGCCAGCGCGTCGGCGGGCGCGACCACCTTCTCGGCGAAGCCTCCGTCGTACGCCCATCCCGGGACCTTCAAGTTCCGGCACACGATGAAGTCGCCCTGGCGGCACGGCTTGCAGTGGCCACAGCTGCCGCCGAACCAGCCGACCGCCACCCGGTCACCGATCTGCCATCCACGGTCCCGAGTGCCTTCGCCGAACTCCTCGATGTGCCCGGCGATCTCGTGTCCGGGTACCTCGGGGAACGACACGCCCGGTAGCGCGGCGTTCACGAAGAGTGTGTCGGAGTGGCAGACGCCGCACGCCTCCACGGCGATCCTCACGTGGCCGGGTCCCGGCTGCGGCACCTCTCGCTCGGCCGGTCGGAGCGCACCGCCCGGGGCGGTCGCCTGTGCCACTCGATAGGTACTCATTGTCAGCGCTCCTCCGGGAAGATGATCAGCGCTCCTCCGGGAAGTCGCCGCCGTGCGTCGGCAGGCTGCTCAGGGGTCCGTCCGGGAGGTCTTTTCTTCACCATAAGGCCGCACGGGACACTGCGCAGGGCAGTGGGAGCAGCAGACCGAGGAGGCATTCGGCCGGGTCGGCGGGGTGAGTTGGCGGTGTCGGCTTTGATGACGGCCTGTTCGGCGGACCGAGGGCCACCACCGGCGCCACGGCCTCGTCCGTGTCGACTTCGTCCGAAAACACGGCTCGCGCAAGCTTGTTGACATCTCGTACGGCCGGCGCGATCCTGCGGGACTCCGAAGGGACCCGGCCCCGCTGTACTTGCCGCTGTACCTGCCGCGCGGCCGGGTCCTCGGGGGCTGGTGGTCAGCTGAGGGTGCGGAGCGCGTCGGCGTCGTACGGGCGCAGCTCGGCATGGCGGCCGGAGAGGACCTTGGCGGCCCACTGCGGGTCCTGGAGGAGGGCACGGCCGACGGCGACCAGGTCGAACTCGTCGCGCTCCAGCCGGTCGAGCAGGTTGTCGATGGCCTGGACCGGGGAGCCCTCGCCCCTGAAGGCACCGACGAAGTCGCCGTCGAGGCCGACCGAGCCGACGGTGATGGCGGGGCGGCCGGTGAGCTTCTTGGTCCAGCCGGCCAGGTTGAGGTCCGAGCCGTCGAACTCGGGGACCCAGTAGCGGCGGGTCGAGGCGTGGAAGGCGTCGACGCCGGCCTCGGCGAGCGGGGTGAGGACCGCCTCCAGCTCCTGGGGGGTCTCGGCGAGGCGGGCCTCGTAGTTCTCGGACTTCCACTGCGAGTAGCGGAAGATCACCGGGAATTCCGGGGAGACGGCCGCTCGCACCGAGGCGACGAGCTCGGCCGTGAACTTCGTCCGGGCCACCGGGTCGCCGCCGTAGGCGTCGGTGCGGCGGTTGGTGCCCGCCCACAGGAACTGGTCGAGCAGGTAGCCGTGGGCGCCGTGCAGCTCGACGCCGTCGAAGCCGATCCGCTCGGCGGCCGCGGCGGCCTCGGCGAACGCGCCGATGACGGCGTCCAGATCGGCCCGGGTCATCGCCCGGCCCGTTCCCTCGGTGCCGTCCAGCCGGATCCCGGACGGGCCGACGGCGGGAGCGTCGGCGAACGGCGGGTCGCCCTGCCGGCGCACCATGCCGATGTGCCAGAGCTGCGGCACGATGGTGCCGCCCGCCGCGTGGACGTCCTCGGCGACGCGAGCCCACCCGGCCAGCTGCTCCTCGCCGTGGAAGCGCGGGATGTCGTCACTCTGGCCGGCGGACTCGTGGCCGACGTACGTCCCCTCGGTGATGATCAGGCCGACGCCCGAGGCGGCGCGGCGGGCGTAGTACGAGCGCACGTCCTCGCCGGGCACGCCGCCAGGGGAGAACCTGCGGGTCATCGGCGCCATCGCGATGCGGTTGGGAACGGTCAGCCCGTTGAGCGTGACGGGCCGGGACAGGATTTCGGCCGCGCGGGAGGCTGCGGGCTCGGTGACGGTCATGGGATCCCTCGTGGGTGCCGGTGGAGTGCGCCGGGGCGGAATTGGTTGCCTGTGCAAACAACCCGGGCGGCCCCTGCATTTCGCCGACGGCGCGAAACCCGCTGTGATCAGCGCCACTGCGCGCCGGAGGGGGCGGCCGTCTCGTCCGGCCCGGCCGTCTCGTCGGGCCCGGCCGTTCGTGCCCGGCCGTGGCCCAACCCGTCTGCTGCGGTGCGGACTTGGCGGCCGTCCGGGGCGGGCGGGCGGAGCCTGGCTACAATCACGACGTGTTCGACGGCCTGAGGGCTTCCGCCGGCGCTCCGGACTCGTCCACGTCGGCTTCGCGGCGCAGCGATTTTGCGGCGCACCGACTTTGCGGCGCAGCGACTTCGCGGCGCAGTGGCGCACCCCGAAGGCCTCCTACGCCTGGTACCGCGACCGATCGCCGACCGAAGGAGCTGACGATGACTCCACGACAGATCGCCGACGACTACGTGGCCCGGGTCGCCGCACACGATCCCGTCACCTCCACGTCCCTGGGCCTGGCCCCGGGCGACGACCGGATGCCCGACCTGTCGCCGGACGGCGTCGAGGAGACGGTCCGGCTCGCGCGGGAGGCGCTGGTGCGCCTGGACGCCGTCCCCGAGACCGGGCCCGACGGGGATCCGGCGGAGCTCGTGTGCGCGCGGCTGCTGCGCGAGCGGCTCGACGCCGAGGTGCGGGTGCACGAGGCCGGCGAGAACTTCCGCGCCGTGCGGAACCTGCACACTCCGGTGCACCAGCTCCGGGGCATCTTCACGATGATGCCCACCGCCACCGACGACGACTGGGCCCCGGTCCTGGGCCGGCTGCGCAACCTGCCCGCCGCGCTGGACGGCTACCGGGCCACGCTGGCGGAGGGCGTCGCCCGCAAGCTGCTCGCCGCGCCCCGCCAGGCCGACGTGCTGTGCGCGCAGCTCACCGCGTGGACCGGCGAGACGGCCGGGGGGCCCGGCTGGTTCGCCGAGTTCGTCGCCCCCGCGCCGCAGCGGCTCCGCCCCGAACTGGACACTGCCGCGAACGAGGCGACCGCCGCCGTGGCCGCGTTCCGGGACTGGCTCCGCGACAGCTACCGGTCCGCTGCGGAAGGCACGCCCGACGCCGTCGGCCGCGAGCGCTACCTGCTCGGGGCCCGCCGGTACACCGGCGCCGACCTGGACCTGGACGAGACCTACGACTGGGCCTGGGAGGAGTTCCACCGGGTCTGGGCCGAGCTGCGCACGGAGGCCGAACGGGTGCTGCCCGGCGCCACCGTCCGGGAAGCCCGGGCCCACCTGGACCAGCACGGACACACCGTGCGCGGCGCCGAGCAGATGCGCGGCTGGCTGCAGCAGCTCACGGACGACGCGATCGAGGCACTCGACGGGCGCCACTTCGACATCACCGGCCCGCTGCGCCGGGTCGAGACCAGGATCGCCCCGGCCGGCAGCGCCGCCGCGCCGTACTACAGCGGGCCGAGCCTCGACTTCGCCCGCCCGGGCCGGACCTTCCTCCCGCTGGCCAACGGCGACGCGCAGGAGCGGTTCCGCACCTGGCGCCTGGTCAGCACCTGGTACCACGAGGGCGTCCCCGGGCACCACCTGCAGCTCGCCTCCTGGACCGCGGCGGCGGAGCAGCTGTCCCGCTACCAGGTCACCCTCGGCAAGATCAGCGCCAACGTGGAGGGCTGGGCCCTGTACGCGGAGCGGCTGATGGACGAACTCGGCTTCCTCACCGATCCCGGATGCCGCCTCGGCTACCTCGGCAAGCAGATGATGCGCGTCGCCCGCGTCATCGTCGACCTCGGCATGCACCTGGAGAGCGTCATTCCGGCGGGCTCCCCGTTCCACCCGGGCGAGCGCTGGACTCCGGAGCTGGCCACCGCCTTCATGGCCGACTACGTCGGTCTGGCGCCCGTCCACCTGCACAGTGAGATCGTCCGCTACCTCGGCCGGCCCGGCCAGGCCATCGGTTACAAACTCGGCGAGCGCGCCTGGCTGGCCGGCCGCGAGGCGGCCCGCCGCCGGCTGGGCGCCGACTTCGACCTCAAGCGCTGGCACATGAAGGCCCTGCGGCAGGGCTCCCTGGGCCTGGACGACCTGGAGGCAGGCCTGGCAGCGCTGTGACCGCCGGCTGACGGCCGTGTGCCCGCCGTCGATCGAGACGGACGCACGGACGCACGGACGCACCCGGCCCGGAGACTCCGCCGGGGCAGTCGGTGGCCGGGGTGTGGTCCGGAATCCGGGGCGGTCGGCGGTGCCTGGATGGAATCATGTGGACGCCCGGAGAGGGTGCCGCATGGTCGAGTCGGGACAGGAGCCGTAGGTGGGAGAGAGGCAGCGGGCCGTCCGGAAGCCCAAGGTCGTGCTCGCGGACGGGGAGCGGCTCCATGCGGTCGCCCGCGCGGTCGTCGACGATCACCAGGGTGCTGTCGAGCACGTGCGCCGGGCCGCGGCCGGTCTGCGGGGCCAGTTGGTCCGCGACGAACTGGACGGCATTCCCGTGGCCCGGCTGAAAGACGTCACCGAGGGGCGTCTGCGCGTCGGAGCGTTGGAGGCCGCCGGAATCAGGACCGTGCGGCAGGTGGTGGACGCCACGCCCTACATGCTCCAACTGCTGCCCGGAATCGGAGCCCAGAGCGCTCTCCAGGCCATCGCCGCCGCCGGGCAGATCGCCCGGGCCGCCGAGCAGGCCGTGGCGATCCGGCTGGACGTCGACCACCAGGACGCGGCCGGCACCGCGCTGGTCGTCGCACTCCAACGGCTGGTCGCCGCCGGGCCCGAGGCGAGACGGGCCAGGGAACTGGCGGAGCGTGTCGCAGGCGAGGCCGCCGCCCTGATCGCCGCCGCCCAGCCGGCCCGGGGCGTTGTGAGAGGCCTGTTCGCCGGGCGGCAGCGCCGACAGGAGGCGTTCGCCGCGGTCGATCGGTTGGACGCCCTGCTCGCGGAGACGGAGGACCGAGGAGCGTCCATGCTCTTCGCCCAGGCCTCGGTGGACCTCCTCCGCCCACTGGCCACGGACATCGAGGCCTGGGCGGAGTTCGAGGTCCGCTCGGCCGACTTCTACAGCATTCTGGGCGAGTTCGCGGGATCCGGCTCCGACGGGCTCACCGCCTCCGAAGGCTTCCTCCCGGAGAGCCTGTCGGACCGGGTCCGGGCCGAGCCGCTGGACGACACCCGGTGCACGGTCTCGCTCCGTGGCTACCAGGCATTCGGTGCCCGCTTCGCCCTCGCACAGAAGCGGGTGATCATCGGCGATGAGATGGGCCTCGGGAAGACGATCCAGGCGATCGCCGCGCTCGCGCATCTCCGGGCGCACGGGAGCGCACACTTCCTCGTCGTCTGCCCGGCCAGCGTCCTCATCAACTGGATCAGGGAGATCGAGTCGCGCAGCACGCTGAGGGCGTTCCGATTCCACGGCCAGGAGCGGGAAGCGGCGCGCACCGAATGGCTCGGCAGCGGAGGTGTCGCCGTCGTGACCTTCGACGGACTGCGTCGCCTGGAGGTCCCGGAGGACGTCACGGTCGGCATGGTCGTGGTGGACGAGGCCCACTACGTCAAGAACCACAGCACGAAGCGCTCGCAGGCGGTGGCCGAGTGGACCGACCGCGTCGACCGCGTCCTGTTCCTCACCGGCACCCCGATGGAGAACCGGGTGGAGGAGTTCCGGAACCTGGTCCGCTATCTGCAGCCTGATCTTCTGCCCGGAATCCACAGCAGCTCGGGCGCCGCAGGGCCGACGTCGTTTCGCAAGGCCGTTGCACCGGCCTACCTGCGCCGCAACCAGCGGGACGTCCTGACGGAGCTCCCCGACGTCGTTCACGTCGACGAATGGGAGGAACTGTCGGCGTCCGATCTCGTCGCCTACCGCTCGGCGGTCGCCGAGGGGAACTTCATGGCCATGCGCCGTGCCGCGTACGCGGACCCGGCAGGGTCGGCGAAGCTGCTGCGGCTGATGGAGGTCGTCGACGAGGCTGCGGAGAACGGGTTGAAGGTCGTTGTCTTCTCGTTCTTCCGGGATGTCCTGCGGGTCGTCCAGGACGCTCTGGGGCAGCGTGCTTTCGGCCCGCTCGACGGAGGCCTGGACGCTGTCCGACGACAGGACGTGGTGGACGAGTTCGCCGCCGTGCAGGGCCATGCGGTGCTGCTGAGCCAGATCCAGGCCGGCGGCGTGGGACTGAACATCCAGGCGGCGTCGGTCGTCATTCTCTGCGAACCCCAGGTGAAGCCCACCATGGAGAGCCAGGCGATAGCCAGAGCCCATCGAATGGGCCAGGTCCGGCGTGTACAGGTGCACCGCCTGCTGGCCGCGGACAGCGTCGACCAGCGGATGGTGGAGATTCTTCGCGCGAAGAGCCAACTGTTCGACGACTACGCGCGCCGCAGTGACGTGGCCGAATCGACTCCTGAAGCGGTCGACATCTCGGAGCAGTCGCTGGCTGCGCTGATCGTGGAGGAGGAACAACTGCGCCTCGCCCGGACGGCTGCCAACGGTGCTGCGACCTGACGCCGTGACCGGGGCGGTCGCACGTCCATCTCTCGACGTTGTGGCGGGGTCGGCAGGGGCCGGCAGGGGTAGACCTGTGTGGTCCCGGGCTGGGCGTTTGTTTCGGGGCGCTGAACAGGGGTACTGTCTCCCAGTCGCTCGGCAGGGAGCACCGGACACGCAACGGCGCGGACGGTCCCGGGGCGGCCAATCCTCTTGAAACACCACCTCCTGGTTCGGGCCGGGCCGCGTCTTGTCGCGGCTTGGTTCCTATTCGGCGTGCTTGTTTTATCGGATTGCGGCCGATTCGCTTTACGGAGCGGGGCTCGGCTAGAGTTTGAAACGTCGGACGGGGCATAAAGCCGCAGAAGACACCAGTGAGTTGGATGAACGAAGCGCCGGAAACGGAGCGGAAAACATCTGATAAGCTGGGAACACGAAAGAACGAAGCGCCCGGAGGGCCCGCTGGAAGGCGGTCCGAAGGAAGTGTCCGTTCCTTGAGAACTCAACAGCGTGCCA
>NZ_JBFBHW010000038.1:0-84129 GCF_040685395.1 Kitasatospora sp. NPDC088779 | reverse complement strand
GCGCGCCGGCTGCTCCGCAGACATGACGCGCCGTCACTAGCGTGACGGAGCGTTGCGGCGCCCCTCCGGGGCGCAGTAGCGGACAGTAGTTGCGGCGCGTCCGCGCCGCTGGCCTGCGCGGGCTCGGGCTCGGCCTGGCTGTCCAGCTCCCCTTCGTCGGGGGTGCCGGCGCTCCGCACCGGCGGGCCCATGACACCCCGTCCGGGCCCGGCATGGGGTGTATTTCTGCTGCTCAGTGGGGGTTTTGGCGCACTCCGTGCGCTTGGCTGACCGGGAGGAGGGGTGGGGGCTTCCCTTCGTCGCCGACGTCCCCGCCGACCGGGGCCAAGAGCCGGCCTCCCATCCCCGCCCCCACATCATGTCACCCTCCGCCACACCACGCCACCCCTCGCCCGAACACGCCGACACCCTCACCAACTGGTCTACACCACTCCAAGTAGTCTAGACCAATCCCACCGCAGCAGCCCCCGAAACCCCCGGGAAAGCCGCCCCGACCCCGTATCAGAAAGCCCCCGTCAGAGAATCCCGCCACAACCCCCATGCCCATCCAGGAATGCATCACACCAACCGGCTGTGTAACCCCAGGAATCGCTACCCACTACCCGCCACGCGGCCGTTGACGATGTGACGCGAAATTCCGGTAACACCCACAACCCCCGGCCCATGAAAATCCCCCATAAAACCCGCCATGGAAAACACCCATTCCACCGGACAGCCCCGAACAGCGACCCGGCACAGCACGACCGGCGGGCGCCCCCGGACGGCAACGAGCAGCGCGGACCAGCAGCACCTGGACGGCGAGCACGGAACCGGCGGCGAGCACCACCAGGACCACGACAACGAGCAGGCCGGCCCCGAGGCGGGTACCCCGGGTACCCAACAGAACGCCAGGACCGCCCCGAGACGGCGGCCCAGCCCCCGCCGGGGCGGCACCCGTGGTTGCCCGGCTGGGGCGCAACCGGACCCTGCCGCCGGTATGAGCGGGCGGCCACCACGTCCGTGCCCCGGCTGCGGCGTTCGACCTGTGGCCCGGCGGTACCGGCTCTGCTATGTGTGCGAGCCCGGGGAACCTCCCCCGTGCCGCCGCTGCGGGTCGCTGGAGTACTACTCCGCCGGCCTGTGCCAGACCTGCCACCACTTCGCCCCCGACCGCGCCACCTCGTGCCGGGACTGCCTGGCCTGGGGCCTGGGCTACCGCCGCCGCGCCGGCCTGTGCCTCGGCTGCGTGACCTGGCGGAAGGGACATCCCGAGCACGGCCGGTGCAGCCTGTGCCGACTGGAACTACATCTGCGTGACGGGGCCTGCCGCCTGTGCTGGCGTCAGCTGTGGCTGACCGGCCGGCCGAGGAAGGACGTAGCCCCCGACGAGCTCGCCGCCGCCAACCGGCACGGGCAGCAACTCGCCCTGGGCGGACTGGAGAAGAGCCTGCGCCGGCACCTGCCCCGCCAGCGGCCCTCGTTCAAGGACGCCCGCTGTGCCCGCCAGAAGGCACAGGCCACCCGACCCGTTCCCGTGATCCCACCGGTACGGGCGCGAGCGCTCCTGCTGTTCAACATGCCGCGCGACCTCGCCGCCGGGGCTCGGGCCGGCCTCCCCGAACCGGCCGACGAGGACCTGGTCGAAGCGGTGGACGCCTTCGCCCGGGACTACGGGCGACGCCACGGCTGGCCCACCGACCGACACCACGCCGCCGCCTTCACACTGCGCAGGGGCCTGCGGATCCTGCTCGCCACCCAGGACGTCCCCGGCGCCCCGATCAAGGCCAGCGAGGCGGCCCGGCTCAACGACATCCGCCTGCCCTTCGGGCCGGTCCTGGACGTCCTGGCCGCTGCCGGACTCCTCGACGACGACCGCGTGCCCGCCATCGTGCCCTGGTTCGAGCGCAAGACCGCCGGTCTGCCCGACCCGATGGCCGAGGAACTGCGCACCTGGTTCGACATCGCCCGACTCGGCCACGCCACCGCGCCGCGGTCACGCCCACGACCCGAGCAGACCATTCGCCTCCTGCTCTACGGGGCGCTGCCCGTGCTGCAGAGCTGGGCCGCCAGCTCGGACTCCCTGCGCTCGATCAGCCGCCAGGACGTCAAGGTCGCCCTCGCGCCGTACGAGGGCGACCGGGCCCACTCCGTGCTCCAGGGCCTGCGGGCAGTCTTCCGCACCCTCAAGGCGCACAAGGTGGTGTTCACCGACCCGACCAGCCGGATCAGCCTGGGGACACCCGCCTCGGAACCGCCACTGCCGCTCGCCCTCGACCCGCTCCTCGCCGCCGTCCACTCCCCCGATCCCACCCGCGCGGCCCTGGGCTCCCTCCTTGCCTTCCACGCCCTACGGCCGGCCCAGCTCAGAGCCCTGCTGGTGACCGACCTCGCCGACGGCCGGCTTCGCGTCGGCGACGGCCGGGTCATCCTGCTCGCGGCCGAGGTCCGCCGCCGACTCCACGCCTACCTCGCCGAACGCGCCCGCCGCTGGCCCAGCACCGCTAACCCCCACCTGTTCGTCAGCCAGTTCACCGCCCTGCGTACCCGCCAGGTCACCGGGACCTGGGTCAACCAGACCCTCGGACTGTCCGCGCAGGCGATCCGCGAAGACCGCATCCTCGACGAAGCACTGGCCGCAGCGGGAGACCCGCGGCGCCTGTGCGACCTCTTCGGCCTCACCGTCGACGGCGCCCAGCGCTACACCTCCGCCCTCGGGCACACCGACCTCAACGAGTCCCCCAGCTGAGGAGCCGGGGAACTCCGCGCGTCATCTGCTCTCGAAATCAAAGGTCGTGCTCGGTCTCTCGCTCAACACCGCCCGAAACCTCTCTCCCAACGCCCTCAGTCGTCGCCGTCCTCGACGCCTCCCCGCAGGCCCCACTCATCAAGACCGGAGTAGATCAATGCAGTACGACCCCGGGGATAGGAGAGGGCCTTGGCCTCCCCTGCGTAGACCGCCACCAGTGAGTCGGATCCCCGCCACCAGGTATCGGCCAGGCCCATCACCTCGCGCACCGGCTTGTACCCGTCCAGCACGATGCCATCGACGTCATGGCCGGTGACCTTGGTGATCTGCTTCGCCCACATGGATGCGTGGTGGGTCAGTGCGAGCGACTCCACCCAGCCCTCGACGGTCGCGTGGAGAGGCGCCCACCGACCTGCATGAATGCCGAACTCGCCAGACGGGCTGATCATGAACGAGTAGGGAACTGCGGTCCGCTGCGTCCCCGCTTCGAACCACCACCCAGCAGGGTCCAATTCGGGTGAGTCCGGATCGAGATACTTGGGCCCGCCGTCGTACTGCGACGCGGGTGGCAAAAGCAGACCGCCCCAGCGCTCTTGATACGCCGCCATCCGGTCGACCACCGCCGCCGGGATGCCTCGCTCAAGCCACCACTGCCTGTGCCCCTCGACGGGCCTGACGTCGACCTTGACACCGTGCGAGCTGACGAACGACCGGGCACGTCGAGTCAGGCCATCGGGCACAGCGTTGAAGAGGTGAAGATTCACCAAGGTGACGCTACCCAGTAGCCCTGGTGAGGCCGCGGCCGGGCCCAGCCCGCTTCCTGAACTCGGTGCCACAGCATGCCGACCGGCTACGGTGGACCCCTGGGTTCCGCCTCCGTCACCCTTCAGAAATCGCGAACTCATGGGACTTCGCCATCCGTCGCAGCAGGTAGAGCAGGCGCTCGGCGGTGCCGGGCGGGGCGGGGACGCGGTAGCGGGCGGTGGCGGGGTCGAGGTCGGCGCGCCACAGGCTGGCAAGCACCTGGAGTTTGTGTACCCGCTGGTAGCCGGACGGCAGGACCCCGCGATCGGTCTTGAGGCGGCGCAGTGCGTCGTGCAGGGGTTGGAGGTCGGTGTCCCACAGGGCCACGGTGCGGTCGGCGAGCAGGGTGGCCAGGTCGGCGAGGGCCGGGGTGGGGTCGACGGCGTCGGCGGGGGCGCCGGGGGTGCGGGGGCCGGTCAGGCGCAGCGTGCGGTTGTAGAGGGTCAGGCCGTCGCGGGCGTCGAGGACGGTGATGTGGGCGGCGGCGGGTGGGTGGGGCTTGCCCGTCTCGGTGGGCGGGCGGTGGGTGTAGGCGGCGGCGAGGACCACCAGGTGCTCGTCGGCGAGGAGGTCGGCGGCCTGTCCGGCGGCGACCTGGGCGCGTTCGGCGGCGGCGTGCTGTGTCTGGCGCAGGCGGTGGATGTGGGCGCACGCGGCGCACAGCAGTGGTCCGTCGGCGGTCTTGGTGCAGGGGCTTTCGGGGCGGGCGCCGCAGTCGTCGCAGGTGCGCGAGGTGGTGGTGCGGCGGGCGAGTTGGGCGGCGGGGGTCTGGGTGGGCACGGATTCGCCGAGGTCGTACAGGTTGTAGGTGGCTTTGCCGCCGGGGCCCTTCGCGGTGACGGTGGCGCGTACCGGGCCGCCGGGCTGGCGTGGGAGGTCGAGGTCGGCGAGCTGGGTCTTGGTGCGCAGGTGGTCGGGGACCGCGCCCCACCAGGTGTACTCGGCCAGCGGGTTCGCGGTGGGATTCTGCTTGTCCATCGGTTCCTCTCCCCAGGGTGACGGTGCGTCGGGTTCAGCGGCGGCCGCCGCCTGGTGGTGGCCGCCGGGGTGGTCAGCGCGTCCAGGGCCACGGGCTGGGGTGGCGGCGGACGCGGGTGATGACGCCGAGGGTGCCGGCGGGGACGTCGGCGTGGGTTCGGGCGTCTTCCTTCCAGTACTCCTCGGCGGCCGGGTCCTCGTCGATTCGTCGGGGTGCGGAGACGAGTGGCGGGGGGTCAGGCTCCGAGGCCGATGGAGCTCACGTACTGGTAGGCGCCGTAGTCGCTGTCGAGGTCGCTGATGACGTCGTCCCAGATGTCCGCCAGGGCGTCGGCGTCGCCGTTGGTGAGGGCGTCGACGGCGTCGTCCCAGACGTAGCGGACCTGGATGGCGCGGATGCGCAGGTTGTCACGGCGGCGGGGTTCGTCGACGACGTCCTGGTTGATGGGGTGGATCTCCACCTTGGTGCCGCGGCCGCCGTTGTTCAGGTGCGCCTTGAGGACGGCGGGGTTGGCCAGGACGTTGGCGGCGCGCAGGTTCCAGTAGGCGGTGTCAATGGCTTCGAGGTTGATGGGGCGGGGTCGTTGGGTGCCCTTGGTCCAGGCGCGGATGGTGGCGGGGGTCGCGGTGATGCCGGCGTCGGCGAGGGCGGCGGGGCCGCCCTTGTGGGTCATCAGGTAGCGCATGCGGGCGGTCAGGCCGCGGCGGGTGCTCGGCGGGGACTTGATGCCGCCTTCGATGATCATGCGTTCCAGGACATCTTCCAGGGCGCGGCCGAGGGCGAGTTTCCCGTGGACGTTTCCGGGGTCGCGGTCGGCGCCGTAGCGGCCGAAATTCCGCCATCCGTCGGTCGACACTTTCAGGCGCTCCTGTTCCGGGTGCGGGGCAGGGTGTATTGGTCCTTGAGTTTCAGCTGTGTGGTCAGGCGGCCCTCTTCGAATACGCCGCCCATGTTCTTTCGCCATTCGCCACCGGTGACGTGGAGTTCGTCGGTTCCGCGCAGCGCGACGACGGTCAGACCGGCCTTGTGGGCGCGCTGGGACTTGTACCAGAGGTTGGCGAATGCCTGCGAGCGGATGATGTGCATCCAGTCGGGGCGGCGGATGTCGCGGTTGTAGGTGGATTCGCCGATGGTGGAGGCGAATTTCGCGTAGATGGCCTTGACGTATTTCTCGGTGACGGTGTCGCCGTCGTGGATGGCGTTTTCGCGGGCCTGGGTAAGGACACGGCGGAACTTCTCCAGCAGGCCCTCGGAGGCGCCGGATGTCCAGGCCTCGGTGATGTGCGGGGCGTCGGCCAGGCCGAGCTTGTGGCAGCGGATCAGCAGCCGCACGGTGGCCTCGTCCAGCAGCACCGGACCCGCCTCGTGCCGGTTGCCGATCGGGTCCGGCAGCTCCGGGTGTTCCCAGGTGGGGCGCTTGGGGAGCAGGTAGACGCCGGAGCGCTTCGGGTCCCAGCCGCCGTCCGGGCGGTGCTGGAGCGCCCCGATCGGCAGGTGGGTCTTCAGCGCCGAGCAGTACGCGGCGTTGGTGTCCAGGACGTCCACCGTCACCGGGTCGGCGCCCGCCTTGAGGGCGGCCATCAGTGGGGCGTTCTCCCACTTGTGGCGGCCTTCCCAGATTTCGTCGGCGCCATTCCGGGACTTCTTGGAGAGGAATTCCAGGCGCTCCGGATAAGCCGTGTGCTCGTACGCGGCGCCGACCCTGGTCTTGTCGAAGAGTTCCATTCCGTTCGGAATGGCCTTCTTCTCCAGCGCGGCGCTCGCGGCTTCGGTGTCGCCGCCGTGCTCCTCCAGTGCCTGCTCGACGGCCGTGGTGATCATGTCGAGGTAGAAACCCAGCTCCCGGCCTGAACTGGCGTACTCCGAACGGGACTTGGCGGTGGGCACCGTCCTGGTGTCCTGGTGGACGGCCGAACTGGGCGCAGCAGCAGGGGAGTTGGTGATTGCCGGGGCGGGCGGTGCCGGGGCGGCCGGGGAGGAATCGGGGGCGGCGACGGACGGGGCCCGGCCGGCCTCGGCGGCGGGCGCCGAGGCGACCGGGGCCGGGGCGGGGGTGCACCAGCCGCCGAGGTGGAGCGGGCGGCCGCCGATGCGGTGGGTGACCGGGCGTCCGCACTGCTCGCACGGCGCGGCGGGGTGGGCGAGAACTTCGCCGTCCGGGGCCCGGTCGTAGTCCGCGGCAACCGGGGCGGCGGTGGACGCCGGCACGGGGACGGCGACGACGGCGGGCGCAGCGACCGGAGCGACCGGAGCGACCGAGGCGGGCGCAGGGACGGCCGGGACCGCCGGGGCGGGCGCAGCGGCCGGGACGGTGGCGGGAGCGGGCGCGGTGAAGGTGGCCGGCACCGGCGCGGGCGCGGCGGTGCCGGGGGGCCAGGTCATGGACTGGGCGGCGTGGGTGGGGCCGGCGAGCAGGTCGAGTGGTCCCATCCCCCAGTGCCGGGCGAGGGCGTCCACCTCGTCCAGGGACCAGGGCTGCGCGCCGGACTGACGGCGGCTGATCTTGTCTTGGGTCAGGTCGAGGGCGGTGGCGAGTTCCCGCTGGCTCTCGCCGGTGCGCTGCCTGATCGCGGCGATGGTGAGCCGCAGCGTTTCCAACGTGCTGAGCGTCATGCAAGCATTCTATCCATGCTTGATGGAGATATTCCATAAATTACACACAGAGCCACCCTTGCGAGTGACGGCCGCGCCGAGCGCATGCGTCCCGAGGTGCGGGCGGGGCCCTGGGAATGAGCAACCTCACGTCAGCCAACCACCACGCGTGCTAGGCGCAACTCGCAGTCCATAACAGCCACTTCCTCACCTCATGACAGCCAAGATCCACGCCCCCATCAAACAGAAGCCGAGCCCAGTCGCCTCCGCCAACGACCGGCCCGCTGCTGCCCATCTCGCTGACACCAACCCGCACACTCACACCTCCACGGCCGCCGACAACCGTCCTGGGCCGGGCCCGACCACAGCCGTGGTGACCCGTGGGAATGAGCAACCTCACGTCAGCCAACCACCACGCGTGCTAGGCGCAACTCGCAGTCCATAACAGCCACTTCCTCACCTCATGACAGCCAAGATCCACGCCCCCATCAAACAGAAGCCGAGCCCAGTCGCCTCCGCCAACGACCGGCCCGCTGCTGCCCATCTCGCTGACACCAACCCGCACACTCACACCTCCACGGCCGCCGACAACCGTCCTGGGCCGGGCCCGACCACAGCCGTGGTGACCCGGAACGGCCGACGCCCAGGGGCCGGTTGTCGCCCTTGCCGCCGGCCCCCGCGCTGCCGCCGACCGGGTCCTACATCGCCCCGCCGCTGCCACCCTCCCCGGTGTCGCCTCCGTAGCCCGACACCCAGCTGATCGGATATCCGCGAGCTTCACCAGCCACGCGTTGTTGCCGGCGGTCTCACCGCGCCCGCCTCGCGCGGGTGAGCTTCACGGGGATATGGGGGTTGGGTCAGGTCACCAGGCGTCGATGAGATGGTGCGGCCAGCAAGACCGGGCTCACTGGATCGGAGGAAAATTCCCCGAACTCCCGTGCCCTTCCACCGGGTAGAGGGGTTGGGGCTTGTGTCCTGGGTTCGATGTGGCATGGGAGGCGGCGGGATGTCGGCGTTGGCTGCTGCGGCGGTGGCCGTTCGGGAACTCGCTGCGGACCAACGCGCGGCGTTGGACGCCTGTGTTGTCGCAGCGTTGGCGCTGAGCAGCAGCGAGGGTGAGGCCCGGGGGCGTACCCGGCTGCTCATGGAGTGCCACGGCCGCTATGTGCGGTCCTTCGGGGTCCTTGACCCGGCGCCGCCGTTCAAGGTGTTCCTCGAAAGGCTTCGCGGCAGCCGGGTGGCCGATCTTCTGCCCCGGCAGCCTAGAGAGTCCGCGCTCGGTGAACTGTGGCTGCTCGACGACGACGGCATGCCCAGTTCGGCGTTGAACCGGATCGCGGTGGAAGCCGCCGAGTACAGCCACCAGGCGCCGGGGATCGGTGCCGATATTCGCCACCTCCACAGTCTGCTGCGGGCTGTGGGGATGCTGTCGGAGGGCGCCGGGCTGTCGCGAATCTCCGGCGAGACCGTTCAGCATGCCGTCTTCCGCGCGTTGAGGGCCGCCGGCTTCGAGGCGTACACGCAGGGGCGGGAGGCCATGGTGCGCACTCCTGTCCTGACGCGACGCGAGTTGTCCCGGAACGCGGCTCTGACCGAGTTGGGCGCGTACACCGAAATTTCCCCGACGCGGCAGTTCGGCGGGGTGTGGGCCGCGTGCCCGATGTGCGGGTGGACCATGCGGGCCATCTACCGCTCCAACGGCGCGGTCGACCTTGAGTGCGAGGATGAGCGTCACAGTCTGCTTGGTGCCAGGTATCGGGCCGAATCTGTTGCGGGCGACTGGCGCCTGGCCCCGCGCGGCGAGCTGCGCGCGGTGCCGGAGCTGATCCCTGTCGAGGGCCATGTGGCGTTGCCGTACGCCCTGTGGCTGTGGGTGACGCTGCCGGGTCTGCTGGAGGTCGAACTGCGCGACCGGCTGGTCGCCATGGGCGCGGAGGTCCGCCTGTGGCCGTTCGGCGATGCCTACGACCTGCACGTCACCGTCCCGGGCCGCTCCATGTCGTGGCGCGTCGACGTCAAGACCTGGGCGGACCCGTATGGGCTGGCCCAGAAGCTGCGCGAGAGCCCGGAGGGGCCCGGAAAGCTGTGTTTCGTGGTGCCCGAGCACCTGCGCGGATACCTGCCCGTCCTGCGCCGCGGCGTGCTGGGCACCGAAGCACGCGTGCTGACCGACATCGACCTGGTGGCGGAGGTGGGGAGGGCGTGAGTAGGACGCTGGCAGCGGCTCTCGCCTTGGCCGAACATCTCCTGCCCGCCCGATTCCGCGACGGACAGCAGGTGGTGCGCGTGGCGGATGCCCACGTCCTGCTCACCGGCCACGCACCGCGCATCGTGGCGGACTGGGAACGGTGGCCCGACGAGGACAAGCAGCGCGTTGGGGCGCTGCTGGGCACGCGCCATCGAGGGGAGGCGCTGTTACACCACGTCGAGCGGGCCGTCCACGGCGTCTTCCACAACCCGGAGGCGGACGACCCGCTGCCCGCCCTCTACGCGCTCGGGCGCAGCGAGCGGGGGCGGGCGCTGGAGGTGGTGCCGGGTCATGGGCAGGATCCTGCGGAGGTCGCCGACCGTCTTCTCGCGCCGGCCGGGCGCAGGCGGCGATTGCGCACCGCTCGCGGATCGGGCTGGTCCGCGCCGACGTCGCGCGGGCGGGTCCAGCTCGCCTTTCCCGAGGAGCAGGGGGTGTATAGGCCGCCCCAGGTCGTGACCGCGTCCTCGGTGGAGCTGGTGGTGGACGCCGACGAGCTCGGCTGGCAGAGCCGGGACACCGACCAGGACATGGAGGGCCCGGCCTTCCGCGAGAAGCAGATCGCCTTGCTGTTGCAGGGGACCGTCGGCGGCGGGCGGCGCCCCCTCGACCCTGTCGTCCTGGCGCCGGGGCGCATCCACTTGCTGAGCGCGCCTCCGGGCGTGGGCAAGAACGTCTTCGGCCGGGGGCTGGCGATCCAGCAGGCGGGCCTCGGGCGTACCACCGTGCTGGTGGTCAGCGACAACGGCGACGTCTATGGCGAGGCCGCCACTTTGCGGGCCGAGCTGCGGGCGGCCGGTGTCAAGGAGGAGGTCACGCCGTTCATCGCCCCCAACAGCCGCTACGACTTCGCGCTGCGGTCCGCCGCGAAGCTGGACGGCACGGGTGTGCCGTTGGCGCAGGCCCCGGCGGACGTCGCCTTCCTCGTCGACAACTCCGCGTACGGGTGCGCGGTGCAGGCGCAGTTCGAGGGGCACGATGCCTTCGAGGGCGGGAAGGAGCCGTGCACGGTGACGGCGTCGGACGTCTTCGACCGGCCAGAGCGCGCGCTGTGCCCGTATGTGTCGGCCTGCGGGAAGTTCTCCCATGTCGAGGCCGCGGCCACGGCCCGGGTCATCGTGACCACGCATTCCTGCTTCCAGTCCGGGATGATCAAGGTCCCGGTGGAGGTCGACGGGGAGGTCCGCAACACCATCAGCGTGCGGGAGTTCCTCCTGCGCCTGGCGTCCTACGTGGTCGTCGACGAGGTCGACGCCTACCAGTCCCGGGGGTTCGACGCGTGCGGCGAGCTGGAGCTCGCTTCCCGTTCTCGCCCTGTGACTGTGCTGCGGCAGATCCGCGACAGCCTGCACCAGGCGCCTCCGCGGCTGGCGGTGGCCGTGCGCCGCCCTCTGACCCGGGCCGTGTTCCTGGCCGAGCAGCTGCTCGACCTGGTGGCCGGCGAGGAGATCTGTACCGAGATCGCCCAGGCGCGCGCCTTGGCCCGCGGGCAGGACCCGCGCCGGACCAGGCAGGTCCTGCGGGACCGCAAGCGCTGGTACCAGCCCCACCAGTGGGACCGGCACCTGATGGAGAACCTGATCGGTGTCGCTGCCGACGCCGTGGCTACTGCCGAGCAGGCCGATTGGCTGCAGGCCCTGCTTCCGCGCGTGGCCACCCGACCGGCCGACCGGCCTTCCTGTGTCGTCCTGCCGGACCGGTTGTGTCCCGTGCCGGGTCTGCTGGAGCGGATGCTCACGATCGACGAGGGCGGGGAGTGGCAGCTGGCCCTCATCAAGGACGAGCTGCGGGAGGTCGTCTCCGCCGCGGTGCCCGCGCACTCCCCTGCCCAGGATGACGACGCCGCGGTGCCCGTCGAGGCGCCGGTGCCGGCGCAGCGCGGGTCCGGCGGGCCGGAGCCGGTGCCGGTGGTCACGCATGCCGAGATCACTGCGGGCGTCCTGCACGCGCTGATGATGAAGGCGTGGCTGACGGCCATCGTCCACACGATGTTCGACTTGACGGACCGGGCCGGCGAACTCGCCGGGCACGGCATCGACGCGGCCTCCGTGCTCGCCGACGCGGTCGGCCACCAGGGTGCCGGCACGGTGGTGCCGTTCGGTCCGCTGGGCCGCCAGCTGGGCGGGTTCCGCTTCGAGGGGCTGGACGACCCCAGCACGCACGCGAGCCTGCGGATGGAAGTGCTGCGTGCGGACCCTCACACCGAGACACAGTTCCTCGGCAGCATCGTCGCCCTCGCCCTGACTGGCCGTCAGCGCACCGTCCTGGGCATGTCCGCTACTGGTTTCATGCCGGGTGCGGCGCGCACCCACCTGCTCGCCCGCCCCGACTGGGCCATGCCCGACACCCTCCGCGGGGGCCTGACCATCTTCAACAGCACCCCCGTCGCCGACGGGAGGCTCCTGGCCGTGGGCAGCACGCCCTACCGCGAACGCGACCAGCGGGTCATCTCGCTGGCCGCCGGATACGCCCCGGGCCTGGTGCGCGACCTCGCCCGGCTGGCCGCGGACGCGCGCACCAGGCATCGCGCGCGTGCCCTGATCGCCGTCAACTCCTACCGGCAGGCCCGCCTGTTCGCCCAAACCCTGTACGACACCGCGCTCGCCCTCGGACGCCGGCTGCGGATCTACGTCGCCGTCGCGGACAGGGCGGATCCGTCTCTGCCACCGGTTTGCGAGTCGATCGGCCAGCTCACCCGCGACCGCTTCGCCGAACTGGCCGGCCTGGACGGCGAGGTGCTCATCTCGCCGCTGCCGCGCACCGAGCGGGGCCTGAACGTGTTGACCGTGTTCGAGGGTGTCGCCGAATCGGCCATCACCCTGATCAGCATGGGCGTGCGGCCGGTCATGCCGGCCGACGACCCGGCCGTGCTGGCGGCCAGCGTCGCCGCCCGGGCCTGGCGCGACGTAGTCCCCGGCCGCGATCCCGCCGCCGTCCTCGCCCGGGCCCGTGCGGCGGCCGACGCGCACCTGCGCCTCAACCTCAACGCGCCCAAGCGGTTCTCCGCCCTGCCCGACGAGCTGAAGTACGAGCTCGTCGCCACCTTGCTCGGGCAGAGCGTCCAGCTCGCGGGACGCGGACGCCGCGGGCAGACCCACGTCGAACTCCACTTCATCGACGGCGCGTTCCACGACCCGACCTGGGGATCCGACCTGCCCACCCTGGTCCGCGGGCTGCTCGAGCAGTCCTCGCAGGACGACCTCGCCCAGCTCGGCGGCTGCTACGGCTACACCATCGAGGAGTTCGCCGAGTACGCCCACGCCCCGCACCTGGTCCCCGCCCTGCACGCGGGATTCCACGCCCACCTGGGAGAGCACGTATGAGCCGCCCACTCGACAGCGTCGCCCGCAAGCAGGCCCGCCTGCTGCAGTTCCGCACCGCCCCGGCCGACCTGGGGGAGGTCATCGCCTACCGGCCCGCCGCCCCCGCCGCGGACTTCGCCGTGGAGCTGTCGCACGAGTACACGCGCAACGTCGGCTCGGGCCTGGACGTGCAGCCGCCCTACCGGGCACTGGAGGCCGTCCTGCGCGCGGCCGCGGGCACCTGGGCGCGCTGGCAGTGGAACGACGGCCACTTGGAACTTCTGTGCGCCGCACCGATCAGCGCCGAGGACCGGCTCGACGTGTTCCGCTACTGGGCCGAAGCCGTGGTCCCCGGCCCCGTCGGCCAGCGGATCGGCGAGCAGTTGGCCGAACTCGTCGCCCGGGCCGAGCCCCGACCCGCCGTCATCCCCGCGCCGCCCCGCGCCGGCAAGCGCTCGCGCGGCTGGTGGCCGGGCGAACTCGCCCGCTGGCGCTTCGCGGAGGAACTCGCCGCCCTCGACTGGCCCCGCAACAACGGCGCCCCCGTCCGCTTCGCCCTGTGCACCGACGGCCGCCTGGCTGCGATCGGCCATGAGCTCCCCGCCGAACCAGACCGCAAAGGCGTCGTCCGCCATCTACTCCCCCGCATCACCATCGGCACCGCCGCCAGCGGGCACTCCCTGCGCCACGCGCTGACCGTGAACGCCACCACCACTCTCCTCGCCACCTCCTGGAGGGGAGTCTCCACCGTCCTGCTGGCCAATCCCGACCAGCCGCTCGTCGTCGCCGCGGCCACTGACGGCCCGCCGTGGGCACGCCGCCTGAACGTGCCCGCGGTCGCCGCCAGCCGCCGCCTGGCCGCCCTGCCCCGCCTGAGCGCGAACGTCCCGCCTTTCCCCGAGCACCTCGCCGACGACGTCCTCGCCGACACCGCCCCGGGCCCGGTCTGGGCCGTCGCCCCGGCCAGCGTCCGTACCCCCGGGCTGGGCCGCGGCCACGGCATGGAGTTCTTCCGCCGCGTCGAGGAAGCTATCGACACCCGGTGCGAGAAGTACAGCCGCCGCAGCCCCGCGTTCGTCGAGGTCCCCGGAGTCAAGGTGCCGCCCACCGAGAGCGGATCACGCGTCAGCGGGCCGATCGCCGCCGAGCGGATCCCCGCCGCCCTAGACGCGGCAGGCGTCGACACCCTCCTCGTCGCCGTCCTGTGGAGCACCGACGAGGTCCGCGCCCGGGTGAAGGCCGCGGTCTCCACCCAGTGGGGCCTCGGTGACCGGTGGAAGGCCGCAGAAGGCGTGGAGGAACCCGCGGCCGGCGGCCGCATCAAGGTCGTCTTCCTCCACGACAAGGCCGGAGCCCTCAGCCACGGACCGCGAACGAGCGTGGAGCGCCAGCGGGACCTGGAGGAGATGCTCGCCCCCTACACCGGCGACGGCGTACGCGTCGCGGCGATCTGCGAGACCGACTGGGACCCCGAGCGCTGGTACCCGACCCTCGAAGCCCGCGACACAGCCGAGGCCGAAGACGGCAAGTGGCCCTCCAAGCAGGCCCTCGCACACCTGGGGGCGACCTCCCAGTACATCAAGCAGGCCCCGGCGCCGATCCCCACCCACACCCGGGAGGGCAAGCCCTACAACGAGAAGTACCGCGCCAAGAAGGTCAAGTCCCGCCAGAGCGGTCTCGACAGCTCGACCGCGAACGTGCTGCGCGAGATCCTGAGCGGCGTCGGCGCCACGGACCACCGCCTCGGCTCCGCGTTCGGCAAGCTGGCGTGCGAACCGTGGTGGCACATCGGCATCCACGTCCGCCGCCACGCCCAGCGCCGCGCCTACGGCAAGCGCCACACCGCCACCCCGGCGCCGATCACCGTCGCGCTCACCGCCATGCGCCCCACCGGCGGCCCCGACGGACCCTGGCAGATCTGGGCCTACAGCCCCCAAGCCGGGCAGTGGCAGGCCCATGGCCCGGCCACCACCGCGCTGCACGCCGCCGACCTCCGCTGGGACGTCACCGGCTACCCCACCGCCGCCGACGAGAGCCCCCAGGCCAGCGCCGCCGCGCACATCGTCGAGCAGGCTCTCCTCGCCGCCCGCACGCAGCTGCCCGCATCGGCCCCGGCGGTGCTCTACGTCGACGGGGACAGCGCCGAGTACATCTGGGCGGGCCTCACCGACGAAGCCCTGGGCCAGAACCCACCCGCCGACCTGCCCCGGCCGGCGTCCTGGCTGCCCGGCCACAGCCTCCCCCGCGCCCAACGCCCTCTGGCCACCGTCCGCGTCATCGGAGACCTGGAACGCATCGGCCGCCCCACCGGCGCCCACATGCGCACCAGCGACGGCACCTGGCGTGCCACCGACACCACCAACAGCCTCTTCCAACTCGCCGCCGACGACGGCGCCCGCACCTACCCCGACCTTCTCCTCGTCAACGTCCCCCGCACCTGGGCCGCCGGCCCCTCCGGCCGCTTCGGCAAGGACGAGACGCGCTTCGACAGCAACAGCCAGAGCAAGAACGGCTACGCCCACACCGCCACCCGGTTCACCGTCATCGGCCAGAGCACCGATGCCGACTGCGACCTCATCGGAGCCGTCGCCGCCGTCCTGACCAACCAGGGCATCACCTCCGACGTCCGCCAGAGCATGCCCACCCCTCTCCACCTCGCCCGCAGGATGGATTCCTCCCACCCCTACTACCGCCGCACCGCGCAGAGCGACGAGGAGAGCCCCGACAGCGCACAAGCCGAAACCGGAGCAGACGAGACGCCCGGAACGTGAGCGGTACGCTGCGGGCGGCTCTGGGACAGTTCCCGGCGACCGCGGACCCGACAGCGGAACAGCTGTGTGGCGGGATCTACCGGCTGAGGTTGATGCTGCCGTCCCGCCCGGTGTTGATCCGGACCTCGGCGTAGCCGTAGTAGATCTCCAGGAGGTCGATCCTGCCGACCGATCCGTAGCTGCAGATCATGGTGGTGTCGGGGAAGCAGAAGGTGCTCATGGGTTGAACGCGATCTCCGTTCCGGAACCGGACGGCATCGGCGACGTCTGCGCTGGCTCGGGCGGAGCGGGTTCGAGGATGTCCAGCAGCTCGTCCGGGTCGAGGCCGAGAAGGGCTGCCAGCGGTCGGGCGGTGGTGTCGCCCCGAGAATATGCCGTCAGTGCCAGGCGAGTCAGCGCTCGTGGATGCCAACCACCGTTGCTCGCTTCGGCATTGAGCATATTCTGATCAAATGTATCGATGGTGTGCACGCAGTCAGCCGTTGATGTCGCGGCCCACTCTCGCAGTTGAGCTGTGGTGAGCAGCCCGAGCACCTTCAGCCGTGCGGCCATTGCGCTCGGAGAGACCTTGAAATGCCAAGCCATCCGCTGGACATCGACCCGCTCGGGCGAAGCGCCGGCTTCGGACAGGATGGCTTCTCTTGGCATGAGGAACTCTGCGGCGAAAGCGTTCGCTTGCACTTCCTTGGCGTCGGAGGTCCGGCCGGGCTGGATTTTCTCCACGACGGCGTCGCCGTAGGCATCGCGGGCGAGGATGTGCCCGAGCTCGTGCGCGAGTGTGAATCGCTGACGGGTCCACATCTGGGTCTGTGCGACGAGGATCAGGTGGAACAGCTCGGTAGACCACGACAGGCCGTCCAGCTTGCCAGGCAATGCGGTGGTGGCGATCACCACGCCAAAGGCCAGCTCGCAGTCTGCCGCTAGTTCCCGGGTGGAACGACCCCACGGCTCGCACGGGAGAGCCTTGGTCGCTGTACGGGCCAGGTCGTTGCCACGTTCAACACCGGTACCGATCTGGCTCGACTCGGGAAGCGGTGAAAGTGGCAACGTGTATCCGATGCCGTGCAGAGCGTCGATGACCCGCTCGTATCGACTGAGAGTGGTACGCACGTCAGCGGTGTTGTGATCGAGCTCGGCGGCCTTCCGAGCGGCTGTTCCCGCCACCGTACGCGGCTCGACGCCACGGAGAAGCCAGTCGACGGTTTTCCCTCCGTGCTCGGCGATCAGTGCCAGCTCGAGTGACGTAAACCTCCGCGCGCCCTTGAGGGATTTCGACAGCTTGTCCGGAGAGATCCCGATGCGCGCAGCCACGACGGCCTGGCTCTCACCCGCCGTGCCGATGACGTGGCGAACGCGCTCAATCAGTTCGACATCCATGCTGCGACCGTACCGTCGAGTTGCGATTTTCGCAACACGCTTGCCTCGGGTGCGACCTGGAGTTCACCTACCCGGGCCAGGTCTCCAGGGTGGCGGTGCGGACGAGGTTCAGGCGGGCGGAACAGGCGGGGTTGCACAACAGGTCGTCAACAGGTTTCCGTGAAACGGCCACGCGACCGTGTCCCGTGGACGGATCATGTTCGGGTGCCGATCATTCCGGAACCGTCCTCACCCGCAAGTCCCTCGTCCTGGGAAGACCGGCTGGACGCCTGGGTCGGGATATGCGCGGCCCGACTCTCCTTGTGGGGCCACGACTTCACCGACGGAGCATGGCCCGACACCGAAGACCTCGCCGTCATCCTCACCCGGACCGTGGGCGAGGTCGCCGACATCCCCTCCATGCGGCCCGCCCACCACGCCCTGACCGCCGCCCTCGCCCACGTCCACGCCGCCGAACGATGGCTCCGCCCCCACACCAGCGCCTTCTCTGCCGCCATGGCCTGCCACCACCTGCGCCACGCCGCCGAACATCTCCACGCCGCCGCCCACCGCCACCTCACCGACACCGCACCCCAAGGCCGCCCCAGCACCCCACCCCGGCGGGGCCCCGCTTCCCCAAGCCCCTGACCGCACCCACAACCCGATAACCCGCCGATGGACTGTCAGCCGATCACCGCGAAGCAAGGCGGCGACAGCAGGCGGCGAAGCGGCGACACCGACCGACAACACAACCCGGACGCGATGACGGGCCGGCCTGGGACACCATGGCGCCAAGGGCCTGCGTGGACAACACGGACCCGCCCTCCGACCCCGGTCACTCCAGTCACTCACAGACCTCCGACCTGCACAGACTTCCACACCGCCTGCCGGCAGATCACCACCGTCTGGCAGCCCGCCGACATCACGCCCTCACCATGAGGCCGGCGGACGGCCGAACAACGCAGGGAAGGAACCGCTCCATGACCAATGCCCAGCAGGAACCTGCACTGGCAGTGCAGTGCCCCCAGTGCAGGGCCCGGCCCGGAACCATGTGCGGCAACCGCAGCAAGGTCCACCCAGTGCGACACGGCGCAGCCCGCAGCGATCCCCCGGCCCCACCCGCCCATCACCTCGCGCCGACCGCCGGGACGCCATGGGACGGCCGCTACGACCACGACGCCCCGTGGTGGGACGACCATGTCGACCGGCCCGGGCCCGCCGAACTCCGTGTCGGCGCCCTGGGCCCCGGCACGCACGAGATCATGTGCTGCGCCGTGCTGCGGACCGATACGGGCTGCCCGGTCTGCGACCGTGCGTGCTGGCTGTGCGAGGCACGCGCGGGCCGGGCCTGCCGCAGCCTGGCGTCGACACGTCGGATCGCCGGAGTCGCCCATGTCGCCCGCCTGTGGAACCTCGGTCTGGAAGAGCAGGACGACTACCTCGCCGCAATGACCCGCCCCTGCCCCCACTGCCAGGCCCAGAACGGCCAGCTGTGCCACACCGTCCCACGCGCCAGCACCCGCCCCCACCTCGCCAGACGCCCCCACCAACGACGCCGCTGAACCCCGCCCCAACGGGGACTCCGCCCCACACACGCAACGACGGACAGCAGCCGGGCCGCCCACCACAACCATCCCTGCGCCCACGTCAACACCGCGTTGTGGCCGGGCAGTGCGCGGTTACGGTGACTGCACAGACCCGGCCGTCATCGACGTCGCCGCAGCCGCGCCGACAACCAGGCAGCACTTGTCAGTCTTCGTTCTCGCCGTTGTCGGTGCTCTCCGGCGGCAGTTTGGCGATCCGGCGGAACCGGCCGGCGGCCTGCATGAGCATCGCGAACGCCAGTCCCAGGGACTCATCCGCTGGCGGAATGCCGGAGTCGACGTCGAACGATGGGGCGTAGTGGTGGGTGACCATCGCGGTCGCGGCGCTGACCAGGTCGCGTGCGGCAGCCAGGGCTTCGATGTCCGGGGCCTGCTCGTCCGGCCCGGCCGCCCGGCTCAGGTCCGTCACCAGTAGCCCGAGGCGCAGCACCAGCAGTAGCCGGCCGGTATCGGTGGCGGCGGGCACGGCGGCGGCCACGACCTCGTCGCGGACCGGGCTGTAGGCGGTGCGCAGCGCTTCGATGTCGGCGCCGGCCTGTTCGGCGTCCATCTCGGCACCGACCAGGTGGGCTTCGGCCGCGCCGAGCAGGGCGGTGGCCAGCATCACCGCGCGGGTCGCGTCGTCGGCGATCTGGTCGGGTCGCCAGTGGGCTCCCAGTACGGCGAGGGCCTCTTGCAGCTGTAGGACGTGCTCGCGCTCGCGGCCGGCCACTGTCGGCTCCTTTCGCCGGTCTCACTGTCCGACGGCGCCCGCCGGTGATGGCCCGGAGTGTGCGTCTCGGGTCCGGCGGGCGCCAGGGGGCAGCGTAGCGGGGGGGGGACGCGCGCGGCCCGGTTCCTACGGCTCGGGGTGAGACAGGTCTTCGGGAACGGCGGCGGCGATCCGCACCATTTGCGGCGCGGGGCGGAGGCGTGCACGAAGTTGAAGGCCGGGCGGCTGGTGGCCGGGTCGCCCTTGAACCGGGTCTCGCGGCCGACGACGACGTGCGTCTGCGGACGGGGCAGGCTCGAGAATGGATTCGGGGCTGTCGGGCCGGGCCCGCGTCCGAGGCCGGCGAGGAGATCTCCTGGTCGCCACACGCGCATACCCACAGCCCCCAGGGACGCGCGCACGGCTGCGGGCATGGGCGCACCGCGCCGTACAGCGTCGGCCGGCCACAGGGCGAACCCACGTCTCCCCGCGGAGGTGTGTACTCCGTGTGGTGCACAATTCCTCCAATCCCCGTCCGGCCCGCCCCGTGGGCCATAGATTCACTGTGACATCTGGTGACCGATGAGGCATGGGAGTGGTTGTGGGAAGCGGAAGCACCTTCGGTACGGACAGCGGTGTGGCATCAACAATCGCTCTGCTGGAAGTGCGGCAGCCCGCCGTGCAGGACCGAATCCGCCGGGCGCAGGCGGAACTGGCCGCCGCCACAGCGGAGCAGGACGCCATCACCAAAGCGCTCGAAGGACTGCGGCTGCTCTCCCGCGGCGGCGAGTTGACCCCGCCCCCGACCGTCGGGGCTGTGCAGGAATCCGTTACGGCGGCCGAGTCGATCGACCGGCAGGCCGCGCCCCCGCAGAGCGGGCCTGCCGCTTCGGCGGCCAGGGCTGGGAGGAAGACAGCCGCGAAGAAGGCGAAGAAGGCTTCCGCTGCGAGGGCGGGCACCGCGAAGACGGCCGCCTCCGCGCCCGAGCGGCAGGAGCGGGCCTCGGTCCCCGTGACGAGGAAGGCCGCCCGAAAGGCGGCGGCGAAGGAGACCGAGCCCAAGGCCGCGGCGAAGCGAACGTCCACGGCCAAGAAGGCGGCACGGGCGGCAGCGGCACCGGCCGGTGACAAGCCCCCCGTCAAGGCGGCCGCGCAGGCGGCGGGCCGCCGACGGCAGGTGACAGACGCGAACCGCGTCCTGGAGGTGCTGTCCCGGGCGGGGAAACCGCTGCGCGCCCGCGAGGTGACTGACCTGCTGGGACTGGATACCTCCGAGGGGAACATCAACGCGATCCGCACCAGGCTGGAACGCCTCGCCAAGGACGGCCGCACGCAGCGGCCCGGGCGCGGCCTCTACACGGTGACGGCCGACCGGCCCCAGACCGGTAGGTGACCGCGCGGACGGAGCGGCCGTGCCCGGTGGGAGGTACGGCCCGGGCCGCCGCGTCCAGCGGTCGGCTCTCGATCCGCGCGGACAGGCCTGTCGCCACGACTTCGGCCTCCCGTACGGGAACTGTGCTCTGCCGCAGGATGAGGTGCGCAGTGTGGCTGCGCTCGACCGGGTGGTGGCGCGTCCGTGGCCAGGGCGTGATGGTGAAGGCGCGCAGGTGGATGCCGTCGGGAGACTCGGCCTGTATCCCGTAGTTGTAGAACCGGGGTCGAAGGCAGGGTCGGCGCTTCCCAGGGATGCGGCGAGGCGGTCGACACTCTCCCGCTGGCCGGGCAGCGCCCCCACGCTGAGGGTTTCAAGACGGACGCGGTGGCCCTTGTAGTTGTCGCGGGGCGGTCCGTGGACGACGTGGCCGAGCAGACGTGCAAGGCTTCCCGCGTCATGTCCGCACGCGTTCCCAGGGGTGTGCTCACACGTTCCCGACCGTCTCCCAGGACCTCAACTGAGCTGCAGCGATGGAGTTTCCTGCAAGCCCCCCTCTGCCCCGCCCCGCTCGCCCCCGGCGACGTCCCCCACCGCGACACCTCGCTGTCGGCGATGCTCGCCCCCGGCTACGCCCTCGGCGGCGGCCACCACGCGGCGTGCACCGTGCGGGTACTGCGCTGGACCCACCCTGCGGAAGACGAGCGGCTCGCCGGCGCCGCCGCCCCTCTGCTCGGTGTCCGGCCCCGCGACGACGCCCCCGGCCTCGGCCTCGCCGGGGCGGCCCTGTAGCAGTCCCGCCCCGCCTCGCGCCTTCCACGCCCGCCCCGGGCACCTCACCCTGACCAGCGGACGCCTGTGGGCGCGGGGTCCCTGGCGGGTTGGGCGGCGGGAAGCCGGGCGCTTCGCCAAGCTACTGAGGCTCTGACCTGTACAGACGACTTCTGCGCAAGGCATCGCCCCCCTGGGATACCGAACGATGCCGATGTGGTCGGGGTGTGGCGGGCCGGTGGCCAAGGCGGTTCACGTGTTTCGGGAAACGCCGGGCGCCGTAGGCGCGTTGCGGTGTGTGCCGCCCGCCCCCGGCTCCCCTGGCCCAGGCCGTCGGCCACTCGCCCCGGACGCGAAACGTCCGAATGCAGGGCGGCCTGGCCGGCACGGCGTGATGGGCTGCGGGGCAGCGGCGGGGCGGGAGCGGTCACAGCCCGTGCGGGCGGGTGGGGGGCTCGGCCAGCCCAAGTTCGAGCGAGGCGATCGGGACCGCAGCGGTGTGCGCGGGAATGATGACGAGGTCTGCGGCGGTCAGGACGGCGTCGCACACTTCACGGCTACGCAGGTCCAGGACGGCGGGTGGGCTGGCCACGAGCAGGCCTCGGATTTCAGTGACCGGAACGGGCAGGCGGGTCACCCGGGCGGTGTCCGCCGAAGAAGCCCTCAGGTCGTCGTCGTCCGCCGTGGGCGGACGGCAGGTCATGTCGAGCCACCAGCTGCCGGGCGGCATCGCGGCGAGGACGCGGCGGGTTTCCTCGAAGAGGTGCTGGCTCGGTTCCATGGCAGAGAACGCGGTCACGAGCACGTGGCTGCTGTCGGACGGCGGTAGCGTGCCGTCGGTGCCGGCGGGTGTGCCGATCGTGAAGCCGGCCTCGGCCAGGCGGTCGGCAACGTGCCGCGCTACCGTCCCGGTGCCCATGACGATGACGACGTCAGGTCTCACAGTGTCCTCCCCTTCAGGTCCACGGTGCCGCTGACGTGGGCGGCGGGGTTCAGTGCGCAGGGCTGCTCGGGTCCCGGCCCCCCGGCCTTCGGGCTGAACGGTCACTGAACTGTTCGCCGCCCGACGACGTACGGTTAAAGGGGAACGTAGGCGGCCCCCGGAGTCCGGGGTACTGAACAGGCGCACCACCGTGGGGCCATGAACCGGCACGAGCGCACCACGGTGCTACCGTCGGCGCGCGCCCGGGGACTCTAGGTTCCCGACCGGCGCGGACACCCCATAAGAGGTCATGTTCCAGTCAGATCTGGAGTATCGCGTCGCACAGGACCGCAAGTGCCAGGACGACGTCGTGGGAGCCGGAGATGTTCGCCTCGTCTTCCACGTCGTACGAGGTGCCGGTGACCAGCCGGCGTTGCAGCAGGCGCTCGGTGCGCCGCAGGTGCGAACGGACGGTGGCCGGGTTCATGCTGAGCGCCGAGGCCGTGTCGTCGACACGGGTGTTGGCGCCGATCCAGGTGATCAGCGTCTTGCTCAGCGGCCGCCGGTCGTCCTCGAGCGGCTCGAGGAAGTTCTCGGCCCACTGGCGGACTTGGTCGCTGTCCAGGAGCTGTCTGATCCCCACGGACTCGGTGTCCGTCTGGGCCCGGTGCCCGCCGCGGGCGCGCACTTCGAGCGCGAGTCCGAGGACGGCCCGCTGCACCAGGTCCTGGAAGTCGCTCTGCAGAAGCGTGGCCGCCTCGCCGAGACGGCGGGCGACGGTGTTGCGGTGGGTCCCGATGATCCTGGCGGCGGCGGCCGGGGTGAAGACCAGCCCCAGGCGCAGGGTGGCGAGGATCTGCTCCCGGCGGTCTTCGGGCAGGCCCAGGAGCGGGGCCAGATGGGCCTGGGCCCAGGCGTCGGCTCGGCTGTCGAGGACATGGGCGAGCTGGACCTCGGTGACGTACAGGTGGATCCGGCCGGGAATGCGGCGGGCGACGGCCAGGGCACGGCTGGCGTCCACATAGGCCTGCGCGGTCTCGGCCAGCCGGTGGGTGCTGCTGCCCCCGAGGTAGCGGTGCGGGGCGTCCTCGGTGACGGCGGTGAGGCCCTGCACGACCTCGCTCTCGACGCCGCAGTGCGGGACGACGACGATCACCTCGTCGGGGAAGGCGGGGCAGCCGCTGACGAGCGCGCTGCCGTCGACGGCCTCCTGGCATTGCCGGATGACCGTCTTGCGGTCGGCGTGTGGCGCCTTGAGGACGAAGACGCGGCATTCTTCGGTATCGAGGACTCCCGGGGACAGGCCGACGGCGCAGCGCTGCGCATCGGTCACATGGCCCGTCATCAGCAGTTGCAGCACGGCCTCGCGCACCGATTCCTCACCGCGTCTGAGGCGTTCGCGCCCTCGGGCGGCGTCCTCGACGGCGCTCTGGAGGGCCAGGAGGTCCAGGGTCCGTGCGATGGCGGTGCTGGTCTCGGGGCTGAAGGCCGGAGCGGCGACGGCGAGCACGGGGGCGGGGCTGGCCTCTCCGATCGTGAACAGCCGGATCTGCCGGCCGGCGATGTCGAGTGCGGCCGACCTGATGCCCCCGCGCGCGAGTTCGGCGATCTTCCGGTCGGCCGGGCGCACCACCTCCACGGCGTTGTCGGGGGACGTCACGGTCAACCCCTGGGGGAAGGTCACGGTGACATGGGCGCAGGTGAAGGAGGCGAGCCAGGCCACCAGGCGCTGGGTGCCGTCCGGCCGGCCAAGGTGGTGCGTCTGTTCCAGGAGCTCCCGGTGGAGTGCAGCGGAGCGGGTGAGGGTGCTGTGGTGCTGCTCGAGGACCGCGCGGTGCAGCAGGAACCAGGCCGCGGGGTCGTCGCTGATGCCGAGCAGCGGCAGGCCGTGCCGGTTCGCCGGGGCGCGCAGGTGAGCGGCCACCTGGGCGCCGGGTGGGTGGGCTACGGCCAGTCCCGTTGCCTGGGAGCGTGCGAGGTGGGTCAGGAAGGGGGCCAGCCGGGCGGGTTCGCTCAGTCGCGGGTCTGCGGCCTGGACGACGACCAGGTGATGGCGGATCAGTTCGGCTGGCGTCTCTGTGTCCTGCGGCAGGACGAGGACGCCGTGAAGTGGCCGGTCCGCGTCGGCGCCGGCGGATTCATCTACGAAGCTGAGCTCCGCTTGAGGCACACTGGTGGCGAATCCGATCGTGGGCAAGCTGACCTCCCCCGAGGAATGGCACCCCGTCGCTGGCGCGTCGTGGTGTTCTGCGATGTCCTGGACGCCGGACGCCGGGCCCTGACGGGGCCGGAGGTCTGAACGGATTCAGGATCTGCAGGTGGATCATAGGAAACGGGCGGGACGTTGACCACACGGTATGCGGCGTCGCCGACGCGCGTGGACACGCTGCCGGATTTGCTGTGACAAGTCGAGGCGACTGCCTAGAGGGGGAGCGACTGTGAGTAGCGCTGATGACATGCCCGGGTTCACCCTGGCCGACAAGATCCAGCTTCTGCGGCTGGACAGGACCTCCGCCGGGCAGCGGCCCCCGTCCGACGCCGACGTCGCTACGGCGATCGCCAGTGCCGCCAGTGCGCGCCGGGTCGACGAGAACACGCTGTACCGGCTGCGCACCGGGCGTACGGACAACCCGCGCATGATGACCCTGGTGGCACTCGCGGAGTACTTCGAGGTCTCCCCCGACTACTTCTTCCCCGGCCCGGCGCTGGAGCCGGCGGAGCAGCGCCAGCTGACGGCCGCGCTGGCGCGCAGCGAGGTCCGGAAGGTGCTGCGGCGGCTGGCGGTCATGGACGACGAGAAGGTCGCCGCGCTCGATCGCCTCCTGGGCGCCTCGTAGGGGCGCGCAACCGGCGCACTTGTGACGGCGTGTCGCGCTCCGGTGTGCGCTGGGTGAGGTCTCGGCCGCCGCCGTGGTGCGCTCGTGCAGTATGTGCCCTCGCGAACTTTGATTATGTTCAAGGTGATCCGCCCGGCAGTACGACGCTGACCGCCGCCGGAGCCCGGGATGTGTCCAAGCGGCGCCGGGTGCCTGGTGGTGCGGGCGACCATCACGAGGAGGCTGCCGACCATGTCCGTGAACGACCTGCCCGCCACCGTCCCCGATGACCTGCGCGGGCTGCTCGCGAGCTGCCGGGGGCGCATCGAGGTCTCGCAGGAGAAGCTCGCCGCGATGGTGGGGGTGTCGGGGCGTCACTACGGCGACTTCGAGCGGGGCAACGTGCCCCGCCCCTCCCAGGTGCTGCTGGAGCGGGTCGCCGCAGTACTGGAGATGAGCAGCGCCGAGAAGCGGTCCATGTACGAGCTGGTCTTCGAGCTCTCTGCCGCCTGACGGGTCACCGTCTGCACCTGGCCGCGCGAGGATGGGAGCGGCCCTCACTGCGGGTCGCCGCGTTCGGGCGGCGTGGCGGATCCCTGACCGGGCCTCAGTGGCCGCTCGCGGTACCGAAGGTCTTCCACGGCCGGCGCCGCGGACTCCTCCCCCGCGGGCATCGGACGGCGCTCGGCGGCACGGGCGCGCTCGCGTATCTCCTGCCGGATGTGGAAGGCGCCGCACCAGTGCCATTGCCACAGGCTCCGCGCCGACTGCGCCTCCCGCTGGAGCGCGTCGAAGCGCTGCGGCACGGACAGGCAGTCGGCTGCCACCGCTTCCTCCCGCAGCCGGGGCAGCGCCTCCTCGAGGAGGTCCGCGTCACCGAGCGGGTCGCGGGAGTCGGGCGCGGCCCGGCGGGCGTCGTCCAGGTAGTGGCGCGCGTCGTCCCCGTATCTCCTGGCCAGGGTCCCCAGGGCCAGAGCGCGGGCCCGCTCTGCCTCGGCGCGCTGGTGCAGCCGGCGTCGGCGCGCCGGCGGCCACTGCCCGCGTACGGCGGCGCTCCACCAGGGACGCAGCGCCTGGGCGTCGAGGGCAGCCGCCTGCTCCTGGTGGCGGGCCTCGTCCTGGGCGAGCTGGGTGCTGTGGGCGTCGGCGTCCTGGGCCCACCGCATCCACTGGGCGGCGGCGGTCAGCCGGTTGCGGCGCCTGCGCAGGGCCTTGGACTGCGGCCCTTGGCCGAACAGGGCGTCCACGCGCAGGATGCCGGCGGTGGAGGGCGCGGCGCAGGCACGCTGGTGTGCCTGCCACATCTGCCATTGGGCGCGCAGCAGCGCCCGGGCGAGGTCGCCGTCGCTGCGGTGGTGGTGGGGGCGCGGCGCGGTGTCCGGCCAGGCGTCGAACTCGTCTGCTGTGCCGGGCGGTTCGGGGGTCCATCCGGCGGGGGGCTGGGGGTGGAAGGCGTCTTCCAGGGCCGGGTCGGCGGGCCGGGGCGCGGGTGGTTCGGGGGCGGCGGGCAGATCGAGTTCGCGTTCCAGGGCGTGCAGCCACCGTCGGACGGCGGCCTGTTCCTGGGCGGTGTAGGGCTCCAGGCGCAGGCTGTCGGGCACGCCCTGGTCCGGGGCGGCGGCCGGGGCGGGGGCGATGCCCTGCTCGCGGGCCCAGGTGTTGAGCTCGCGGGCCTGGAGGTAGCGGCGCCGTTCGATCCCCTCCAGGGTCTCCAGGGGCGCCGCCGTGGTGTAGTTCTGTTCCAGGAGGTACTCGAAGGCGAGCTGGCCGAGCGGTTCGGCCGGTGCCGTCGGGGAGGTGAGGAGCAGCCAGGCGCCGTAGAGGTGGTCCGGGTGGAGTTCCTCGAGCAGGCGGTGCAGGGTGCCGGAGGAGCGCAGGGCGTACAGTGCGCGGGTGCCGAGGGCGTCGTGGTCGACGAGGGTGTAGAGGGTGTGCCCGACCTGCCAGGACGGGCCGACAGCGGTGAACTCGTCGTCGATCAGGCGGGCGATGGGGTCGTCCTCGTCGACGGTGCGCTCGGTGTGGGGGATGCGCAGCCATGGCGAGTGGCCCCACCGGTCCCGTTGCGTCCACCAGTGGGGGTGCACTGCGGGCGTTCTCCTTGTCCGGCTACGGGGTGGCGGGCGGTGCGGCGGGCTGCTCGCGCACGACCGCGCTGGGGATGCCGGTGGTGGCGGGCGGGTGGTGTGCCCTCGGTGGTGAAGCTCTCGAACTGCGGTGGCCGGGCGCGCTGACGGACACGTCGGCTGGTGTTGCGTCCGCGTGGACGAAGGCATCGTGGGCGACGAGGTCGACTCCGGCGGGGTGTGGGTCTCGTCGGGTTGTGGGTTCTGGGCCGGTCCAGCGCCCGCCGGTGGCGGTCGGTGCGCCGGAGCAGGTCCGGTTGGGGTCCTGGCCGGTCTCCGCGTAGCCGTGCGCGGTGACGGCAGCCTCGCGTGGGGCCCGCGGGTCGGTCTCGGGCAGCGTGGACAGGTCCGGTTCCCGCTGGATGCTGCAGGTCGCAGTCCACCGGTCCGTCTCGTCCAGGGCGGCGCCTTGCCCGGTGGGCGAGCGGCCGTGCTGGTTCCGGCCGGCGGTTGCGCCGTGGACCTCTGGCGTCGTCATCGGTGGGCTGGCGTTTGTGTCCTGGTCCGGACGGGGGCTGCGGCCGCCGTCCACCGTGAGGTGGGAATCGGGTCAGGTCGCCCGGCGCTCGTAGCCGTCGTCGTCAAGGCCGAGGACGTCCTCGCACTCGCGGCCCATCGCCTGATCCCACTCTTCGTCGCTTACCTCGTCGCGCTCCAACGGATCTCCTGGTTCGGCCGGCGGATGGGCGGGACGGCGAGCAGGCATGGGGGGAGCTCGCCGTCCCGGATGGCCGGTCCGGGTGGGCCGGGCCCTGGCCACGGTGCCCGGCCGCAGGGCCGTGGCACAGCCTGCCGGGCGGTGTGTCCCGCCGGGCGGGATGTGTGCGGCCACGGATTCCTCCTGGCGGGATCGGGCGCCGGGTGGGCTGCCCGGTACGCCCCGTGCGGGCCTTTCATGGCGAGGCAGGGCCCTGCCCGTGTGCCCGTTTCGGCGAGCCGTGCAGCGGGCGGGCTGCGGGGATTTGACGATGGGAAGGGAGGGGCGTCATGGCTTTGAGCGACGGGCAGTTGTCCTCCTTGGCGGACTTCGCCACCGCCCGCGCGGAACGGCTGCGCTGCGGGCCGGTCAGTATCGAGGCGATGCGCCAGCACCTGCAGGCGGGCGAAGCGGTGCTGCTGGGCGACTTCCCCGGGGCTCCCGTGCGCTTCGTCGAGCGGTGGTGGCGCGCGGGTGAGGCGTGGTGGGAGCCGCTGGAGGAGGCGGCGGTCGCGGCCCTGGACGAGGAGGCCCGCCGCTGGGCTCTGTCCCAGCAGGCCGTCTTCACCCAGCCAGGCCCCGGCACGGCGGAGCAGGAGTGAGCACCCCGGCGGAGGCGTACGCCGAGGCGGCCGTTCTCGGATCCGTCCTGCAGGATCCTCGCCGGGCGCTGGAGGTGCGCGCCTGGCTGCGGGCCGAGGACTTCGCGGACCCTTGGCGCCGGGAGATCTACCGCGTGCTGGTGGACGGCCATCTCTACGCCCATCCGGCGGTCCTGGCCGCTGCGCCGGGGCAGCGCGCCCAGGTGCTCGGGCGCCTGGTGGTGGAGGACTTGTACGTGAGGGCCTCGGCCGACGGCTGGCAGGTGTCCGACGCGACCTGGCGCCAGGTCGCCGACTACGTCGCCGCTCTGCCGCTGCCCGACAACGTGCCCAACGCCGCCCATGCCGCCCACTACGGCCGGGTGGTCGCCCAGGCGAGCCTGGAGCGCACGGTCGGGCAGCGGGGGGAGTTCGCCGAACGGGCGGTGCTGGCCGCCGTCCTGGCCCGGCCCGAGGAGGGCGAACGGCTGCGCGGCTGGCTCAGGGCGGAGGACTTCACCGACCCGTGGATGGGCCAGATGTACAGGGCCCTGGTCCAGGACCGCCTGTACGCCCATCCTGCCGCCACCGTCCGCAGCTCCCCCGCCGAGCGTCAGCAGGTGCTCGGCCGGATGCTGTACGAGCAGTTCCAGTACAAGGCGGCCGAGGAGCGCTGGACGGTCCCTCACACGGTCTGGCCGGCCGTCGCCCAGCAGATCCTGGCCCTCACCACCACCCACCAGGTCCCGCACCCCGAGCACGCCGCCCAGCTCGGCCAGCGGGTCCTGCAGACGAGCATCCAGCAGCAGGTCGCCGAAGGGTCCTGGCGCATCGAGAGCACCCTGCAGGCGCCGGGCGCCCCAGCCGCCGAGATGGAGATCAACAGCATGCTCGGCACGCTCCAGCGGCTGGAGGATCGCTGGGAGCAGGCGGTGGGGCGCGGCGAAGCGGTCGGCGCGGCCCTGCCTCCGCAGACCTCCCCTCGCGCGGAGATGGCCTCCACCGAGGACGCCGTGCTCGGCTCCCTGATGCGCGACCCCGGCCAGATGGAGCAGGTCGGCCGGTGGCTGCGCGCCGGTGACTTCACCCAGCCGGGCCGGGCCGAACTGTTCACCACCATCCGGGACGCGGTCAGCACCCGGGGCACCATCGACCCGGCACTGGTGGTGTGGGACGCCCACCGCAGAGGCACCGCATCGCCGGGCGCGCTCCCCCCTGAGCAGGTCTGGGCGATGTACCAGGCTGGTCGGCCCGGTGTGGCGCAGGGCGGGGGCCGTCAGCTGGTGGAGGCCAACATCGTGCACCACGTGCGCTCGGCGACGTCGGCGATCAACGCCGCCGTCGGGGATCCCACGGCCGCTCCCGGCATGGTCATCGGCACCGCCCGCGGGCACCTGCAGCACGCCTCCTCCCAGGCCGCCCGCCTTACCCAGGCCACCTGGTCCGCCGCGCGTACCGGCCCGGGTGTGCGGTGATGGGCTCTACCGCCGCGGCGGCGCCGGCCCGGCGCGGTGGCGTGAGGGCACCGCGCCCGCCGGCGGACCTGCGCGCGCCCTGGCGTCGTCTGCCGGAGCTCGCCGGCGTCCTCGCGCAGGCCTTCGCGCCCGCCGCGGCGCACCCCGGGTGGCTGCGCGCCCTGTTCGCCCCGTTCTGGCTGGTCGAGGCTGGCATCCAGCGCTGCACGGGCCGGGTGCTGTCCCAGGGCCCGGCCACCCTCGTGCTGTGCCAGCCGCGGCCCTGGGGGCGCCGGGTCCTGGAGACGGTGGTGCTCCTGCCCGCCGCCGTGGCCGCGTTCTGCGCGGTGTTCGCCCCGGCCGCTGTGGTGGGGGCGGTGGCCGGCACCGCCGCCGCCGGGGCCGTGGGCCGCTGGTACGGGATGGCGGTGGCTGTGGCCCTGGTCGCGGTGCTCCTGTTGTGGCAGTTCGTCTCCCTCGTCCCGGCCGCCCGGGCGGGGGTGCGGCTGCGCCGTGCCGTGCGGGTGTTGCGGGGGGACGGGCCGTGGGCGGAGGTGGGGTCGCTGGCGGGCGGGCGCGACGGTCAGGCGACTCGCGATCTGGTGCGCGCGGTCCTCGAATGGGCTGACGGCAATGGGGTCGCTCTGGTGGCGGTGGCCGCCGACGAGCGTCTCGCCCGCCTCTACGGGCGGGCCGGGTTCGAGGCCCTGTGCCCCGCTTCGCCGGTGCTGGTGCGCCGGCCCCGCCCGGCCGGATCCTCCTGGCGCCCGCCGGCGCGGACCGTCCGCGGGGCGGTGCCCGTGCCGGTTTTCTCCCCCGGTGCGGGCTGTGCTGCGGTTGCCGCAGGGTAGGAGGCCGGAGGCCGGCCGGGCGGGGCGCCCGGTCTGTGGGGTCAGGCGTGCGGATCGGTCCAGGTCACCAGGAGCGAGGCGAACGTGACCCCGGGGCCCAGGCCGAACACCAGGCCCTGCTGGCCGTACCGGGGCGGGGTGCGGTGGGTGCGGTCCAGGACCGAGAAGATGGTCGGTCCGCCGAGATTGCCCTCCTGCTCCAGCACGTCTCGTGAGTGTTTGACGAACTGGTCGTCGACGTCGAGGACTTTCGCCAGCTTGGCCAGGATGGCGGGGCCCCCGGGGTGCAGGATGCCGAAGCCCAGGGGGCCCCGCGCGTGCTTGTCCAGCCACTTCAGCAGTTCGGGGGCCAGGTCCGCGACCGAGCGCAGCGAAGCCCGGGTGGAGGCGAAGTGGTCACCGCGCTCGTCCGTCACCTTCCTGTAGCGCTCCACGGTGTCGGGGATCGTGAACTCCTTGGTGTGATCGATCCGCAGCGAAGGGGACCGTCCCAGCGGCCGGGCCGCGACAACGGCGGCCGCCGCCAGGTCGCCCCACAGCGCCTTGTAGATCTGGTCCTCAAGTGAGAGCGCGGAGCGCTGGTAGAGGGCGGACAGGAATTCGCCGGTGACCACCACGACCGTGTGGTCGGGATACCGGGCGAGGTGCTCCTCCGCGCAGATGAGCGCCAGGGCACCCCCCGCACACGCGGCCTGGGTCATACTGCGGATCCGGATGTCGGGACGCAGGCCCAGCGCGTTGCACAGATGGACACCGAGGCCGGGCACGCGGTCACCGGTGGAGCTGGAGACGACGAGGCAGTCGATGTCGGCGAGGGCGACTCCGACATCCTCCGTGGCTGCGATCACGGCCTTTCGCGCGGCTTCGAGGATGGCCTCGAAGACGTCGTCTTTGCGTTGGACGGTTGTGCGCTCGGCGACTATCTCCTCGTAGGGGCGCAGGTAGCGGCGGGTGCCGGGGAGGTTGGTGAGGGCTTTGCGGATGGCTTCGCGCTTGGGGTGGTCAGGGTTGAAGGCGAGGATGTCGTCCCGGATCCGGTAGGCGTCGACGGTGTACTCGCCGAGGACCAGGGCGGGTCGGGAGACGTAGGCCGTGGTGGTCATCTGAACGATCCTTCGGGGCTCGGCCCGCGGGGGCGGGCCTGATGGGTTCGACGCAGTCCCCGCGCAGGGCGCGGGCACTTGGCCTGGCGGGGCAGGCGGGGGCGGCTGACCGTTGGGGGCGCCGAGGTCGGCAGTTGGGGAGCACTGCCCGACGCGGTCAGGAGAATGGGTGATGCGGTCCGAAGCCGCGGATGCCGGGGCTGGACCGGTCGCACGGACCCGCCAGGGTGCTGGCAGAGCGGCTCACCGCCGGGGTAGGCGGCGCGGCCGGGTGTGCGTGCCGTTCGGCCGGGAGGGTGCGTGCAGCAGCATGTCAGGGCACCGCGGGGCGCGCTGCTCCGCGGTGCCGGTACGGCGTTGTGCGCCATGACATCCTTCCCCCCTCCGGCGGATGCTGATGGCGATCACGCTACCCGGCAGCGCCAGACCGCCATCGGCCGATCGGATGTGGACGTCGTTCCACACCTTGTACAGGCCGGTGATTGACGAACCGTCACACGGCCTGGGTCGCCCGGCTACGACGCGTCGGCGCCGGCCGCCTGCTGCGTGATCTTGTAGAGCTCGAAGCCGTCCAGGACCTGCTCCAGCGCGCCGTACGCGGTGGCGGTGTGGGCGGTGGCGGTGTCGGCGCCGAGCAGGTGGCGCAGGCAGGTGAGGGTGAGGTGGGCGGCGCGGACGACGAGGGGCAGGAGAGCGTCGGCGGGCACGGGCGTGGAGGCGAAGGCGTAGCCGAGGGGGTCGGCGGCGCTCTCGTGCAGGGGGCGGCCGCCGGGCAGTTGCTCGGCCAGGGCGAGGCGGGTGAGTTCGACGAAGCAGTGCCCGAGCGCGGTGGCGTCGCCGCTCAGCAGGTCGGCGTCCAGCCGGTCGAGGACGGTGGCGATCTCACGGGTCTGGGCGGGAGTCGGTGTCCGCGGGCCGTCGAGGAGCCGGGCGGCCAGGGGGTGGTGACGCGAGGAAGCCGCGCGCAGCGCCGTGTAGGCCAGGCGGGCGAGGGCACCGGTGACGGCGATCGCGGCGTCCTGCCCGGTCAGGGGCTGGTGGCGGTGTACCAGGTCGCGCAGGGCGTGCTCGGTGTCGGCGGTGATCGTCGGGTCTGCGGCCCGGCGGACGAGGTGCAGCGCGAAGATCTCGCTGTCCTCGTACAGGTGCTGGTAGGGGTCGCGGGACACGGCGTTCTCCGGTGGTGACGGCGGGACAGCCTTGGTCGGCGATGCGCAATCGGCCTGTCGGGCAACGGCGTTGCCCTGTCCAAGGAGTATCACCCCCGGCCGGAACGGGCCCGCCCCGGACCGGTGGTCTGCCGTGTTGGCTCTGCCGCGAGAACGAGCGGACCGCAGCTGTGCTCTGCTTCGGGAGGCAGCAGGCTCTGGCGAAGGAACCGCTGCTGGGGTGCTCGATGGCCGAGCCTGCCGGGTGTCTAAAGTCGCACCATGACGAGGACCACTCCGCCGCGCCCTCTCGATGTCGAGGCGCTCTTTCCGGAACTGGCCGCGCACCGGGGGACGACCACCCGGCTCCATCCGCGGCCGGGAAGCCCGGGGGTGACGGCCAGTTCCGTGGGCGGTCCGATGTTGTGGCCGGCGGATGAACCGTGGCCGGTGTGCGGCGAGGCCCATGCCCGCTGGCGTGGCCGACGGCTCGCCGCCACTCACAGGTACCGGCAGGCTCTGGCCTGCGCCGGGGCCCGCGAGCCGGGTACGGGCCTCACGGACGAGGATCGGGAGCTCTTCGAAGAGCTGCATCAAAATCTCCGGGTTCCTGGGGCGTCCGGGACGGGTCCGCTGCCTCTGATCGGCCTTGCGCAGTTGTACCGGCGGGATGTACCCGACCTGCCGGCGGGACCGGACGACTGCGATCTGCTCCAGGTGTTCTGGTGCCCCTTCCACACACACGGCCCGGGCCGCTACGACCTGAAGCTGGACCTGCGCTGGCTGCGGTCGTGGGAGGTCGGTGAGGTGCTGAGCGCGCCACCGCAGCCTCAGGTCGTCGAGTCCGACGGGTTCGTTCCCGAGCCCTGCGTGTTGCATCCGGAGCAGGTGGTCACCTACCCGTTCGCCGGTCTCCTGCCCGAGGACCTGTGCGCCCGGATCAACGCCCGGGAGGAAGCCCTTGAGGCGGAGGCCGGGCGGTCGCCGGACGAGAACATGGCAGAGCCGGTCCTCTACCAGTACGACCTGTCCATCCCGCCAGGCTGGCGCGTCGGCGGCTACGCCTCCTGGCATTTGACCGACCCATACGCCATGGACTGTCTGGCCTGCGGGACGCCGATGCAGCTGCTGCTGACCATAGACAGCTCGGAATGGGACGGCGGCAGCGGCAGTTGGAGGCCGCTGGAGGAGCAGGGTTTCCCTCCGAACCCACACGCCACTCCCACCGCGGTCACGGTGGGCCGCTGGGGTGAGCTCAACGTCTTCTTCTGCCCCGACGAACCCGTCCATCCGCACCGGTGGAGCATCCAATAACTTGCTGGGCCCGGCGCATCACCGCAATCGGGCATCGTCGTCATGGTCCGTAGCCGGGCACTGTCGCTTCTCAGGTTCTGGTCCGCCTTCGGTGGTCAGCCGCGGTGAGTGAGCGGCTCCGTCACAGCGCCGGTGCGCGTCTGCTACCAGATCTGCACTCCGCCGTGGACCTGCAAGGCTCGCTGAGCAGCGTCGAGGATGTTGTTCAGACGATCGGCGATCTCGCTGGTGCGCCGGGCGGCGGGCTTGGGTGAGTCCATGCGGGCGCTGATGGATTCGACGTTGTTCTGGAGCAGGAGAACTTCCCTGATGAACTCCGGGACGTCTTCTGGGGCAACCCGGAGGGCGTCCCCGGCCAGCTGAGGGAAGAACCGTGCGCCGAGCGAGCAGACGGCCTCCGATCCCCAGACCGTCGTACGCCAGCTCTCGAAGCCAGCAAGGTCTGACGCCCCTTCGGGAACGTCGAGGAAGCGGAACTCACCGCTCCCGTCGACGGTGAACACATCCACCAACAAGCTCATGCGCGAAGTGGATCACGCCCTCGCCCAGGCGGTCCACGACTTTCCGCTTCTGCCTGGCAAGGCTCGCCGAGGCAGCCGGGGCTTGCGCCGGTGGGCGCCGTGGGTGCGCCGGCCGATCAGGGTGGCCGTCCGGCGCCGACAAGACCCCGGAGGTGCGGATTTCAGAACGGAGGTTCACCGCTCCAGGAGCCGGTACGCGGCTGCGGTGGGATGCAGCCGCACTGCTGCGTCCGGGCACGGTAGTCAAGACCAGCGGCGTTCACGACGGCGTACCGTATCCGCTGTCGCCGACACCTCGTCGGCGACTGCCGGCAGGCGCTGCTGGAACCCGGCGGCATCGCGGGCACCGGCAGCCGGTCATCGCTGCCGGACGTCGCCGGTAGACGCTCCGATGCTCGCCTGCAGAGCCGCAGGCGTGTTGCCGCGGACGGTCCGGACCGGGGTCTGGACGGTCGCGCAAATGAAGTACGGGACGGTGCCGCATGCTCTCCCGCCCGGGCGCGCCTGCGGACACCTGCCCCGGGCGGCGGCCCGGTGGGGACGCCGCCCGTGTCCGGCACCCGGCGGGATGTCGGGTTGCCGTTGCGGTGCGGCCCTCACCGACGTCTTCGGATGGTGACGTCCCCGACGGGGCCGGGGACGTCACCATCCGGACGGGTGCGGTTGCCGCCCGGCGGTGGGAGTTCACGCGCGGGCAAGAGCGGGGGCAGGTGCGGGGGAATGCGGGCGCTGCCCGTCCTGGCCTGTGTCCTTGGCCTCCTTGGCCTTGCGCCGTTCCCGGGCGGCTCGGCGGTGGATGGCGCGCAGTTCGTCCTCACTGACGCCTCCCCACACGCCGGTCTCCTGGTGGGTCTCCAAGGCCCACAGCAGGCATTGGGGGCGCGCGGGGCAGCGTCGGCACACGGCCTTGGCCTCTTCGATCTGCAGCAGGGCCTGGCCCCGGTTGCCGATGGGGAAGAACAGTTCCGGGTCCTCTTCGCGGCAGACGGCGCGTTCCATCCAGTCGCGCCGCGTAGCCTGGCGGTCTTCACGGCGGGTCATCGCATTCCTCGGTTCGCGGTGGTGGGGCGGGTGGCCTGCCGGGGCAGGTCGCGGGCCGGGCGCGGCCCTGCTGGGGTGGTGGCGGCCTGCGGGCCGGTACCGGCGGCCGGGACGGTGCCGGTGAGCCGTTCGGTGAGCTGCTCACGGTGGCGGGTCAGCCGGGCGGTGCCGTCGCTGTCCTGCGGGGGCGGTGCGGGCATCTTCATGACCGCTTCCAGGGCCCCCAGTGCCGCCACCATCGCGGGTCTGTCCTTGCGGATGACACCGTCGAGGCGCCTGGAGGCCGCGTCGACGCGGGAACGGGCCCGGGTGATCTGCTCGGCGGTGGGCCGCGGGTGTTCGCCGGGGTCGCGGTCCCGGGCGAGCAGGTCGTCCAGCGCGCCAACCAGGACGGTGACGGCGTTGTGCGCGCGGGTGACGGCCTGGTGGTCGATGCTGCCCACCAGGATGTCCCGCAGGCGGTAGTCGGGGCGGGGGAAGTGCGCGGCGATGGTGGCCCGCACCGTAAGGCGCTGCTCGGTGAGGGCCTCGTCGAGGAGGGAGCGCCCGGCGTCGAAGGTCGCCGTGTAGGCGACCTGCGCGGCGTAGTGGACCTCCATCGGGTGAAGGCCCCGGTCTTGGGCCTCGGCGCGGGCCGCGTCGGCCGTGGCCTGGGCGTCGGTGTGCAGGCGCGGCTCGTGGGCGGTGGCGGCGCGTTCGGCGTCCGCGAGGACGAGCATGCGGCCCAGGACGGCGTGACGCCCGGTGGTCTCCACGGCCAGGGTCCGTGCGAGGGTGGTGCTGCCGTGCGCGACGGAGGGCAGGGCGTCGCCGCGGGTCTGGTGGTAGGCCTGGGCGACGTAGGTGTAGGCCTGGGTGAGGGCGTCGTCGGCGTCGGCGGCCGCCCGTTGCGCGGAGGGCACCCGCCGGCGCCAGTGGAGGGCGGCGTCGGCGTCGCCGGCGGGCTGTGCGGGCAGTGGCAGGAGCGGCGGCGGTTTCAGGACGCGGGCGGCGACGGCTTCGACGCTCTCGCGTACCGCGCCGTCCAGCGGCAGGTGCTCGAAGGCTCCGGTGAGAGCGGCCTCCAGGCGCTGGCGGTCCGCCCTCTCCTCCTCGGGGTGGGCCGCGCCGTCCGGGGCCGGGTCGGCGGGTTGGGTGGACACGCGGGCGGTGAACGCCTGGATCCGGGCGGGGTGCCGGGCCGAGTCTAGGACGAGGAGGTCGCGTTGCAGGTCGATGGCGGCCTCGCGCCAGCGGGCGCGTTGGGCGTCGGTGAGGCCGTCGGGGTGCCGTGCGGTGACGGGGTCGAGGTCGGCCAGGCGCTCCAGGTACCAGGTGGCCGCGGCGCGGAGCGCGGGTTCCTCGCTGGCCGGCCGCACCGAGTTCAGGATCCGCCAGTTCGCGGCGAGCAGTTGCCGGTCGGCCCCGCCTGCGCGGCCGTGGGCCTGGCGGATCGCGCGGGCGGTGCGTAGCGCCGTGATCACCAGCGGCCCGTGTGCTTCTTCCGTTGCCGGGTGGCGCGAGGCGAGTTCGGTGAGGACGTCGGCGCCGGGCAGGGTGGTGAACGCGCCGCCCCAGGCTGCCCCGGCCCGCGTCCAGTCCGGGCCGCCGGGGGCCGTGCCGAACGGTTCGTCCTGACCGTCCCAGAGGCGGTTCTCGAGCCAGTCGGCCTGCGCCGAGTGCAGTGTGTGGCGGCGTGGGTCGTCCGGGGGCAGTTCTTCCAGTGCCCGTTCCACGATCTCACCCGGCCTGACCGGTACCAGGGTGGTGTCGGGCCCGGTGGCGTGGGCCATGACCTCCAGGTGGCCCGGGCGGTCGGTGTCGAGGAAGAAGTGCGCGGCGGCGGCCGGGTCGGTGGTGAGCATCGAGGGTCCGTCCGTGCCGCCGAGGAAGGGGTCGGTGTAGACGGTGGTGAGCGCGTAGTGCACGGGTTCGGGCTGCGGCGCGGTCAACGGCCTTCCCCAATTCTTCTGGTGGCGGGATCGGTTGCGGGGGTGGGAAGGCGAGCGTGCGCGGGCGCTGCGGGCGGCCGCAATCGTGGCGGCGTCCTGGTCCCGGTGGGCGGGAGCGGTGGGCGCTCTCTCCCATCTGGCGGGATCGCGCGGTACCCGGCGGGCGGGTGTTTCACCGTCGGCGGCGGCCGGTGCGGCGGGGGCGGGAGGGTTTGCCGCTCGTCCGGCGGGAGGGCGGTCCGCTGGTGGTGCGGGCGCCGGTCTGGGCGGCCTGCTGGGCGGCGGCCTCCAGGCGTTCGCGGTCGGCTTCGCGCCGTACCCGCAGCAGTTGCAGGCGGTCGTTGATGCGGGAGGTGCGGTAGAGGTCGAGGGCCTTGGACAGGTGCTGCCACTCGGTGGCGCGGTCGGTCTCGGGGGGCGGGCCGAGCGGGTCGGTGCCGCTGACGCCCTGGCGCAGCCGCCAGTCGGCGACGGCCGCCACCAGGCGCCGGTAGAGGTGTTGCTGGGCGGTGTCGTCCTCGTCGGGGGCGGGGATCTGCTCGACCCATTCCTCGGGTGCCTTCTGTCCGGCCAGGGCTGCGCCCAGGGCTTCCTGGGACATGCGTTCGGCCTGTGGCAGCAGGGCCGGCGCCGGGGTGGTGCGGCCGGCCGGCACGGGGGTGGCGGGTCCGGCGGGGGGCGCGGGCCGGGGCGGCGCCACGGGATCGGGGGTGCGGGCGGTGCGCAGCAGCCGCAGTTGGGCGAGTTGTTCGAGGGTCTGGCGGGTGAGGGTGTCGGGTTGCGGTGCGGGGTGGGGCTGGTGGGCGGTGCGGGTGGCGTGGTGCAGGGCGCGGATGCGGGCGTCGAGGGCGTTCCAGGCGGCGGCGTGTTCGGCGGCTTCGGGGCGGGGGCCCAGGCCCGCCTCGTGGGCGGGGACCTGGTGGAGGGTGCGCCAGGCGTCGGTGAGGGCGGCGGTGCGTTCCCATCGCGTGCGCAGGGCGCGGCCGGCCTGCGGGGGTGGGAGGGGGCCGAGCGGGGCGGCCCAGGCGGGGGTGTCGTCGGCCAGCAGGGCGCCGCGGGCGGCGAGGTGACGGTCGAGGATGTCGCGGCGTTCGGTGAGGTGGCGGCGCCAGTGGGCGGGGGTGTGCGGGTCGTTCAGGGCGGCGGTGGGGGTGAGCCAGTCGGGCAGGTCCGTGCTGTCGTCGTGGGCGGGCGGGTGGTCGGGCAGTAGTCGGCGCAGGTGCCGCTCCGCGCTGGCGCGGGCGGTGACGGCCTCGGCCCGCTGCCAGGCGTCGCGGGCCGACGCGGTGCGCTCGCGCGCCCGCTCGGCGTCGGCGGCGGCCGCCGCGGCGGGGTCGGGCGCGGTGGCCGGCGAGCCGGGGCGGGCGCGCTGGTAGTCCTCCCGGGAGCGGTCGCGCCAGGGCATCTGGCGGCGCAGTGTCTGTTCCTCACGCAGGCGCACCAGGTCCTCCACAGCGGTGAGCTCCGCCTGGTGGTCGCCTTCGTCGCCGGCCCGCAGGACGGCGCGGCGTGTGGCGCGCAGCCGGTCGGCGAGCTGGCCGGGGGTGAAGGTGCCGTAGGGGCGGTGGGGCCAGGGCGGGTGGCGGCGGCCGTGGGCGGTGACGGGTTTCGGGGTGGCGGCGCTCTGGGCGTCGGCGGCGTGCAGTTCGGTCAGGGCCCGGGCGCGGTGCTGTTCGGCGAGCAGGACGATGCGTTCGAGTTGGGTGTCGGTGAGGGTGCGCAGCAGGCGGGTGTTGGGGTGGGGGTCCGCGTCGGCTTGGGCTTCGGCGGCGCGGGCGGTGCGCAGGCGGCGGTCGATGCGCCAGGCGAGGACCGCGCCGGGCACGTCCACGCCGGTGAGCGGGCCTTCGTGGTAGGCGGCGGCCAGGATCCGTTCGGGGGTGAAGCCCGCCCGTTCTGCGCGTGCGAGGGCGTTGGCGATGGCGGTGAGCGCGTCGTCGGCGAACAGTGGGTCGGCGGCGGTGCCGAGTGCGTGGCGGGCGGCGGCGGCGTAGCGCAGGCGGGCGGCCTGTTCGGTGGCGTCGGCGTACTCGGCGGTCAGTTGTTTGATGCCCCAGGCGCGTTGCTGCTCGTCGCGGATGGTCTGGCGGGCGCTTGGGGAGAAGGAGTTGTAGGTGGCGATCCGGGTCAGGGCCTGGTCGAGGGTCTGGTCGTGTTCGAGGGCGATGTAGAGGTGGTTGCCGGTGCGGCCGCGGGTGGCGGCGACGTAGGCGGCCTCGCGGGAGGTGCGGGTGGTCAGCAGGGCGTGGGAGCGGGTGACGGTCATGCCCTGGGCGCGGTGGATGGTGGAGGCGTAGCCGAGTTCGCAGTGCTCGGTGAGGTAGTCGGCGGGCAGGGTGAGGCGGCCGCGGTGCTGGGTGTGGCGCACGATGGCGTCGCCGGTGGGGGTGTAGCGCTCGATGGCCCATACGTCGCCGTTCTTGACGAAGTCTCGGCCGGCGCGGCAGGTGAGTCGACGCTGGTTTTGGCGGGTGACGATGAGGTCGCCGACGTGTGCGTGGTGGCCGTCGCGCAGCCGGGCCGGGCGGGGGCGCCAGCGGGAGGGTTTGAGGAGTTGGCCGCTGTCCATGCGCCAGGCCTGGGCGCGGCGGTTGAGGGCGGCGACCAGGTCTCGGTCGGGTGCGGTCATCAGCGGGGTGCGTTTGGCGGTGAGGTCGCGGCGCCAGGCGGTGAAGACGGCGTCGGCCATGGCGGTGGTGGTGCCGCCCTGGACGCGGCCTTGGCGGCGGTACCAGGTGAACGCCTCCGTGGGGTCGCCGTCGCGCAGTTTGAGGGAGGCGTCGGCTTCTTCGGGGTGGCGGAAGCGGTGGACGGCGGTCAGGTGGACGGCGCCGACCTCGCTCTGGAGCAGGCGCAGCGCGCCGCCTGCTTCGACGGCGGCGAGTTGGGCGGGGTCGCCGATCAGGCGGACGTGGGCTCCGGCCTTGGCGGCGTGGCGCACGATGGCGGCGAGGTGGGTGGTGGCCGCCATGCCGGCTTCGTCCACGATGATCACGTCGCCTCGGCGCAGGCGCTCGGCGCGGGGCAGGAGGAGCTTGCCGGCGTCGGCGAGGCGTTGGCGGCGCAGCCAGGAGTGGAGGGTGTGGGCGGGAGCGCTGAGTTCCTCGGCCATGACGTGGGCGGCGCGGGCGGAGGGGGCGAGTGCCACTGTGTGGTGGCCGGCCGCGGTGACGGCGGCGTGGGCCAGGCGCAGGGCGGTGGTCTTGCCCGCGCCGGCCGGTCCGATCGCGGCGACCAGGGCGCGGTCGGAGGTGGCGAAGGCCTTGGCCATGGCGCGTTGTCCGGCGTCCAGGGGGCCCTTGTGGCGGGCGGCGGCGCGCTCGAAGGTGCGCTCGCCGCAGGCCGGGCCGGTGCGGCGGTGTGCGGCGGCGACGATCGCGTCCTCGGCGGCGAGGATCTGGGGGGTGGTGTAGAGCTCGGCGCCGCGTCGGCGGTAGACGCTGGAGCCGTCGGGGCGCTGCAGTGGCGCGAAGGCGGGGTTGATGTCGGGCGGGGTGAGGTCCAGACACAGCCGGGCCAGTGCGTGGTCGGTGATGGTCTCGGCCCAGCCCTCGCCTGCGCGGCCACGGGTGGTGCGGGTGACGTGGCGGCGGGCCTGGGCCAGCAGATGGCGGCGTCCGAAGACGGCGCGGTGCAGGGAGACGGCGGCCACCACTTCGCGGGCGGCCGCGTCCACGTCCAGGCTGGGCGTTGCCTCCTGGCGTAGTACCTGGCGAGCGAGCGTACGGGCGTCCGCCAGCAGGCCGTCGGTGCGGGGGCGGCCGAACGCGGCGGCCATCGAGGCGTGCCAGTGTTCGCGCAGCGCCGCGAGCGGGCGGGTCTGCTTCTTGGGCGGGCGGCTCTCGAGGGTGGCCTGGCGCATCAGGGCCAGGCGCGCAGGAAGGGTCGGTTCCTTGCCGTGCTGGGCCCGGTAGGCGGCGACCAGGTGGGGCAGGCGCTGGCGTACCTGCCGGGCGCGTGCCGAGTTCGCGTCGACCAGGTCGGGGCCGATCCCGGCGATCTCCATCACGGGGCGCCGCCCGTCGGGGCGGGGGCGTTCCTCCACCACCAAGTCCAGGGCAGTGCAGACCCGGCGCAGGACCTCCTCGTTGTAGAGCTCGGACGCGGCGACGACCTGGGAGAGGAACAGCCGGCCGTCGATGGTTCGCCACCGCCCGCCGGGGCCCTGCACCTTGTTAGCGATCAGCACGTGGTCGTGCAGTCCGGCCTGTCCGGCCCGGGAGTCGAAGTGCCGGAAGCGGGCGGCCACCAGGCCGGTGGTGACGTCGTGCTGAGCGACGCCGCCCGGCCCGGTACGGGTGGCCAGCGCGTGGTCCTCGATCCACGCGAGGGTGGCGGCCACGGCTTGGTCGTGGGCGGCCAGGACGGCGGCCGCGGTGGTGTCGTCGCCTGCCGCGAGGAGGACCTGGACGCTGGCCGGGGCCTGCAGGACCGCGTGGTAGCCGGCGACGGGCTGGCGTGCCGGCTTCATCCGGGCGGCGATGTAGCGGCCCAGTTCCGGGCCGTCGGCGGGGTCGCGCCCGTACTCTGCGCGGAACGCCTTGCCGCCGATCTTCCAGCGCACCTGCCGGCGCTCCGTATCGGTCAGGGCCCGCCCGTGCTGCTTCTCCAATCGGTCGATCTGTTCCTGCACCGCTTTGGCCAGTTCGGTGGGCGTCTTCCCGAACTGGTAGTACGCCGCGCCGAGCCTGGCCGCACGCATGGCCTGGCGGACCGTCGCTCCGTCGCGTAGCCGCTCGGCCGTGATCGCGTCGGCGCGTGGGTGCAGGCCCTCGCCGAACAGCGAGCGCATCTGCGCCTCCGTCACCTCCCCTTCCACGCCGAGCAGGGCGGCCGCGCGTCCCGCCCAACGGCCCGGCGGAACGCCCCGCTCACGCTGCTGGGAAGCCAGGTCGCGGCCCCGTCTGCGGGGCTCGTCACCCGCGGCGATCTGGTTCTTGAAGTACAGCCAGCCGTCGCCCGGGGTGAACGTATGGGCTTCCATCACGCCGCCAGGCTCCGCAGGGACACCTCGAAGATGCAAGAGGTGTTGGGAAGTCGGCCCCCTGACTGGCGGCCGCCACGACTGTGGGGTGCCGTGTCCGGTGGTGGCTTCGGCGTACGGGTGGCGGGTGTTCGCGCAGGCGGGGGCGTGTGCTCGCCGGCACGGGCCGGGTGGGGGTGGGTGGGTGCGGTGTGCGGCCGGGCGGGAACTTCGCCGGTCGCCGTGCGGGCCGGATCCCGTCTGACGGGATCCGGGGGTCTGTGTCCTTTCGCCGAGCGGCGGTGGCCGGTTGCCTGGGCTGGTGCGGCGCCCCGGTGTGGGGCGTGTGTGCCTGTGGCGGGGTGCCGGTTCGTGCCGGGGCTCCTGGCGGAAAGGGTATGTGGGATGGCGAAGGGGGCGGCGGTTGAGCGCGGCGCCGTGGCGTCGGTGGCGGCTCGTCGGCGGGCGCGTGAGCTGCGGGCCATGTACGAGGCCCGTGATGTGGCGCTGGTCCAGGGTGCGGAGGAGTTCCTGACGCTTCAGGAACGCACCGGCAAGGCGGTGGAGGTCATCGACCAGCAGATCGAGAGGCTGGAGGCGGCGCGGGATCAGGCGCGGCGTGAGGGGTGGGAGCAGGGTGCGCGGGTGGCTGCGCGGATGCGGGGTCTTCAGGTGCGGGGGGTGGGGGTTCGTGAGGAGGAGGTCGCGGACCGGCTCGGTGTGGAGGTGGGTGAGTTGCGGCGGATGCTCGCGCAGGTGAAGGCGGCGGGCGGCGGGCGGGGCGGGTTCGCGGCGGGGGTGGCGGGCGGGTCGGGGTCCGGTGCGCGGCGGGCGGCGGGGGGTGGTGGCGAGTTGGTTGGGTCTGGTGTGGGGGCGTTGTTGGGCGGGGGCGGGCTGGTGACGGGGCGGCCGGTGGGGGCCGGGGTGGAGGGGCCGGGCGGGGGTGGCGGCGGGCCTGTGGTGCCTGAGGCCGCGCGGGGGGCCGGGGTGGTGGACGGTGTGAAGGAGGTGCGGTGATGGCGCGGGTGTCCGAGGTGACGGCGGGTGAGTTGGACCCGACGTGGCTGGGGGGTGCGCTCGAGGTTGTGGAGGAGGGGCAGGACGGTCCGCTGGTTCACGGGATGCGTCTGGTGTCCTATCGGAAGGTGATGGGGCGGGAGCGGGTGGTGCTGGTGGGTGAGAACACCAGTGTGGTGGTGGAGTCGTCGGTGCGGCTGGCGTTTCACGTCGCTGTGGCGGTGGCGGACGGGTGGACGGGGGCGCTGGTGGACGGAGCCGCGCCGCAGGTGGTGGTGGCGCAGCCGGTGGCGGGGGTGGGATATCCGGTGGCGGGCGGGTATCCGGTGGCGCCCGGGCAACCGGGGCCAGGTGCGGTTGCGCAGCCGGGGCCCGTCGCTGCCCCGCCCGGGCCGGGGGGTCCGGCCGCGCCGTGGATGCGGCGGCCGCCGGCGAGCTGACGCGGCCGGGGACGGGCGGTCTGCTGGCGCGGTGGGGCGGGCCCGGTGGGGTGGGTGAGACAGGGGGTGGTTGCTGGCCGGGGGTGCGCAGGGCGGTGCCCGGCCGCCGTGGGACTGGCGGCCGGGCAGGGTGGCGGTGTGGGGTTGGTCAGTGCGGGGTGGTCGGGTGGGTCTGGATGCGGAGGCGCGGGTAGTCGCCCTGGGCGAACAGGCGCAGGATGTCGGCGTCGGTGACGGCCGGGGCGGGGCGGGTGGGGGCGGGGGCGGGGTTGTACAGGATGGCCGCGGTGGGTTGGCTGTGGACGGTCGGGTAGATCTGGGCGAGGTAGGTGCGGAGCATGTCGAGCCAGGGCAGGCCCAGCAGGGTGCCCCAGACGGCGGCGGAGACCAGCGGTGAGAGGATGTCGCCGAGTTGCTGGCACTGGCTCGTGCGGGAGCCGGTCACCGGGTGGTGGCGGGGCAGGCCGACCAGTGCGCACACTTCGGGGATGGTGAACCGGCGTCCGGTCTCCTGGCAGTACCAGCCGCGGATTTTCCCGGTCACGGCCGGGATGGTGCGGTTCAGGGTGAACACGTTGCCGCCGCTGGTCTTGCGTTCGCCCCGGGTGTTGATGCGGGTGTCCGTTGGCCAGCCGAGTACGAGGGCGGCGTTGGTGCGGATCCCGGGGATGGTGACCGGGCCGGGGCTGCGGTACCAGTGCGCGGACATGATGGCGCGTTTGCGGTTGCTGGGTGAGCCGAAGTCGGCGGCGTCCAGGTCTGCCCACTGCACCGACTCGCATCCGGCGATCCATAGTTCGCTCTGGATGTAGTCCTGGACGTCTTCCGGCAGGGCGGAGCTTTGCTCGATGACGATGGACTCGACCGGTGCGCCGATGGAGCGCAGGCCCAGGATCCAGATGACCGGGGCGAGCATGAGTCCGGCGGTGTCGGCGGTCATGTCGTCGACCAGTTCCCACAGTTCGGTGATGGGGGCGCCGGAGGGCTCGATCATGTGGTCGTAGCAGTTGTCGTCGCAGTCGGCGGGGTCGTCGTGGGTGCAGACTTCTGCCCCGTCGACCCACACGTTTCCCATGTGGGCGCCGACCTGGTCGATCGCGTCGAGGAGGATTTCGAGGTTGGAGGCGTCGCGACCGGCTCCGCGACCGGCGCGGGTCCAGTCGATGCACGGCATCGTGCACATGACGCGGCGGGTCCAGCGCAGTGTGGGGTGGCGGGGGTCGAGCGTCTTGATGTCCTGTTGGATGACGGTGCATCCGGCGGCTGTGCTGGTGGCAGCCGGGTCCTTCTTCAGCTCGATGCACACCATGTCGGCTTCGACGCCGAGGACCAGGCGCAGTCCGGCGCAGCCGCCGCCGCATCCGGCGCAGACATTCACCCCGCGGGGGGCGTCGCCGGGCTGGGGCGGGTAGAGCCAGCGGGCCGGGTAGGGGCCGGCGAGCTGGGCGCGTTGCGCTGTGGTGAGGGAGTCGAGGAGGGCGGTGAGTTCGGGGCCGTCGAGGGCGAACAGGTCCTCGTGGGTCGGCGTGGGCGTGGTGGGCTGGTCGGTGTCGAGGGTGAAGAGCGGGAGGTCCTCGTGGGCGAAGAGGGGGAGATCCTCGTGCCCGGTGGGGCGGGTGGCGGGTGTGGTGGCAGGGGTAGATGCGGGTGTGGGTGTGGGCATGTGGCTCCCGGCCTGGAGTGGGTGACCGGCGGCCGGGCTCCGGCCCGTGGGGCGGGAGCGGGTGACGGAGGCCGGGGCGGTTGACGCGCTCGCCCGGCGGGGCCTGGCCGGTCTCGATGTGCCCGAAGGTAGGCACGGGAGGGAGCCGGTCAACCGGGCCAACCGGGCTGACGGACGGCCGGGTTGGGGTTGGTACGCCGGGCACGGGACACACGCCCCACACCGGGCCGTTTCCCCTCCCGGCTTGCCGGACCGGCAGGGGCGGGGAGCAGCGGGGCGTTCCTGGCCTGGGGGCTGAGCAGCGGCCCGCGCGGGCGGACCGCCGGGCAGGCTCGGGCAGAGCGGGTGATGCGGCCGGTCTCAGTGGTCCTGGCGAGTGGCAGACTCACCCGACCGGGACCGGGGCCGGGGCGCAGCGCGGGGGCGGGCACGTCACCGTGTCGGTGGGCTCTGCCGGGTGTGGCAGCGGCCGGGTCCGGAACAGGCCGGGTGGTGGCCCTGGTGGTGGCGCGGGCCTCGGGTTGGTGCGCCGGGCTACCGCATCGCGCTGGGCGTCCGGCCCGGCCTCGGGGGCGGCGGCCACCCGGTCCTGGCGGCGAGATCTCAGGTGCCGCTGGGAAGCGTGCTTGCCGGGTGGTGCACGACATCGGATGGTGGCATGGCGGCCCGGCCGGCCGGGTGGTGGTGCTCAGCCGAGGCGGATGTGCCGCCGCGTGCGGATGATCTTGTCGCCCAGGCGGTCGGCCTCGGGGCCGGGGCTGTCGATGTCGGCCTGGCCGTGGGCGGCCGCCTCGTCTCCCGAGGAGAACAGCGGCACTGGGGATACGTAGGTGACCACGGTTTCGAGGGTCGAGCCGTCCATGACGCCCTTCATCAGGGCGATCCGTGGCGCCAGCAGGGTCTCGCCGTGACATCCGGCCCAGCCCGCGCACACGCGGCGCGCCTGGCTATCGGCGTCCGTCTGGTGGCACATGAAGACCGCAGTCGGCTGTTCTGCTGTCGGGGCGTCGTAGGCGCGGAGCTTGTCGTACTCCTCGGCGGCCCAGATCCCCGAGGGGACGTCACGCCGGTAGGGACAGCTGTCGCAGGGACGCGGCGCGGGTGGGCGGATCGTGGAGGACACGGAACGAGTATGCGGGTTGCGGGGCACGGCGGGGCCTTTCGGGGTCGGCGGGTGCAGGGCGGTGCGGTGGTGGCCGGGACAGGCCGGGTGACGGGGCGGCTGCGGGGACGCAACGACGTGGTGCCTGAGTCGGTGTGCGGGCCGCCGGGTGCCGGGTGGGGTGCTCCCCCCTCTGGCGGGGCGTCAGTCGCGGGGGACGTGCAGTCCGCGTTCCTCGCGCTGGCGTTCCCATGCGCGGCGGCCCGACTGCTCGCCGGGCCGGAAGTCCTGGCAGGCGAACACGCTGCCCTCCGGGCCGTGCCACTGCTTGGTCTGGTTGCAGTTCAGGCAGAGGGTGATCGCCAACCGGTATTCGAAGCACACGGCTCGGTGCTCGTCCAGGGCGGCGGCCAGGGCGTGGTGCGGGGTCGGGTGGTCGTCCTGGTTGTCGGGGTTGGTCCAGTCGTCGGGGTTGAGGCAGGCTTCCGCGGTGGCGACGTCGAACCGGCCGGTGTACGACCACGGACCGGCCGGCATGAACTCGGCTGGGGCGTGGGGGTCGTTGACCATGTTCTCGGGCCAGACGCTCACCAGGCAGGCGCAGCCGGTCACTGTGTGATCCCAGCTGGCCAGGTATCCGCCGTCCTCCCACACGGCGACGGTGAACGCTCCGAACGCGTGGGGGGTGAGGGCGGCGAGGGCGTCCGGGTGGAGGGTGATCGTGCGGCTCATGGTGTGGCCTTCCTGTCGGTTCGGTGCGGTTCTGGGTGTTGGGCCGAGGGGCACCGGTCTGGGCTCCGGCGGCCGCTCGCGGGCGGGTCACGTGGCCGTGAGGGCAGGCGGGCGACGGTCTGCGTGCTTGCCTGGGTGTCGCTGGCGGGGAGGCCGTGGCCGCTCGCCGCTCTTCCGCCGGGTCGTCCGGTTGGTGGGCGGCCGGGCCCCTGTGGGGGAGTCGGAGGGGCCCGGCCGCCGTGCGTGCCGCCCCGCCCGGGGGATACGGGGGCGGCACAGGGGCGCCTTGCCCGTCTCGGGGGGCGGGGGCGGGAAGGCACCCCGGGGAAGCCCGCGCGGCCGGGGCGGTCACGGCCACCGGGCGGGAACAGGCCACACCGTAGGGCCGGCCGGGCGCTGGTCAACCCCTACGGCCCCGAACCAGAGCGGGCCGGGCCCAGCGACAGTGTCGCGCTCAGGCCGGCCCGGGGATGGGCACAGCCGTCAGCGGGCGGGGTTACTGCTCGTGGTCCTGGCAGTCGGCATCGCATTCGGGGGTGTGACGGGGCTGGTGAGGGCTGGCGGGGCGGTCGCCCCGTCAGCGGGCGCGGGGGTCAGAACGGCGGATCCACCGGGAGGAGTTCGGGCCTCAGCAGGCGCGCGCTCAGCCAGGGCCGGATGCGGGGGCAGGTGCACGCGTCGGCGTCAGGCTGGGTATCGGGCACGGACGCGCACCCGCACCAGCCCTCGGGGTAGCAGTCGTCGTCGGGAATGGGCGCGTGCCAGGGGCAGTCGTACTCGGGCAGGCGCCGCACGTCCAGGCCGCGGCGGTCGAGGGTGGCGGTCTACGGGCCGACGGTGAGGGTACCGGGCTGATCGGCGGCGTCGGGGTGGCGGTGGGCCCAGCGCTGCCATAGGCGGCGGGGGTAGCGGCGCAGCAGGTCGACCCGTTCCGGGGTCGGGTCGGTGGCGTGGGTGTCGGTCAGGCCACCGTGGAGGGTGAGGGCGAGGGCGGGTTGGGGGCCGTCCCAGCGGTAGGGGTCCAGGGGGTGGGGGCGGGTGAGGGTGACGTCCAAGCGGCTGCGGGCGGTGGTGAGCGCGATCGTCCAACCGCGGAGCCGGAACTGGCGGGTGTGTACGGTCATGCGGAGTCTCCTCGTGACGTCAGGGGCGGGCCCGTGGTCCGGGGGCGGGGCGGGATAGGTGCGGGCGGTGGGATGGCTCGCGGTGCTCTTGCCGGGGTGCAACGTAGCCGCGGTGCGGGGCGGGTCAACCGCCGAATCCGAGCAGCGGGCGGGCGGGTGGCCGGGTGCGGTCGCGGCATACCCCCCGCCCCGGTGAATCCCCACCGGCCGGACAGACACCAGCCGGGCGGCGGGTGGGTGCCCCCTCCCCCGCCAAGCCAGGCTGGGCCAGGTGTGGGGCACCGCCGGGCGGGTGCCCCGCCCGGCGGTTCAGCGGCAGGGGTGGTCAGATCGCCTCGACGGTGTCCCACTGCGGGTCCTCGCCCGTCTCGGCGTCGGCCCACTGGTCGTCGTCCTCATACACGAGCGGTTCGGTTCGGTCGTCGCCGTCACCCAGGGGGTCGACGGCGTCGGCCTCCGCTTCGTTCGTCGACTGGCCCGCGGCCAGCTTCTTCAGGAGCTCATGCAGCTGCGCGACCGACTCGATCTTGATCTGCTGGTGGTCGACGATCAGGTCGTAACGCTCGTCCCAGCCACGCGAGGCGCTGGTGTGCAGGTCCTTGTGGGCGGGCTGGAAGCGCAGGACGGCTCCGGAGGCGAGCTTGGAGGTGGCGGTGCCGTCCGCGTGCCCGGTCCAGGAGTCGGGGTGGCTGAGGGAGCTGTTGTAGGCCGCGATGCGCAAGGAGCGGATTGCAGCGTCGCGGGCCGCCGTGGCGAGGACGTCGTGGGAGAGCGTGTCGATGGACGGGTGGGGGTGGCGGTGCAGGGCGAACCGGCGGCGCAGCGGTGCGGTGAGGTCGGCGATGTGGTTGTCGGTGGTGGTGGCGGCCAGGGCTGCGGCGGCCAGCGCCAGGGTGGCGCGCAGTTCGGTGGGTCGGTTCGTGCTGATGGTGCGGTAGGTGGCGAGGCCTGCGATGGCGCCGGCGGCGATGGTGGCCGCAGGTTCGGCGGCGTCGAGGATGGTGCGCAGCAGTTGGCGGAGGCGGTTTGGTGTGGGTGGTCATGAGGTCCTTCGTTGTCGGGTGTCCGGCCGGGTGGCCGGGGTGGTCACCGGGCCCGCTCCGGGCTCCGGGTGGCCCGGCTGGTGGCCGGGGTGGTGGCCGGGGTGGTCAGCGGTGCCGGGCCTGGTGGGGATCGAGTCGACGGGCCGTGCGGACGGTTTCAGGGGCCCGGAGGCTCGGGGTCCCGCACCTCGCCTGTTCTCGTCGGCGGCGAGGCGCGGGACGGTGGGACCGGCCGCCGTGCCGGGAGTGCCGGGCGGGCGTCGGTACCCGGGGTGCACGCCTTCGGCCAGGAGTGAGCGGGACAAGGCCGGGGGCGGGCACCCGATCGCACGCCCCGGCCGCCGGAACAGCAGGCGGCACGGTGCACTGCGAGAGGGAAGGTATGCCTGGCGCCCGGCCGGTCAACCCCCGCCAGGATTCCCGTATGCCGGGCCCGGCAGGACACGGGAAGGCACCCGAACCCGGCCGCCGGTACGGCAGACGGTGCGGAGGCGGCGGGGCGGGCGGGGGTCGGCGCCGGCCCGGGGCCCGGCCGGGTGGTCGTGCTCAGCCGAGACGGATGTTCTCCCGTGTGCGGGGAAGAATGGCGGGGAGGCGCCGGGGAAGCCCGCACGGCCGGAATGGCTCACGGCCGCCAGGCGGGAACAGGAACGGGATATGACCGCGGGGGACGGCAGGCCGCCGGTCAACCCCTCCGGCCCCCTGCGGACGGTGAGGTCGGCCGGCGGCGTGGTGTCGGTCACCGGTCAGCCCGGGCCGTCATCGAGCGAACGGTCTTCGCTGCCTCGCGAACCATGTCGGCCGAGCCGGGGCCGATCGCGGATGCGGCTCCGTAGTGCTCGGCGACGCGGGCCTCGGCCTCATCGGCGATGCGCTCCAGTTCGTCGGCGGCCCGCTCCAGGGCATCGGCGCGGATGGCGGCCTCGAACCGGTGGAGTTTGGTGGCGAATCCGCCGAGGAGACCGAAGTTGAGGTTGAACTCGTACCGGGCTCGCTGTACCGCGATGGCGGGACTGGGCTGCGCGGCCACCCAGTTCTTGGACAACTCGGTGAGGACGTCGTCGGGGTGGTGGGTCATGGCGGGATCCTCCGTGGTGGGTGGGTGTGGCGGCCGGTGGTTACCGGCCGCCCTCGGCGGGGGTACCGGGGGAAGCCCGGCCGCCCGCGCCAAAGGGGGAGAGCGAGGGCACGAGGGCAGCGGGGCTGCTCACGAGGGTTCCTCCGGGGGCGGGACCAGCCGCACCAGCGGCCGGACCAGGGCGGGGGTCAGGCAGTCGGGGCGGGGGTGCGCAAGCCGACACAGTCGGGGTCGTGCGAGCGGCCGCCGCGGTCCTGGCTGTAGCAGTCGCACGGCGCCTTGGGCGGGCCTGCCGGACGGTCCTGGGCGTCGGCGAGTTCGCGGACCGTGTCCGGGTCGAGGGTCGTCGCGGCGTTGGTGATGAGCGGACGGAGCAGGCCCCGGACGGCGTTCAGCGCGGCGTCGAGGAGCCGGGTCCAGGCGGTGACGGCGTCGACGCCGCACAGGCGGCCGAGGTGGGCGTAGCGCTTGCCGAACCACAGCGGGTCGGTGCCGTATACGGCCTGCTGGGTCAGGTAGTCGAGCATGCGGCCCGGGACCACGACGGGGTGGCTGTAGAGGGCGGTGGTGCGGCCGGTGTCGGCGTCGATGAGCTCGGCGACCCGGTGGAGGATCTGCCCGGTGGTGGGGACGACCGCGGGGAGCGTTGCGGCGTGGGTGCGCAGCGCGGTGGCGATGGCGGTCGCCGCGGTGCGGGGGTTGAGCGGGTCGGCCGGCGGCCGGGGTGCAGCACGTGGGGTCGGTGCAGCCGCGGTGCAGGATGTCGGTGTAGTCGCCGTCTGGGGTGTAGAGCTGGGTGTGGAAGCCGGTGGGGGCCTCGTCGGGGTCGGGAAGGTCCACCGGGCTGCCGATGAGGACGAACGTGTCATCGGGTCCGGGGATGCGGAACTGGAGGCCGCCGTCGTCGGCCGGGTGGACGGTCGCGCGCAGCTTGGCGTGGTGCGGCGGGGGCCGTCACCGTTGTGGGGTGGTCTGGTGGCTTGGGCCCGATTCAGCTGGGGGCTTTGGGCAGGGCGGCGGCCCGTCCGGCATGCCCTGGGACACGGCGGTGAACGCCGGGTGGCGGGGCCGCCCCGCACCCGGGCCGGGGGGTGTGGGGCGCAGCAGCGGTGGCGGCACCCCGTGCCGGGCCTGGCCCTGCTGGTTGCCGGGCACCCGGGCAGCGACACGTTCCCGCTCCCGGCGGCAGGGGTGGGGCGAGCGGGGTGCCGGGGGAAGCTCAGTCGCCCATGTCAAGGGGGAGCGAGAGTGGCCGGGCAGCCTTCGGGGTGCTGGCCGGGGCGCCTGCCCCGGGGGTGGGGCAGGGGTCCCGGCCAGCGTGCCGCCACACGGTCCCCTGCTCGGCGTGTGGGGCCGGACAGAGCGGGGCGGCAACGGCACCTGCAACCTGCCCCGGGGGGTGAGGGGTGGGCGGGGTGCCGAGGGTGTCTCGACCCACCCGCCCCGGGGGGGTGCCTCTATGGGGTTCGTCAAGGAAATCGGGCTGCGTTCGGGCGGGCCAGCAGGCAGCATGGCGGGATGTCGGACCTGCTGTGGGATGACGTCAGGAACTTCTTCGACCCTGACCTGATGGGTGCTCTGCCGGATATGTCCGTGGCCGACACCTCGGTCGAGGACTGGCAGGCGGTGTTCGAGCTGGTCCGGTCGAGCGGGTGGACGTGGGAGTACTCCGAGGGCGGCGTCGCCGGACAGCTGCCCTCTGCGGCGGACGTGTTGGCGCGACCGGCCGACGCGGAGACGGTCGATCTGCGGGTCTGGCCGGTCCCGGAAGTGCTGGCGATCTTCCGTCCGATGTCTGCCGACGAGATCGACTTCGACGTCGACCTCCGGGAGCTGCAGGGCCAGGGAGGGGTGGATGTCCTGTGCGGCTTCCTGGGTGCGATCGGGCGCCGGCTGGGCAAGCCCGTGCGGATGACCGCGGAGGGCGACTGGGGGAACCCGGTGCTCGGGTTCGAACCGGCGGCTGACCGTGTGGTGCTGCTGGCGGATCCCCGCGGAGTTCAACTGCCGGCCGCTGCGGGCCGGGACTCGTAGAAGGTGCCGTCGCGGAGCATGGCGAACAGGACGTCGACCCGGCGTCTGGCCAGGCAGAGGAGTGCCTGGGTGTGGCGCTTTCCCTGGTTGATCTTCTTGTCGTAGTAGGCCCGGGAGGCGGGGTCGTTGAGCGCGGCGAACGCGGCTAGGAAGAACGCCCGTTTCAGCTGCTTGTTGCCCCGGCGGGCGGGTTGCTCGCCGCGTATGGAGGAGCCGGAACTGCGGGTGGCTGGGGCGAGGCCGGCGTAGGAGGCGAGGTGGGCGGCGGTCGGGAAGGCGCTCGCGTCGCCGACGTCGATCAGGACGCGGGCGCCGGTGCGGGTTCCGATGCCGGGCATGGAGGTCAGGACCTTCGAGAGCGGATGTTCGTCCAGCAGTTCCTGGATCCGCTTCTCCAGGAGCTTGCGCTGGTCGAGGACGGCTCGCAGCGAGCCGGCCAGGCTCGGCACGATCAGCGCGGCCGCCTCGGTGCCCGGGACGACGACGGTCTGCTCGTCGAGCGCGGTGAGGATGTCCTCGACGAGGCGTTCGAACATGCGTGGGGCCAAGGGCCGGGCGACGGTGAGCAGGCGGCGGCGTCCGGCTCTGCGCAGGGCGGCCGGGGAGCCGAACCGCTCCAGCAGGGCCAGCACCGCCGGGTGATCGAGCCGCGGCCCCAACACGCGCTCCAAGTGCGGGTGGATCTGGGTGAGCAGTCCGCGCAGCCGGTTGGCGATGCGGGTTGCCTCGCCGGCCAGGTCGTCATCGAATCCGACGATCATCTCCAGCTCGGCGACGGTCTCGTCGGTGAGCTCGATGCCGCGCAGGGTGTGCGGCATGGTGCGGGCGGCGTCGGCGATGACGAAGGCGTCGCGGGCGTCGGTCTTGGCCTCGCCGGGGTAGAGGTCGGCGATGCGGCGCATCGTGAGGCCGGGCAGGTAGGCGACGCGGCAGCCGGCGTCCCGGGCCACCGCGAGCGGCAGGGCGCCGATGGAGGCGGGCTGGTCGACGACGACCAGGACGGTGCCGTGCTTGGCGGTGAGCTTGTCCAGCATGGCCCGCATCTTGGGCTCGCTGTTCGGCAGCCGCTTGTCGAAGACGCGCTTGCCGACCCGGGTCAGGGCGGTTCCGTGGTGCTCGCCCTTGCCGACGTCCAGGCCGAGGAAGACGTCCACATCGCCGATGTCGATCACACTGTTCCCTTACGAGGTCGTGCTGTCCCGGCCTCGTTGGCGTGGCACCAGTCGCCGGCATCCACGTTACGAAGAGCCTCCCAGCGAGCTGGTGGTCCTGCCTCTATCAGCGGTCTACCGGTGCCTCCGGCCCGGTGACACCACCCCCCGGATCATGCGAACTACAGGGGGGAACAGTCATGCCGGACCGGAGGCCGGGAGCCCCGTTGCGGGGTCACGAAAACGGTAACGGGGGGAGGGGGGCGGGGAGACACCGTTGAAGCCCGCACCGCCGGAGCACGTCGGTACTCGACAGCGGCCGGGCGGGAACAAGACCCACGGTAGGGGCGGCAGACGACCGGTCAACCCCCGGCCTTGGACCGAACCGGACGGACCAGACCCGACCAGACCGAACGGGCGCGGCGGCCGGGCCACGGAACGACAGGGTCCGGCGGCCCGCCAAGGGGTGGGCGGGCCGCCGGGCTCCGGTGCTGATCTGTCAGTGGAGGGCTTTGACGGCCGGCTGGTCGTCGGCGTGTACGTCGGTCTGGGCGCGGCGGCCTCACGGCGCCCGGAGCGCAGTCCCAGGTGGAAGGCCCCGTACAGGGACAGGCTGTTGATCAGCATGCTGCTCGGGGTCCGCGCCGTGAGGAAGTCGTTGAGGAGCTTGTCGAGCATGGTTGCCTTCGAGGGGAGCAGCAGAGTGTGCTGGCAACCGGCGCGCGAGGACGGGACGGCCGTGCGGCGCGTCCACGGCCCCGGGCAGGCGGTAGGGCCCGGCAGGCGCAACGGAGGATAGGCACGACAGCTGGCCGGTCAACCCACTAGCCATTGGTCGGAGTTGGCGCAGTCTGTGTGGTCGCCCCTGGGGCCACCGCGACACCCGGCCGGCCCGGATACCGGCCTCTGCGGCACCGGGCCGCTCCCCCGGCCTGCGTGGTATCCGACCGGGTCGGACACCGGTCTGGGGAACAGCGACGGCCTGGGGGGCAGGCGGCCCCGACACGCCGGCCGCAGCCTGCGGCGGGCGGTAGCGCCATGGCACACACCCGGCCCGGGGCCGGGGCCGGGCCGACCTGGGCCGACCGGGACACGCCTGCGCCCGCCCCCGCGCAGGGCGGGGGCGGGCGCAGCGGACACGTCCGCAGGGGACGGCGGGGACGTCAGGTGAGGGTTCCCCCGTCGGCGCCGTCGGCGATGAGTTGCGCCATCATCGTGATGGCCTCCTCGTCCGTCAGCAGGCGGACGTTGTTGCGGGTGAGCATGTCGGCGATGGCGGGCATCAGCTCGCCGACGGTCGTGATGGGCGGGTACAGGCCGCGGTCGTCGACGAAGTCGTCGTCGATGACCAGGTACGCGAACACGTTGTGCAGCGGCCGGTCGTAGCCCCACTCCAGTTGGGTGGAGGTGGTGGAGTCGAGTGAACGGGCGTAGCGGGACATCGTCGTCTCCAGGGGAAGGGATCGCGGACAGCGGTGGTGGCCGGGCCGGAGTCCGGCGACAGGAAGCCGGAACAGGGCGGGGCGGGGTGGGGCGGCGGGCGGCGTCTCAGCCCACCGCTTGGGAGGGGATGAAAGGTGGGGACGGTGGGGGAAAGCCCGGCCGCCCGCACCAAAGGGGGAGGGCGAGGGCGGCCGGGCAGCCTTTCGGGGGTACTGGCCGGAGCGGCTCGGCCGGGCGGTGGGTGGCTAGTTGGTGGCGGGCGCAAGGGCGCGCTTGCGGCGGCGGGGCCTCGTGGCGAGGTAGTGCGCGGCCAGGCAGAGAATGGCGGGTGCGCAGCCGACGACCGTGCCGATGACGGTGGCGGCGGGGCCTTGGCCGACCGCGGTGGTGATCATCGTGTTGTGCTCTGCCTGGAGGACGCCGGCGATAACGAACGGGCTGATCACTGCGAAGGCCAGGTCGAGGCTGACGGCGAGGTTCGCCCAGCCGGTACGCACGTTGACCTGGTCGACCTTCTTGAAGTCGTCCATCGCCATGTCGGCGACGGTGCGCCGGGTGGCGAGGGAAACGACGGAGTTCACGAGGACGATGAGCACCAGCATGTAGGCCAGGTAGGCCAGTTGGTGGATGGATATCGCCACGATGAGGACGATGCCTTCGGTGGTGAGGACGCGGTGCAGGGGGCGGCACCAGCGGTGCGGGCAGGCCCTGGTCAGGGAATGGGGCTTGCGCATCGGGGCTCCTTCGGGAGGGACGGGTCAGAGCAGGTCGTCGAGGATGAGTTCGCCGAGCCGGATCAGGCCGGCGACGGCGGTGACGGCCGCCCAGTGCCTGCTGTCGGTGGCGGCCCAGACCCCGCCCCCAGGGGGCGGGGAGGCGCCGGGAAATCCCACACGGCCGGGACGGGCCAACGGCCCCCGGGCGGGAACAGGACGCACAGTAGGAGCGGCAGACGGCCGGTCAACCCCTCCAGCCCCCGGACCAGAGCCGGCAGGCCCGACCCGGAGCGCAGCGGCAGTACCGCGCCCCGGGTGGGTCAGTGGCTGGGGACAGGCCAGTCGGCAGGGGCCGGGGAAGGGCGGGTGATCAGGGTGCTTCCCAGAGCGTGCGGGGTATGTGCTCGCTGCCGAGCGCCCGACGCGGACGCGACGGTCGGTCCCAGCCCGCGTGGGGCGTGCGCTGGCCGATGACACGCCATCCTGCGGCGCGCAGCGATGCGCCCGTCTCGCCGGCCTGCGTATAGGTGACCAGCCGGGTGTAGCCGAGTGCTGAGGTCGCCCGCCAGGCGGCGGCGTACAGCATGGAGCAGGCGTTGCGGGTTCCGTCGGTGGCCACTCGGGCGACCTCCAGTGTGTGACCGTTGTCGAGGTGGCGTGCGACGGGTCGGCCGACGATCGCGACGCCGCGAAGGACGCTGTCGTGGTCGGCGACGCCGAGGGCGAAGATCTGGCCTGGTGGTGGCTGGAGGTGCCGGTGCCACATCGCGACGAAGGCGCGCGCGGCACGTGAGCGGACCGGTGTGATGTGGAGCATCGCGGCTTCCTGGTGCGGGTAGGACTCCGATGGCCGGGCAGTGGCATGGAGCGGGTCGGCGGGGGTGGGATGGTTCGTAAGTACGTGGCCCTCCGTCGCCGGCGGATTCCGGACCGACCGGGGTACGGGGCTGGCCCGCCCCGCACCCGCGGGGGCGGGCCGGGGGGAGCCCGTACGGCCGGGGCGGTCACGGCCACCGGCGGGAACAGGGCGCGCGGTAGGAACGGCTGAGCGCCGGTCAACCCGGGCCGCGACGGCGAGCGGCGGGCCGGGGTGTTCAGCCGGTGGTGGTGCCGTCGGGGTAGGTCCACCCTTCGGCGTCCTTGGGGGCGGGCCACTGAAGAGCGGTGAGGCGGGCGCGGTCGGCGGGGTGGAGGTGGAACAGGGGGCTGAGGGTGAGTCCGGCGAAGAGGTTGCACCACGCGGGCAGCGGGACGGGCACGGTCGGCTCGCACGCGCAGAGCTCGTCGTCGTCGCAGTCGGCGCGGTGCGCGGGCCGCAAGCGCTGGGGAGCGGGATTGCGGATGGTGACCAGGCGCCAGTCCGTGATGGTGCGGCCGGGGATGGAGGGGTCTGGCTTGCCCGTGTCGACGCTCTCCCAGAGGTACACCTCGCCGGTGTGGCCGCCGCTGATCAGGTCGGTGAGGGCGTCGCGCACGGGATCGTAGTTGAGGTCGTCGAAGATGAGCGTGCGGGCGGCGCTGGCGAGCCGGTAACCGGTGACGGTGACGGTGGTCATGGGGTGCTCCATGATGGTGTTGGTCGGTGTGTGTGGACCGCCGGGGCGGCACCGCGCCCCACCCCGGCCGGACGGGGCGGGGGCACGGTGCCGCCCGGGGTTGCGGGGCGTGGGGCCGGTCAGAACGGAGCTTCCTCGGGGTGGCGCTCGGGCCGGGTCAAGGAGGCCTCCAGCCGGGGCCGGATCCGGGGGCAGGTGCACCCTTCGGGGTAGCAGTGGGGCCCGTCGTCGAAGGGCTCGTGCCAGGGGCAGTCGAACTCGGGCAGGCGCTCCACGATCACGCTCAGGCGGTGGACGGCGATCAGCCACGGACCGGCGGTGAGGACGCCGGGCCGGGTGAGGCCGCCGGGCTGGTAGCGGGCCGCGGGGTGGCGGTGGGCCCAGCGCTGCCACAGGCGCAGTGCCCGCTGGCGCAGCGGGTCGTGGGCGTGGACCGGGTCCGGGGTGGGGGTGTGGGGGTCGGTGAGGCGCGCGTTGACGGTGAGTTCGAGGGCGGGCTCGGGGCCGCGCCACCGGCCGGGGCCCGGGAGGTGGGGGCGGGTGAGGGTGGCGTGCAGGTGGCTGGAGGCGGCGGTGAGAGCGAGCGTCCAGCCCCGGACCTGAACGGCGTGGCGGATGCGGGAACCGCGCCCCAGGGACTCGGCCGTCTGCTCGGGGGGGCGGGGGGCCAGAAGGGCGAGGGTGTCCTCGAACGCTTCCTCGGCCGCGGCGCGGTAGGCGTAAAGCGCCAGGGTGCGAGGATCGCAAAAACCGTACTCGCCCCACTGGTTCAAGAAATCGGTGCAGGCAGCGACGGCCTCGTAGACGGCGGCGCCCGACTCGGGCTCGTACGCGAGATCGGACAGGTGGCGGCGGGCGGTCATCGGCTGGTGGTTCCTTCACTGGTCGGTGGCGCGGGCGACTGGGTCAAGGCACGGGGGTGCACGGGACAGAGGCCCCGACACGGGGACGGAGAGGCAGGTGCGTGGTGTGCGCGGAACGGCCGGGACCCCGCTCGGGGTGAAAGGGGGGTCCAGGCCGTCGGTGTTGGCCCGTACCCGGACCGGGGCTGGTACGGCACGGCTGGGCGCCGGGCTGCCGGGTGCTCTGTCTGGGAAGGAAAGTAGCCACGAGACGGAGCCGGTCAACACCCCAACCCCAGTGGGTGACAGGCCCGTTCAGTCCGGGTGAGGGGTGGGTTTGAACGGGCGGCCGGACGCGGCGCACCCGCCCCGCACCGGGCCTCCCCCTCCTGGTTGCCGGACACCGACCAGCGACACCCCTGCACCCGGAGCAGGGTCGGGGCGGGCACCGCCCTGCCGGTTCCCGGGGCAGAATGCTCGGGCGGGTGGGATGCCCGGCTGGCGGAGCGGACCGCACGGACCGCATCCCATCGGCCAGGCGGGACCGGGTGCTGTGGTCACCCGGCCGAGCGGCCTTCGGGGGTGCTGGCCGGGGCACCGTCAGGGCAAGGAAGGGCCCCCGGTCGGCGTGCCGCCACACGGGCCCCTGGCCGGCGGGTGGGGCAGGACAGGGCGGCAACGGCACCTGCAACCCGCCTCCCGCCTCCCGCCTCCGAGGGAAGGAGGCGAGGAACAGGGGAGGGAAGGTACCCCGGCCCCCCACCCGGCCGCACCAGGAGGGGAGAGCACACACCGCCAGGCGGCCCTGGGATGCCGGCCAGGACCGCCGGAAACGCAACGGCGACACAGCCGGCACCAGGCCTGGAGGGGGGCCGGCCGGGGCATCAGCAGCGGCGTGGCCGGTTCCATGTCCTGGCCGGGGGAAGCGGGCGGAGCGCGCGGTGCGAGGTCGGGCAGTGGTGTGGTGGCCCAGCCGGACGAGTCGTGCGCGGCCGGGCGGTGGTGTTCAGCCGAGACGAAGGTTCCGCCGTGTGCGGATGATCTAGTCGATCAGGCGGTTGGCCTCGACGAGTTCGTAGTCGGCGGGGAACGCTTCGATCAGCTCGGCGGCCTCGGTGAGCGCGGTGCTACGGGCTCCATCGAGGACGGCGCCGAGCCGGTCGATCTCGGCGAGGGTGAGAGCGGTGCAGGGCGGGCGTAGGCGGTCACGGCTACGGCTCCCCGGCGTCCTGGACGAGCACGTAGCCGCTGCGGCGGGGTTGCCCGGTTGCGGTGACAGCGCTGGCGTGGAGGCGGCTGGCGAGAATCTGGCGCTGGCGCTTGCCGGTGATGGCGTCGACGACCAGGGCCCGCACGTCGCCGGGGGTGTAGCGGAGGATGCGGATGGTGACGCTGCTGCGGGGGTCGCAGTCGCGGTAGACCTGGTGGCGCTTGATCATGTGGTACCTCCGGGTCGCGGGAACAAGGCCGCTGGTCTCGGCGGTCTGGCGCACGGGTCTATTGTCTCGGGTGGCTGCTGGGTGCGGCCGTGTGGATGGCGGGCGATGAGGACGGTGCCGGTGCCGACGGCGAGGAAGCCGTCGGCCACAGCGAAGAGATGCGGCGCCGTCACACGGCGGGGACCGACCTCGAACTGAATCTGGATCGCGTGGCCTCATCGCTTGATCACCGGGCGGCCTCGGCTTTGCCGGTGGTGTTGATCCGCCATCCGGTCACGCGATCGGTGACGGGTACACGGTCGAGGAGGCCGCGTCGTTCGAGAGCAACCATGATTCGCTCGGTTTCGGAGCGATTGCCCCATATCCACCCACAGCCTGGGTACCAGGTGTCGGAGTGGTCCGGGGCGGCCATGCTTTCCAGCACCGCGCGCTGATTCTTTCCGAGTGTGACGCCCATGTGGTGTCTCTCTTCCCTCTCGCTGTGTGTCTGACGATCGGGGAACTCCCGCCCTTGACGACCCGCCCCAGCAGCCGGGACCCTGCGAATGGGGGTACGGGGTCCCGGCCGCCGGTGTGCCACCCGCCCCCGGGGGCGCGGAGGGACCGGGGCGGGGGACCCGCACCACCAGAGCGCATCAGCCCTCGACAGTGGCCGGCTGGGAGCACGACGAACCATAGAACCGGCGGACAACCAGTCAACCCCCGGCCGCAACGGGCGGACAGCGCTGCGGGCCTGCTACGGGTCTGTTCCTGCTGGCCGCGTCTGCGGACCAGCCCGGACGGGGCCACGCGGTGTTGCTCCGCGCGGCCCCGGAGAGTCAGCGGGGTCAGGGGGTATCTGAGATAGGGGTGTTGGCGGCGAGGAAGAAGCGGGCGGCGGCGAGGACGTCGCCGTCGAAGCCTTGCCGAAGTCGGGCGAGGGCGCGCGGACCGTACCTGTTGACCAGGTCGGGGGTGACGTCGATGTGGTCACTGGCGGCGGACGTGTCCTCGGTGACGCGGCCGTCCGCGAGCGCGCGTATGGCGTCCCCTGCGAGGTGCCATCCATCCAGGTTCGGGTTGTCGTACCGGGCGGTGAGTTCGGGGTGGAGGGCGGCGAGGTCGGCGGGCGTGGTGTCGGCCGTCGCCTGACCGCTGATCAGTGCCTCGGCGTAGGCGGCGGTGAGACGCAGAAGCCCCAGTTCCCACCCTTGCAGTTCGAGGCTGAGGAGGACCTCGGTCGGGGGGAGCGCGGGGGCGCCGGGACGGGCGCCGCGCTCCTTCATCCAGCCGGACAGGGCGGTGACGGTGTGCTGGTGGCGGTACTCGGTCGTCAGCAGCGGGGCGTCGGGGATGTGCCAGGCGCCGGTGCCGTTGATGGTGATCTCGCCGTGGGCGGTGGTGAGCTGCCACAGCACGGTGTCGCCCTGGTCGTCGGGTTCGAGGTAGAGGACGTGGTAGTCACGGGATCCTGCGGGGCTGGTACGGATGGTGAGCTCGACCGCGACGGCACGGTCACCGGAGAGGTCGGTCCTCTCGGCGGGGATGCCGTGCTGGGAGAGAGCGGTCGCGAGAGCGTGTGCGGTAGCGGTGGGGTCCATGGTGTGCTCCGGTGAGTTGGTGGACGGCTCTGAGGGCCCGGAACGGATCGAACGGGCCCGCCTACCCGGGGGCAGGCGTAGGAAAGCGGCCGGCGGCGCGGCGCAGCGCCGGGGCTCTCCCGGGTTGGAAGGTAGCCGCGGGACAGGGCCGGTCAACATCCGACCTAGCCGGGCGCCAAGCGGGTTGCGTGGGGGTCGGACAGCCGGACGCGGGCACTCACCCCGCGCTGGACCCGCCCCTCTGGTTGCCGGGAGCCGGGGAACAGCATGCGCACGGCGGCACGCCCCCAGGCACGGGGCAGGCGGGCCGGGGTACAGCGGCAACGCCTCGGCCGCGCGGCAGACGGTGGCCGCCTGGGCCGGGCACCGACTGGGCACGGGACGCAGCGGCGGTGCGTTCAAGTGTGGGCGGTGGCTGTCAGGCACGTTCCGTCGGACGCTCGTAGTCGACGATGCCAAGGTAGTTGCGGTCGAAGTGGTCCGTTGTCAGGTCGCTGCCGTCATAGTTGTAGGCGGCGTGGATCGCCTTCAGGTCATCTAGAGCGGCCTGGAATATGGGCGAGGGAACCATTACCTCCCGGCCGTGACGCGTCCCCTGAACGAACCCCCAACCGCAGGGGATGGCCTTGACCCGGATGTGGATCGAGCCTCCGCCGGAGTAGTACTCGCTGCGAATCGAGACCTTCACCTCAGGTGGGAGGGCACCGAGCCCGTCGACCAGGGCGAGCGCGCCCGGTGTGGTCGCCGGAAGTCGGCCGAGCCTTCGGGCCAGCTTCACGTCCTCACGCATCAGCTTGGCGATCGCCACCAGGCCGAGTGTCCGTACCTGGTGGTACTTCTCGCCGTACACCCGGTGATCACGTGACTCCCTCTCGCCGACGTCAACGCCGTCCCTCTGCGCCTTGGTCAGTGCCCGGGCGAGCATCCGGCGGGCCGTGTCTCGTTCCCCTTCTCCGGTGCGCGGATGGTCGATCAACGCACTCAGCGCTTTGATCTTCTCAGTGAGCTTCGTGGTGGTGTCGGACATCTCTTCTCCTGGTGGCTGGTCTGGGGTAGTGCCGGACGTGTGGCTGCGAGCGGCGCTCGGATGGTGACGCGCACTCGGAAGGCGCGGCGTGCAGGGGGTTCGGGACGATGAGGTGGGCTGGCCAGGCCTGGGTACCGCCCGCCCGGCATGGTCAGTTGTCAGACGGGACACGGACTGGGGCGGCGTAGCGGACCGGGGCCGTGGGACGGTAGGCACGAGTTGGCAAACCGGCCAGGGCGCGGCCGGGGCGGTGGTGTACAGCACAGCAGCCGGGCCGGGGCGCTCTCCCGGGGAGGAAAGTAGCCACGGGATCGAACCGGTCAACACCCCAACCGCGCTGGTTTGCGAGACCGTTCAGGGCGTGCAGGTGGAGGGCGGTGAGGCGGGCGCGGTCGGCGGAACAGTGCACGCAGGTGGGCGGCAGGTGGGTGCCCGCACCGAGTCGAGGCGTGCGGGCGGCTCGGGTGCGGGCCCGGGAGTGCCGGGCGGGCGTCGGTACCCGGGGTGCACGCCGCCGGCCAGGAGTGAGCGGGACAGGGCCGGGGGCGGGCACCCGATCGCACGGCCCGGCTGCCGGTACAGCAGGCGGTGCGGTGCGAGAGGGAAGGTAGGCCTGGCGCCCGGCCGGTCAACCCCCGGCAGGATTCCCCTCTGCATCCTGCGGCCCGCACGACACGGGTGTCAGTCGCGGGGGACGTGCAGTCTGTGCTCCTCACGCTGGAGTTCCCAGACGGGCAGCCCAACTCCTCGTCGGACCGGAAAACGTCGCAGGCGAATGCGCTGCCGTCCGGACCGTGTTCCTGCTTGGCGGGTAGAGATGGGTGTGCCGCCCGGTTCTCCATGTGGTGAGCCGGGCGGCACTGGTGCTTTAACCGAGTCGTTCCTCTTCGGCCTTGAGCAGGGTGTGAAGCGGCTTCAGCCACTGTCCTTCGTTGTCGTAGGGGGTCTGTCCGTTGGCCATGGCCTGGATGCTGGGGATCTGTTCGGCGTAGATGCCTCCGGCTGCTTGGAGGTCAGAGATGGCTCGGGTGACCGGTCCCTGGAGGCGGCCGGACCACGGCTTCTGGCTGTGGTCGTTGCCGCGCCGGTTGTAGGTGGGGCCTTCCTCTGCCATGTGGGCGAGGAAGATCACGGCGGGGTTGACCCCCACGAGGTCGGCGATGGCGGTGATCTTGTCATAGTCGATCACGCAGCTAATGCCTTGGCGGCGGCGCCAGCCCACGGGGTGGGGGCTGTCGAGCACGTCCCAGTAGGCCTTGGTCAGGGCAACGGTCTGGAGGATGCGGACGATGCTCTTGGTTTCGGTCGCGGTCTGGACCTCGTTCATGCGTTGGTGGAGCAGTTCGGCGAGGCGGCGGCGCACCGGCGGCGCGTCACGGAGGTGCCTCGCCCGTGCGATTTCGTTGCGGTTCGGCTTGGTGTACTTGGTGGGGGACTTGTGACTGGTGGACCCGGTGTCGGCGGGAAGGGTTGTTCCCTGCTGGGTTCCGTCGGCGGCGGGCTGGCGACTGACAGTCGAGTCGGCTGCCAGAGCCAGATACGCCTCAAGGAAGGTGACGGCTATCTCCGTGAGGGCCTCCGTGAATCCGTGGGCGCCTTCGGTGTGGCGGGTCTTCTGGAGATAGGCCTTGCGGTGGCCCGCCATACGGATGGCGGTGCTGATGGTCGTGTCTCGGCTGCTCAGTGTGTCGAGGTGGAAGCCGATGGTATCGGCCTTGTGGTCGTAGATTCCGAGGGTGCCGTAGCCGACCAGGCGGCTCTCGGTATAGGCCCGGACCCTTCCGACGCTTTCTTCCCCCAGGGTTGAGCGGAGCAGCATTGCGGCGTCGTCCAGGTTCTGACGCTGTGCTTCGGAGAGGTCCTTGTGGTTGACCCATATGGTCGTGCGCTCTTGCCGGTCGGCCTCCCTGTGCTCTGCCGTGTGCCTGCGCTCGACCCCGAGAAGCCTCATGAGTTCTTCGTGCTGCCACCTGGGCAGATCGGTCTCCACGAGGTGTACACCGCTGTCCAGAAGCCAGGCGTCGGTTTCGATGCCCTCGACTCCTTCGTTCTTGCCCTGGTAGTACACCCGCTTTCCGGCTGGGAGGACCTGCTCGGCGATCCGCCGGAAAGCGAGTCGGACGTCGTAGTCGTGGACGGCGGCGAAGTACTGCTCTTGGGCGGCGATGGGCTCCTTGGCGAGGGCCCTGCTCACGAAGTGCTCGATGACGCCCGGTTCGGCGCAGCTGGCGAGGGCGCCAGTGAGGTGCCGTTCCAGTGCCCGGCCGTCGATGAAGGTTCGGTCCCGGTTCTGGTCCCCCTTGGCGAGGGCCAGAGGGAGGTCGTAGCTGACGGAGAGCCGTGGGTCGTCCGTGACGAGGACTCCGCCGATGTAGATCCGTCCGGGGACCCCGCCGAGCAGGATGCGGGCCTTGCCTGCGGGCGGGGTGTAGTCGGGTTCCGTGAGGTACAGGACGCGTGCGATGGCCTCGTCCGCGACCTCTTGGGGGCACTGGATGGTGATCTTTGTCCCGGCGGTCCGGTCCAAGGGGTAGAGGGTGTAGACCAGGGTTGCGGATGCCGTGCCGTTCCGGGTCGGGACGATGCCGTCCAGGAGGCTGCGGTTCTCGATGGTCGGGGTGAAGGTGTAGCCGACGGTGTCGAACCAGATCTCGCCGATGGCCGGGTCGCGTGCCAGGACGAGCGCGGCGAGCTTCTTGCCTTCGCCGAACTGGCCGATCTGGTTGGCGGTCTTCTTGGAGGCTCCGAGGAGGAATGCGTCCTGGGCGATTCCGGGGCCGTTGTCCTCGATGGTGAGGTTCCCGTCGGCCCAGTGGACGGTCGCATTGGGGTCCTCGTCGAGGGCGTTGGCGATCAGTTCGACGATCGCCCTCGGGGTGGTCCATCCCTTCACGTATTCCGGCGAGATGGGAAATGGGACGACGGTTCCCTGCCCGAGGTCGCGATGATTCTTCGGGATGCTCATGTATTTCTCTCTCCATCTTTAGCGACTCCTTCTTGGGTCGCTTTCGATGGAGGTGAAGGTACGGCCTCGAAAGGGCCAGTCAAGTCGTGCTTAAACCGGGAGAAATCCCCTTCGGAGAGGCCTCTCCTGTAGGCATTTTGCGGGCCCTTCCCTGTGCCGGGCCAGGGCCGTGGGGGTTCTCCCCCTGGTCTTCCGGTCCGAATGTGTGTGGTCGCGCATGGCGTGGGATCGTCGACGGATGCGCCCCTATGGGTTGCGGTCAGGAAAACGGCCGAGCCGCCCCTGTCCCGTATGGGATGGGGCGGCTGCGGCGTTGTCCCGTTATTCGTCCTGGTTGTTTCGGGCTTCCTCTTCGCGCAGGCTCAGGCCCCGCCCTCGAAGCGTCAGGCGGTGGACCACTTTGTTGCGCTGTTCTTTGAGGATCGATTAATCCCCGCGCTCGGCCCGGATGACCTCCTCCTCGGACCCGGCCATGGCGTAGCGGACCGGAAAGGTTCTCAGCGTGTGGAGCCGGCTCCAGACCCAGTTGGCGCCCGCGCGGAAGGCGGGCCATTGGGTCAGTGGGAGAGCTTGGGGATGAGGGCGGTTGCCAGATCCAGGCCGGTCGTCGTGGTCAGCGTGACACGGGCGGTAGGAGTAGCCCGCTGTGGGACGGGCAGCTTCAGGGCGACGGACAGAGGGCGGTCCACCGCGGTGTAGCCGAGCTCGGTGGTGTCGATGATGTCCGTACCCGGGCGGTCCTCGTTCTTGTGGGTGCGCAGGCCGTGGTGGGCGGCGATCAGCCGCCGGGCCACGGGGCCGTAGACCGAGTTGAGCGTGGTCCAGGGGCTGGGCCCGTGCGGGAGGACTACGGGAAGGGCTCGTTCGACCGTAGCGAGGGTCAGCCCGGCGGTGATGGTCACCATGTCACCGCGCTCGTTCACGGTGGCCTTCGCTGCTGTTCCCGGGCTGGGGGTCCAGCAGAGGCTTTGGCCTTCGCAAACGGCGGAGGCAATCGCGCCCTCGGGTACGGCCAGGACGAGCGTGTGCTGGGCTCGCATGCGCCGCAGCAGGCGGCGTCCGCTGCCTTCGGTCCGGGCGGCGTGCTGGTCGAGGTCGGGAAGGATCGTACGCAGGATCGCGGAGGCGATGCGCTGAGGGGCGGCCTGATCGACGCGCACGAATTCATAGTCGCCGATCGGGAAAGGCACTGCGTGGCCGTAGTGGCCGGCCACGATCAGCGTGTCCGGTGAGTCCTGGCCGATCAGGACTCGGCGGGCACCGTCGGCCAGCGCCGCCGCCGGGCTGCTGTTGAAGAGGACGCACGGCTCCGCTTCGAGGGTCCAGGAGCGTGGTTGCGTTGCGGGCTTGGGAAGGAGTTCGGTGACGCTGAGGGCTAGGTCGTTGAGCATCGGGGGTCTCCAGGGCTCGTGGCTTGGGCCGCACACACCGTCCGGAAGCGGACGGTTGTGGTGTCGCCGGGCTGGCCGGGCTGCCCATCGGCGGGACCCGGTGCGTGGCGCCGTGCGACCTGGGGTGGCCGGACGGATGGGAGGAACCGTAGGCGCCGGGCGTAGCCGGTCAAGTCCACTATCCGGTTCCGGCGTTGGCGCGCCGGCAGGCAGCGGCCCGCGTCGTTGCCTGGCTCTGCCCGTCCGGGCGGGGCCCCTGTCCGCTTCGGGACCCCGCCCGGGCGGTGGTACGCGGGAGTGCGGTCCCCTCGACCGTGCCCTGTGATCGGCCGCGTCGCATCCCCGGCGGCTGTCGGCCCTTGATCTCGTAGAGGACGGCGTCCGCCGCGCCCAGTGTCTCCGGCACGTCCTGCGGTTCGAAGGCGGGGCCGTGCCGACCGAGGCGCCCGCTGTCAGGGCAACGTCCCGGTACGCAACGAGAGCGGCGATCGCTGCCTCCAAGGCCAGTGCGAGAGCGGTCAACCCTGGGTGATGAGGCTGCCGACAGACCGGGCTCGGATGCAGTTCGGCGAGGAAACGGTCGTCGGCCGCGGTCTCTACAGACCGCGGCCGAGATTGATCAACGAAGAGTTCCTTCTACCAGAAGTGAGCAGGCGGAAGCGGTGTGACGGTCGGGAAGACCCGCACTGCCTGTCCGATACGCCACAGAGCCGACAGAAGGTCGTGTCGGCTGGTGGCTATGTGGTGCCTGCCCTTCCAGAGCGCATTCTGCCCCTGGGTACGAACGATGGAGAACACCGTGCCGTCTGCCAGGACAGCGAACAGGGCACGCTGACGATTTCTCCCGACCGGCCCGACGATCCGACAGCCAACGATGAGGAGTACTCCGACCGTCGTACCCTCGACCGCGTCGAGGCTGTCCAAGCGCGGGGTCCGCACGTTGTCGGCGAGGGAGCGGGCATAGGCCAGCATGTCGTCCGGGAATGAGATACCGCTGCCCGGGATCCGTCCGGGGAGTTCGAGGTCTCCGACAGCTGTGAGTTCAGCGCCGGGCTGTATGCCCTGGAAGCGGTGTGTCTCGGGGTCGGGGCGACAGATGCGCATCAACCGCGGCAGCACGTCGCTCTCGTTCAGTGGTCCGATGGCCTCCAACGGAGTGGCCTGCTGGACTGTCTTCTCCAGTTCGATGAGGACGGCGCCGATGTCGGCGGTGGTCTCGTCGGTAAGCAGCGCGCGGACGTGCGCGGCGAACGGGGTCATGGTCGGGTGACCTCCTCGTTTGTCAGATTCGGGGCCCGCCCGGGTGGCACAGGCAATGTGCTCCGCTACGGGGGCGGGTCCGGCCGGTGTGCTTGCCGGGGTGGACGGTAGACACGGCGTCGAGCCGGTCAACCTGCAGTTGTGTGTGCGGCAGCTGCTGGCAGTCTCTACGCGCTGTGGGGCGCAACTCTGTTCGACCCGCAGAGGCGGGTGGCGGGCCCCGAACATGCTGGCGCCCCGCCTATGCCGAACGGCGGGGCGGGGCGATCAGAGCATGGAGCTGGTGCGGGAGAACTCACGCGGGCCGGAGGGCCACACGGCGGTGACGTGCTGGACCAGGAGCAGTTCGGTTAGGTCGGCGTCGGGTTCATCGGGCAGGAGCAGCACACGACGGGGCAAGGGTGTGAAGAACCGGGCCTGGTCGTGCAACCTTCCCAACGCCTCCCAGATGCCCGGGCGGGCGCAGCTGGGCAGTACCACCAGCACTTCGTTGTGGGTGACGTCGAACAGGTCGACGTGCAGATCGGTAAGGCTGGCGCGGGTCTTGATCCGGTATCCGGTGACCTCTGCTTGACGGGACCAGCGTGCGAATGCTGCGTATCGCAGCAGCAGCTTGGCGGCCGTTTGTTGGGCCGGGCTCGGCTCTCCGTCGAATGGGCTGCTGCGGACTCCTGGCTCGGTCTTGTGGATCTCACGCTCGCTGGAGGTGGGGGACGCGATTGGCAGGCCTTTCGGCGGGTCGTCGACCGGGATCAGCCGGAAGATGACGACGCGCCTCACCTCCAGCGAGCGGCGAAGGTCTGCGGGGGCGTCGGCGTGTACGAAGGGCAGGAGTGGGTCGAGGCGGTACGCGCCGACGTATTCGACGATGCCGTTGTCCTGCTGGAGGAACAGGCGCAGTGCGCGCTGTTCCTCCTCGTGCCGGAGGATAGTCGCGTTGCCGTAGGTCAGGCTCTGGTCCCCACCGTTGGCTCTGGTCCACTTCTTGTGGGGCAGCCACGCCGGGTGATCAGTGGGTGATTCGGAGCGCTTTGAACCTTGAGTCAGAACGGCGGGTCTTCGCTGTAGCCGCAGCCCGTCCAGTTGCCGTCCGCAGAAGCGCGTGCAGCTTCGAGGCGGGCGTAGTGCTCGCGGGCTGCGACGTCGGACGCGTTCTCCAGGCCGCCGGTGTCGTGACCCCAAGCCTTCAGCGCGTCCAGGACGCGGTCTCGGTGGCGCCGGTCAGTGCTGGTGGCCAGTAGACGTCGGGCGTGGCCGGCCAGATCGGCCTGGTGCTGGGTGAGAAGGGGGTGCTCTATGAGGGGGATGGCAGCGACAAGGGCGGTGTGGCGCACGTCGGCGTTGTCATGACTGAGGAGGGCATGAACAGCGGAGAAGATTGCAGGGCGCGCGTCCCGAAACGCACGCATTTCCTCGTACTCATCGAGAAAACTCTTACCGTAGTGACGTTCGCTAATGGCAACGCACTCGTCGTCGGCGTCGTAGGCGGTGTCGCCGAGCCAGTCGAGCAGCCGCACGAGAGTCGGGCGGGTCGGGGGTGTCTTGGCGTCGTGGCTGAAGTCGCCTGTCGTGACAGGCGGATGGTTGAGGATCGCTGCGACGTAGAGCGCCACGGGCACGGTGGCCTCGTAGATGCTGTTCTGGTGAGACACGGGCCCCAGCGCATCCTGGATAGCAGACTCCCTGATGACCGGGTCAGGGTCGGTGAGGAGTGTCAGCGCCGCCGGCAGGGCTTCACCCGTCCCACGGGCCGTGGCGAGCGACGCCCAGTTCGTCCTGTCCAGCAGTGTCCGAAAGGTAGGGAGCTCGGCGGGATGAGGCTGCTCGGTCTGTCTGCGGCTTTGGGTCACAGACCGAGGCTATTGCGTCGACGAGCCGGAGCCCTGCCCGGGTGTCACGTGTAAAGCAGGACGCGCTTGCGGAGGAGTTCGAAGCCGGCGCGGCCGAACATCTGGCGCTTCAGCATCTTGATCCTGTTGACGTGGCCTTCGACGACTCCGGAGTTCCACGGCTGTGAGAGTCCGGCAGTAACGGCGTCGAGGTCGCGTTCCAGGTGCCGGGCGAATCGCTGGAGGCTGGGCAGGTTGGCGGTCGTCGCGGCCTCGATCCATTCCGGCAGTTGGTGGCCTTGCAGCTGGGTGAGCATGTGAGCGAAGGAGCGGACGTGCCTGGCGAGTGCGTCCAGTTCGGGGCAGTTGGCCATTACGGCTTTTAGCTGGAGCTGGTCGCTTTCGGCCAGGGCGTCGGGGTGGGTGAGGATCCAGCGGGTGACGGCGCGGGCGGATGGCGGCCGAGGGCCGACCGGCTGGGGTTTGCCGCGTAAGTTCCGGCTGACGTAGTCGCGAACTCTGCCGTAGCCGTCTGGGTAGCCCTGTTCCTTGATCTCCTCCCATAGCTTCCAGGCGTTGGTGCAGCCGTCCTGCCATCGCTGGTCGAGGTAGGGCTTGAAGGCATCGAGCTTGGTGGGGCGGCTTTGCCACTGGCCGGTGAACAACTGCTCGGGCTCGGCGGCTCGGGAGAAGCGGAGGATGGTGTTGAGGCCCATACCGAGCTGGCGGGCGATGGACCGCTTGCTGTGGCCGGCGGCCAGGAGTGCGTGGATGGCGGCGTGCTTGGCGCGGGTCCGCTCAGCGAATCGGTGGCCGGTCGGCCACGGTGACGACACGGGTGAATCCGGCGCCGGCTTTGGCCCCTCCAACGGCGCCGGTGCCGGGCGCAGGCAGGCGCGGTGCTGGAAGACGCATTTCTCGGCGGCTTCGCCGAGGTTGTGCCAGAGGTGCCATCTGTCGGCCACCTGGAGGGCCTGCGGGGCGCCGCGGGTAGCGCCTTCGGCGTAGAAGACGGCGCGGTCACGGCAGATGATCTCGATTCCGGGCCGCTCGGAAAGCCAGGCGGCGAGTGTGTCCGCCTCTCGGTCTGGCAGGAGGTCCACCGGCCGACGTGTCTCAACGTCGACGAGCACCGTTCCGTAGACCCGGCCCTTGCGCTGAGCGTATTCGTCCACGCCGACAACGCGGGGTGTGGCGGTGGGTGGATCCGGCAGGGAGGTGACCAGCCGCAGCAGCGTGTTCCGGCTGACCCGTACCCCAAAGGCGTCCGACATTCGGGCACCGGCCCGTCCCGCGAGCGCGAGACCGACCGAGACCAGCGTCGATCGCAGCCGCTCCGTCCGCCGACCGAACCGACGCGTGAGTCCCGGTACCTGCTCGACAAACGTCTTGCGCGGACAGGAGCCCTCCGCGCAAACGAACCGGCGCACCCTTAACGACACCACAACCAGCTTGCCAGCGGTCGGCAGGTCGCGGGGAAACCGCAGGTAAGAGCCGTGTATTCGCTCCGACCAACACCCGCAGCCCGGACAGGCTGCCCCGCTGGCCAAAGTCCGGGCCTCCACGCGCACGACAGCGTCGGCCACATCTACCGACTCCACCGACACGTTCTCCACCGACCAGAACAACAGCTCGTCCAGCTGCGGTTGTACTTCGTTCACGGGGCAGAACTGTCGACCCCACTCCACCCAGTCGGGACGATTTTCGGGCGACCTCGACAGCCATCTGACGACAAGCGACAGTCACCCTGCGTACTCGCCCACAAGAAGTGGACCAGAGCCCCACCGTTGGAGCCGCCTGTCCCTCCGAACAGGACGCGGTCGCCGGTCCAGCCGTCGAAGGCGCTGGCGATGGTGGTCGGGGTGGTGAACAGCAGGATGTTCTCGCTGGCACGTGAGGGGCTTATGCGTCCTCGGGCGAGGCCGCCGAAGCGGGCGTGCACGTCGGAGCGGTCGAGTCGCTGGCCGGGGACAAGGTCCCAGAGCATGCGGAAACCTCCTTGGTAGAGGGTTGGTTGGCCTTCCGTCGCTGCGGGTTCGGCCGTCCCCGCCTGTCCCTAGGGGGTGGCGGCTTGAGAGGCGAACACGCCGGGAGCCCGGGTGGGCAGCAGCGCGGTGTGAATGGCGGACGGAGCGCGGTCGGGGTTCGGCCCCGCGGCCGACGGGCCGCCGCGGGCCTCGGTGTGGTGACACCGAGAGACGGGGCGGCGTCGGCGTCTTGCGACTCATTCAGCAGGGTGTCGGGCGCGAAGGTCCCGTACCACCCGCACACGAGGCCGGGCGCTCGGCTGCGACCGCCGGCCGCAAGGTAGAAGGTAGCCACTCCGGACAGCCGGTCAACTGATCCAGTCCGGTCTGCTCCGGCCTGGGCTTCCGCCCCGGCCCGGGCGGCCATCGGCCGAGATGTCTGGGTCCGACGGGCGCAGCCGGTCTCCGCGTGCGCAACCCCCGGCGTCGTGCACGGGGTCAGTCCGGCGCCGGGGCCGGACGCGGCTGCCCGGCACCTCGTGTGAGGTACCGGGCGGGAGGGCCGCTACGCGTGGCCGGGTGTGATGGCGGAGCGTCCCCGCCGACCGGAGCCCTTGGCCTTGTACATCGCCTGGTCGGCCTCGCCGAGCGCTTTGGACAAGCCGTCTGTCACCTCGGCCGATCCCACCGTCACTCCGACGGTCAGGTGCAGATCCTGGTAGGCGACGGGTTCGGCGATCGCCTCGCGCAGGGCCCGAATGCGAGCTAGCAGGCGGGCGTCCTGCGCGGCCATGACGACGAACTCGTCGCCGCCGGATCGTGCGGCGGTTTCTGTCGGTCCCAGCCATCGGGTGATGCGTGCTCCGACCTCTGTCAGGACGGCGTCACCGGCCGCATGTCCGAACTGGTCGTTCACCGGCTTGAACTCGTCGAGGTCGAGCAGGAGCAGGCAGTACCTGTGGCCGGTGGCGCGCAGCAGTTCGGTGGCGTTGCGAGTGAAGGCCCGGCGAACTGCCAGGCCGCTGAGCGGGTCGATGCGGGCGTCTGCCAACTCGGTGAGCAGGTGGCCTCGTTCCTCGGTCAGCGCCCGCACCCGGTCCTCGCTCGCGGCCAGCTGCTGCCGCAGCCGCCGGTTCGTCTCCAGGAGCCGTCGGACGGTGTCACGTAGGACGGCGATCCGTACAGTCGCCGGGGTTCGGGCCAGGGCCAGGGCCCGGGCCGCTGCCGTCGAGGACGCCTTCCCCTCGGCGCCGGGTGAGGCCTGGTCGTGGCCGCTGGGACCGGCCTGTGCGGGTGGGACGGCGGACCTGGTCCGACGGGCGGGCGTGGTATCGCCTTGTGGGGTGGCTCGTCGGGGTACTGCTGGAATTCGCGGACTCGCGTGTGCCATGGTGGATCCACCTCTCCTGTAGCGGAGTTGGGGACCCCGTTCCGGGGTGTGGTCACCGTCTGGCCAGATGAACAACCACACTCCGGGGCTGTGGGGCCCCGGGGCAGGCCCGGGTGCCTTGCCCCCCCGGCATCTCCCCTGCGCACCGCCCTGGGGCTAGCCAGATCCACCCGGGCAGGGGTGGGACGGCGCGGGCGGGGGGTGACGTTGGATGCGGGATTGAAGGCCGTACTCGGGCCACCCCGGAACGTAGGCGCGCGATTTCGGGAATCAACCCCCGACCGGCCTGGCTCTGGTTGCAGAACGGCAGCGGCAGCGGCAGCGGCGGCGGCCGCCCGGCCGACCGCTTCCCGTCCCCATCCTGGTGAGTGGACGGGTGGGCCGTCCCTTGGTCGGCACGCGACCACCGCTGCCGCCGGTTGGGTTGCGGACGGACTGCCGAACGGTGTCGCGGCCGGCCGCTCTCCACGGGATGGGGGTGAGCCAGCGGCGCGGTTCCCCCGGAATCGCGCCAAGGTGGCGGGCAGAGGCGGGGCCGGCTATAGCGCTGGGGGTTCAACAGTGGGGCGACGCGGTGGAGCGGCTGCGCGGGAGGGCGGATCGCGGTAGCACGAGTGGTCCGGCCGCCTGTGTGCGGCCGGACCGCTCGTGGTGGCTATGTCGTCCGAGGACCAGGTGCCGTCCTTCGTCGGCTCGGCCGAGGCGGTGCCCTGGTCGAGTTGCTGCTCGACGAACGGGCGGCGGGCGGCGGACTGTGTGGCACGCCGGTAGCCAGCACGGTGTCCGTGCCCGTGGGCAAGGCAGCGGGCGTCCCGGTAGGTGTCCCGCAAGAGCCAGACCCCGTATCCCAAGCACTGCTGGACCGGGGGCGGGCTGCGGCGGTGCGCCGGTGGGCGCGGCTGCGACGGTGCTTGAGTCGGCCAGCACCGCGCGGGCGCCGACGACGTCCCGGCGAGTGGGTCCCGTCCCGCAGGCCGCCGGGTACCGGAGCCGTGGGCTCTGGGGCGGGTATCGCCGGCCTGCCTCTGGGCGGGGATACCCGGGTGAGGTGTGATCAGTGGGTCGTGCTCACTGGTCAGCCCCGCTCCTGATACCGGGCTGGGGCCTGCAGGCCTCATCGCAGCGGTGGTAGCGCCTGGCCACAGTGCCGAGGGAAGGCCCGTACGGCGGCCGGCGTGCGCGGTTGGTGGGTGACCTGGGCGAGGAACCATTCGTGGTCGGGGGTGTCCTCCTCACAGCCGGGGTCGACGATGTGGAAGGCGGCACCGGAGGTGGAGTCCTCGGGATCTGTCTCGACGCCGTCGACGAAGACGTGGATCTCGGTCCCGTCGTGGTGGTGGTCGACCAGCAGCACGTCCACGTCCGGCGACCGGGGGCCCGCCCGGCCGGTGCCGGCGGCCAGGTCGACCATGGTGGTGGAACCCGTGGCGGGGTCGTCGATGCCGAGGTCGTCTACGTCGCGCGGGTGGGAGCACGGCCTCGCCTCGGCCGCCACGCGGGCGGCCTCCAGAAGGCTGGCTCCGCGCACGGAAGCCGTCTCAGTGACGTCGTAGTCGTGCTGGCCTCCCCTGCCCGTGGCCTGGCAAGGGTCGGTGCGGGCGGGTTCGTCTTCGAACTCCACCGGCAGGTCTCCGAGAGTGAGCATGCCGGCGAGAACCTCCGGTGCCTCACCGTCGAGGCGCAGGACCAGGGGGACTCCGCCGGGACCGGTGAGCGGAACGCACGCAGTGGTGCCGTCCGGGCCGGGCTCCTTCCACGTCTCCTCCCCGCCCCAGCGGACGGTGAGGGGTGTCGCTTCAGCCTCTGCGTCGTCCAGGTGTTGGTCGGCGAGGTGAAAGGCGGCAAGAGCTTCGTGGATCTCGTCGGCGATGTGGCGCGTCGACGCCCAAGCGGCCGGCGAGGCCTGCGAGCCGGTCCACAGGGTTGCGCGCGGCCTTCATTGGATCGGTCATGGCTGGTTGGCTCCCTGAGGGGGTATTGGCGGTCGACCCGGCGTCGACCGCAGGTCGGGCGAGGGCGCCGGGGCGCGGTCGTGCTGGGATGGCTCGCGCGCCTGTCGGCGAGGAGCATCAGAAGGTCGGAGCCGAGCCGGCGCCTGTGGGCACGCTAGGCGTGACAGCTCTCCGGTCAACCTCCAGAAGCGGGGCTGGGAAGTATGCCGTCCGTATGTCCTCGCGCGGACTCGGCAGTCGACCTCCGTGGTAGCGCACCGCAGTTGCCGCTGGCGGGCCGGGCTGTCCAGTCCCGTTCCACCGACGCCGCTGCCCAGGACGGTGGGCACTGTGTCCGCCCCCGGTCGGCGGATAGCGAAGTCACCAACACTTGCATCTTTGAACTGCCTCCCCCAAGGGAGTCGGCCACGCCGTTCGACACCACGCCAAGAGCCCGTCCCGAAGCGGCTACGGGACGGGCGTGATGGCAGACTGCCCTCGTTGATGGACGGCGGGTGGCGGGACCGCGTGCCCCCCGCTCGGGGGGGGCCGAACGCCCAGTCCGACGCCGAGGAGCGGCGCCGCTGGCTTGCGGCGGCTGCGCCCGGGGGGCGCCTGCGGTCAGCCCGTGAGACGGAATGGGGCGGCGGCAGCCAGCGCAATCTCCTCGAGTGCGTTGTGGACCCAGGGATCTTCTGCGCACGGGCCGCACACCGTCAGTACCTCGCCGCGGGGGTGGTGGGTCAGGAGGTGCGTCGCGGGTTCCGGGACGTCGCTAAAGCAGAGGCAGTACAGGCAGGTTGCCGCCGAAAGCAGCATGGCTGCGGTGACGGATCCCGGGGTGTTCTGTGGGGCGGTCATGGCTCTCCGTTCGAAGCGGGGATGTGGGTGAGGGTCAGCACGCACGTCGGCAACGGCGTTCGGCCGCGCACGGTGAGTGTGGTGCCCGGTCGGCGCGACCCGGCGGGACTTCGCTGGTCGTGCAGCCGCCGGGGCGCTCCCCCAACCGGAAGGTAGCCATACGCCACGTCCGATCAAGCGCGGCGAGTGCCCAGATTGCGGGGCTTGCATGAAGTCGAGGCCCGGGCGCGGGCCGACCGCTCGCCGCTGGGCGGGCACCGACCGCTCCGGCGCCCCGGGTCCGGTCCGGGGCGCCGGGGGTCGGCACAGGGTGGTACTGCGTTGGGCCGGAGGGCCTCCGCGGCTGGGCCGCAGGTGGCGCTGAGCCGTTGTGCGCTGCTGTCGGCGTGGCGCACCGCAAAGGGGGCCTGCCCGTTCCGATCCCGGCGCACGCGTGCCCGGGTGGGCAACCGTCAGGCCGCGGGTTCAGCGTCCGCGGGTGTCGTGTCCGGCTCGGTCGCGTCCTCGGACGCGGGCCGCCGGCACACGGTGATGGTGATCGGGTCTTCTCGGACCACCCGCCAGCCAACCGCTGTGAACGCTTCTTCGTGCGCGGCCGACAGTGCCGTTGCCAGTTCTCGGCCGCGCCCTTCCGCGTAGGCGGTGTCCGGCGCGGTGACACTCACCTTGTCGTGCAGTGCGGGGAGTGCGAAGGCCGGGGTGCTGCCAACGGTGCTGGTGCTCCGCAGGTCGGAGGTCAGCTGCGGATAGACCCGGTGCCCGATCGTCCCGTGCTCGGTGTTCTCACGGGAGAAGCCGCGAAGCCACAGCACCTCCCGTGCCGCCCGACACTCGGGGGTGTCCGGGAGCAGTCCGTCGCGTTCCCCGGTGGGCCGCTTGTCCTTGCGCACCAGGATGCCGTAGCCATTGCCGTACGGCCTGGGTTGGTCCTCGTTGGCGTTCAGGCCTCGCACGCGAAGCGCGGCGACCGCGTCCCGAACTCGTTCCACCGGTGTCGCGTAGGAGAGGCTCAGACTGAGGGTTTCCGACCCGCTCGCGAGCTGGTACCAGTCCGGCCTGTCCCAGTAGAGCGGCAACACCCCGACCGGCGCGAAGCCGTGGGCGGCGAGGGCGTGCGCCACCGTCGTGGCCAGTTCACTCGGTTCGCCGCAGACGAGCAGGGACTGCACCCGCCTCGTGCGGGTCCGCGGCGAGGCCGAGGAGGTCACCGAGTAGCCGAAGCCCATCAGCAGACTGGCGCATTCGTCGAGAGCACGGTTTCGCATGCCGCGGACGGTCGGCACGCGGCGGGTCGGGAGACCGGCCTCATCGGTGGTTCCGTCCTCGTACCACTGCACCGTCACCCCTGCGCGGTGGTCGTTCGGGGTCACAACGGCGCCGGCCCCGCAGCCGGTGCCGTCGGCCTGGTGGTCCTCCTCAGAGGCGAGGTCGGCGCGGGGGATCCGGGCACCGGCCAGGATGTCGAGCACGGATCGGACGGTGGCCACATCGGCGTGCTCGGGCAGGCATCCGCGGGCTGCGTGCGGGCGACGCGATGGCATGGTCATGAGTTCTCCTGAGTGTCAGGGCGGTGGGTGGCGCCGCCGCCACGCCTACCGATGCGTTGCGGCGGACGGGGAAGGGGTGTTAGGAAAGGAGGTCATGAGCCGACCCCCGCAGCCGGTGTCTGCACCGGCCTTGGACCGGGCCGATGGGACATCGGCCGCCGACGGGCGGAGGGACTCGACGTGGTCCTCCGCCCGCCTGCGAGCGGCGGGAAGGAGCTTGCGTTGTTCACCACACGGGGCTGGTCTTCGCGCTTGCGGCCAGTCGGGCCCGGGGCAGAGCGATGTCGCTGTGGCCCGGGGACGGTGCTGGGGTTCCTTCGGGCCCGGCTGAAGACACCGGCCGCCAGGACAATCGGGCGGCCGGTGTGAGTCCGCGGCGGTCGCGTCTACGGGTGGCTCGTGGCGGTGCTGCCGAGCAGCGGCACGAGGTTGGTCGGGGCGTCGACGGGATCGAGCGTGTCGGAGGCGACAGCCAGGTAGTGGACGTCGCCGCCGGGATCAGTGATCTGCAGGACATCGCCGATGGACACCCACCGGACGCCGCCAGGCCAGCTTCGGCCGAGCGAGTCGGCGAAGGAACCGTTGCCGATGATAAATACGGAGTTGGCCGCCGCGTCGATGGTGCTCGTGTCGACGGTCAGGACCAGTGGACCGTCGCCGAGGACCTCCACCAGAGCGAGCGGCTGGCCGTGCTGGTAGCCGAAGAGGTGGAGGGCCTCGCCGCGCGGGCCAGTGGTCACGTTGAGCAGGACGGTAGCGGTGTAGCGACGGGGCCGGTCGTCGGTGGGCGGGTTCTGCGGCCGGTCGGGGTGCGGGGCGCGTGCACGGGCAGAGAGGAGGCGAAGGAATCGGGGCATGGGGTAGCTCCGGGTGGAGAGTAGGGGGGCCGCTTGCGGCGGATCGCACGCACGGCAGGTCTCGGTCGCGGGAGAGAAGTACGCCTCATCCAGGTCGGCCGACGGCGTCAACTTAGCGGCGTGGCTGGGCGATTCAAGGGGGTTGCCGGGTTGTTTTCCGAACCGCCGAGGGCGTGTCCCGGCCAGGCCGGCCGGTCACGCCGGCGGGCCCGGTGACGTGCGGGAGCGGTCCGGCCGACCTGAACCGTTGAACGCCGCGAGCGGGCGGCCTCAGCGGGTCATGCCGGGGCGGTTGCGGGGCTTCCGGATTGCTGGTCGCACCGAAGCGACGGCGTGGAGCCGGCCAACCCCGATGCCACCGGCTCCGGCGCCGTCACCCTGGTTCGATCAAGGCCGGGCAAGGGGCACGCCGCACCGACCGGGGACTTGGTCGGCGCGGCGGCTGGGCCGCTTGCAGCGGCGGGGGCGCAGGGTGGGTGCGGTCAGGAGTTGGCACCCTGGCGGGCCTGCTCGCGCTCTCGGAGCTCCCTGAGGGTCAGCGGGTAGACCACCCTGTTTCTCTGCTCCTTCAAGATGGCATAGTCCCCGTTCTTCCTTCGGAATTCCTCCTCCTGCGCCTCGGCCATCGCGTATCGCTCGGGGAAGGTCTTGAGAGTCAAAATCCACTGAGCCTTTCCAGCGCGCACGCACGCTCCCCCACAATTATTATGGGTATAGCCCATTTCGTACAGCCGGGGCGGCTCGATCCCCATTCTTCTGGCTTCGTCGAGAAGTTCTTCCTTGGTGAGCGCCGGCTCTCCTTCTTCGCACAGGGGGAAGGCAGTGCGCCAGGGTCGCCAGTTGGTGGCGATCGGCGGGATGCGCCGGCGGTCGTGCGTGCTGGCGTCGATGCCGATGTAGAGCGTCGTCTGCTCGGGATCAGCGTTCTCGGTGAGCCACCTGAGGCACGGGATGATCTTCAGGACGCGGGTGCACGGGGTGAACCGGCTGTTCCCGAGGAACTTCTCGTCATGGAAGACCTGGAACGGGTCGCGGCCGTCCGCGACCCGCACCAGCGGAATGTCGAGAATCCGGCTGGCATCTTGCGCGAACCGCCAAAGATCCTTGGTTATCTAGAGCTGTCAAGTCACTAGCCAGGTCAGCTAGCTATCCGTCCTTCTGACACATAAGGAACATTGCCGATGTGCCAGGCCTCCAGCAGGTCCTGGCGAGGATGCTGCATGAGAGCTACTGCCCGCTGGTTGATGCTCTTCGACGCCGGGGTCAACACGACCGGACCGTGCTGCCGCAGGGATCCAGCGCTTGGGTGGCTGCAGAAGGTCTAGCTTCTGGCTCGCAATCGCGGATCCATCCCCACGGGCGCTCCAAGGCGCATATCCTGTAAGCCTCTTGGCGTGAAGCGGAGGTGATCATGGGAAGGGTGAGCCCCCGGCTCCGGTCCCTCATCTCGTGGCGCAAGGACCGCAAGCGCGAGAGCTGTAGGCAGCCGGCCGAAGTTGTAGTCACGAAACGCCTACCGGACGGACTACTTGATCTGACCTACCTAGAGCGGGCTGCGATCTACGCCTTCCTCATCGGCGATAAGGAAGGTCTCAAAGAGATCTCCTCAATGAACGCGCTTGAGGAAGATGTCAGCCATGCGCTGGACTCGGTTGATCTAGATACAGTAGACGGATCGGTACGGGTCATCGCTGACAACCACCTCATCAAGCTCCTCATGGACAGCGAGCGCAGTACGGAAGCCCGGGAGTTCTGCCTTCAAGTGGTCAGCATCATCGGTGATCTTTCGAAATTCGCACAGATGCTGCAGACGGAGAAGGCCCCAGCGCTTTCCTGGGGCCTGCCTTGGCGGTACATCCCTTACGCACGGGAGCTGCGGCCGCCTGGGCAGTATCGGGTTGAACGGCCCGATGGTGTTGTCGACGCCGAGCTTGCAGAGGCTGCAGAAGTAACTATCGACCATTCACTGGCACGGCTGTTCCTGCGTCTTGGACCGCCGCCAGAGCCGACCGCGCTTACCCGCGGCATCGGTTCTGGCGGAGGCGGAGGGGTCACACGTTGAGTACATATGAGGACTCGTCGGCACCACGCTGGCAGCCTCCCATCAGCGACGACCCGATGCTGTCCGCTGCCATGAACATTGCGGCTCAGTGGGGCCAGGTACTTGGACCCGAAAAGCTCGACATTGCGCTCAAGGGGCTGGAGCCTCAGCTCAAACGTGAGCACCTTTTGCGTGTGCGGCAGCTTGACATGAAGATGGCTTCCGAGGAGCGAGCTGCATGCGAGAAGCGGGAAGAACGGGCGCACAGGCGACACATGGCTGACCTCATGGCCGGAACAGTTGTGTCTATCGCGATGCTCGGCGCTGGCGTTTTTGTTGCGACGACTTCCTGGTGGCTTTCCGTCATGCTGTGCGGGCCGAGTTTGCTTGCCCTGGCCAAGATCTTCGTCTTGCGACGAAGCGATGCTGGCGACATGAAGGCCGTCGCCATGGCTGGGCAGACTTCAGTGAACGCGGCTTCACAAGCACAGAGGTCCCCCGAGCCACCGCCGCCGTAAGTCCGCGATAGGCCATGGCTGGTCACCCTGCAGTCCTGAGATGGATCTCCGATTTCTCCTGCGCGGTCGTCGAGCTTCTCGACGTCGGGGATGTTGCGGAGGCGGGCGCGCATATCGAGGACAACCACCCAGAGCGCGAAAGGCCCCCACCTGTGCTGGCGGGGGCCTCTTGTCATCGACAGGCGCATCCGGACCGGACGCTCGATCACCGCCTGGACGCGGCCAATGTCTGCCGCTAGTCGGTCCTGTTTTCGGCCCGGATCATCTGACGCAGGCTGGTCCTGGCCACGATCAGATCCTCCTCCGCCTCCTCCAACTTCTCTGCCAGCATGGCGTTCTCACGCCTGAGGGTGTCCCGCTCAACGGTCAGTGCCTCGTTCTGTTGGGTCAGCTCTTCGATACGGGCGACCAGGTCGCCGGCGGCGGCCTGGTCGAGCTGCTGGCCCAACTGTCGCCTCAGCGCGCCCTTAAGCCGGTCCCGCTCGCCGCGGAGGGCGGTGATTTCCTGGCGGGCCAACTCCAGGTCGGTCTTCAAGCCCGCTGTACCGGCCCCGGTGACGGCAGCACCTGCACGTCGGTCGGTGGCCGCCTGTCGGGCGCGAGCCGCTTCGATGTGTTCACGGACTCCCTCCGCGTAGACGAGCCAGCTCGACACCCCGGCCGTCTTGGCCACCGTGGCGAAGGTGACCGGCTCCCCGCGGGCCGCAAGAGCGTCCACCACGGCCAGAGCCCTCGCTCGCTTGTCGCGGCTGTCACGGCGGCGGGCTTCGGCCAGCACCTCGGCCGGGGTGCGCTTCACGCCCCGTGTTCCTTCCGCTGGACGACGGTCACCGGCAGCACGGTGCGGCCCCTAACTGCCCTGGTCTTGCGCAAGATCTTGCTCGCCTCCTCGATCTCGGCCCGCTCTCCGGGAGCGAGCTGGTCAAGCTTTGTCTTCATCCTCTCGGCAACGTCCTTGAACGCCGCAACCTCCTCTGTCATGTTGCGTACGACCCAGTCCTCCGCGTCCATCGCCAACGCGATCTCCCGGTCGGCCTTCAGGCCTCGGATGTGGTCCTCAATCGCGGGCAGGTAGGAGGGATCAGGCCGGTAAAATCCGCATCCGGCGCACTGGAAGCGGATCGGACAGGCCTTGCCGCCCGCTTTCACGTTGCTAGGCTCGACACAGCCACCGAACGCCACCTGCACCGAACGCCGCTCGTAGGCGGTGTTGGAAGACATCGGCGCCGGCTGACCGGAGCGGTTCACGACGTGCTGACGCATCGTCGCCACGGCCTCGCGTTTCCGCTTCAGGGACACCTTGTAGTACCCCAGCGTGGTCTTCGCATCCCGGTGATCCATAAGCTCTTTCAGCACGTCAAGCGGGGTCCCGCCGTCCGCGTGCCGTTGGGCGTAGGAGTGCCGGAAGGCATACGGGTAGACCAGCTGCCGGTCGAAGGGCAGCGGCCGGCCATCACTGTCGGGGACCTCCGAGTCCAGACGCTCGATGCCGTCCACCCAGGCACGCATTGCGTTCGAGATCGCGCCGGTGCGTATGTGGCGGCGCGTGTCGCCCGATGTGGCGGCCGGGAACATGAACGTCGGACTGTGCTCGGCCCCGGCCATCTCCCGACGCCGCCGCTGCCATCGCTGAATGACCCCTGCCGTGTCGGAGTCGATCGGGAGCCGGCGGTTCATCCGCTTGCCCTTGTAGTTGTTCCAGACCAGGTTGTAGTCGCCGTCGATCCGCTCCAAGCAGTCCATGTGCAGCGAGGCGATCTCGTTCGGCCGCCGACCGGTATCCCGCAGCAACTCGTAGATGGCCTGGAACATCAGCTTGAGGTCGTCGGATCCCAGGTCGCCATAGGTGATGCCGTCGCCGAAGCTGCCTAGGTAGGCGTCGAGCTGGCGGATGACGGACTCTGGCACCGCCTTGCCGACCTCGTCCTCGTTCGGCTCCTCGACGACGATCCGAAGCGAACTGTGGCGGGCGAAACCGCCAGGGACGGTGTCCATCAGGCCCGCCTGCCGCCCGAATTCCAGCAACTGGCAGAACTCGGAGAACAGCGTCGCCCGGTACTTGTTGGCGTAGTCGCTGCCGTCCTCCTTCTGCAGGCCGCGGAAGGCGTCCGCGACCGCCGTCATGTCGGCGAACTGCAGCGAGGACGGTTCCATTCCGCCGCCGACACGCCTGAACAGCGCACGCGATGCGGCCGTCGTCGCGAACAGTCGCTTGCTCAGCTGGGACCCCTGCGGGCGGACGGTTCGGGCCCACTCCATGACCACCTGCCGAAGCCATGGCTGGACCACGGTCGTGAAGTCGGCATACCCGGTGTTGCGGCGCGGAGCGTCGCCCTTCTCCGAAGCGATGCCGACCGTCACCAGGTCCCACACGTTCCGTTCGGTCGGGTCAACACCGTTGAGCTCGTCGAACGCGCCGTTCAGATGCCGCATCGCCTCGCGCACGAAGGCGTGGACATCCCCGCCTCTACCGAACACCTCCACGGCCATCCGTTCGGGTGGGGCCATCACCAGACTGGGCAGATCCGCGATCTTCGTCGTGATCGTCCTCAGCACATGCGGAGCGATCCTCCCGCCGCGAGCGTCGCGGGCCTGGAGAGCGAACAGCAGCTCCAACTGGACGACCGGCCTCAGGCCGATCAGCGAGAAGCTGGCACCCGTCAAGTACGGGAGCTGCTTGCGCGCCCACTGCTCAGGGCCCATCGCGGTCCCCGACTGCCTCCGATCCCGCCGCCAGCGGTCGTACTGACATTTGCTCTTTGGGGTGACGGATCTGCCGTTTTACTGACGGACGGTCACCTGTCGGTGTAGACCGTCTCGCATGCGATATGCGGATGGGGGCGGGCTGACGGCGAAGGCACGACAGCGCCGTGAGGCCGTGCGCTTGGAGGCTGCCGCGCTG